>JACQGX010000146.1 GCA_016199265.1 Chloroflexota bacterium | reverse complement strand
ATAGAAGGGGCGACACCGCGACCGTCCATAGTCTGGCTGCTTTGCCTACACCCGAGTGGTTACGATAGACGCGTGATCTCGGCCACCGTGCTGCCAGCCGTCATCGAGACGGCCAGAACCGGCGCCGACTCGGTGTTCAACTACGTCGAGCGCAAGGCAGAGGTGGTGCCGGAGGGGGTGCGGTGGCAGACGCTCAACGACGCCGGCGAGCCGCAGTACCGCGGAGACCTCTACAGCAACGGCGGGATCCCGCTCTTCCTGGCCGACTACTACCGCCTCACCGGCAACGAGCGCGCGTTGGAACTCGGCGCCAGGCGCTCGTTCCTATCCGGTTGCGACTGTGTTTCTGTCCGCCTCCTAGGCTGCACCCTGGCGTTCGCGGGATCTAGTCGAGGCCTGGTCTACGCCAAGCCCGCGGCTGACATAACTCAGCACGAGTTGATTGATGCTGATACCTTCTTCCTCGGCACGCTCGGCTAGCTCACGATGCACGCTCTTGGGCAGGCGTACCATGAGGCGCCCGCTGAAGTCGCTCTCCGGGTCTGGCCGTCGCCCAGTGGGCCGCCGGCGCGGCGGCTCGGGCGCCTCCGGTGGCTCTAGGCCGAGCTCGCGGTACATCTCGTCCGCTGGAATACCCGCGCCCGCCTTGCGTGGCTCCATCCGTCCCTCCGCCACGGCCCGCGTCAGCCCAGCCGCCAGTGCCACGCTTTCGGCGTCACCGGCTTGCGCGTTCTCCTCCGGCACCTCTGGGACAGGTATCTCCACATCCCCGAATACCACTTTGGCTTGTCCCCTACGTGCCATGTAGGTCTACCTCCTGTCCGCCTGCGTAGAAGCGCTCACCACGCTTCGCACCCACCGCCTGGACGTACACCAGGTGCTCTCCTTCGTCCACATCGTAGAGGATGCGTAGACCACCTAGACGCAGTTCCCATTCGGCTATCGGATTGGGGCGCAGGCGCTTGCGATTGCGTGTCTCCACGGTGGGCTCGTACCGCAGATGCTGCTCGATACCGTCTCGCACACGCGCTTTCTCATTGGCGCTCAACACCGCGAAATGCTCCCGTGTCCGCGAGTCGAACGCTACCCCGTACCGCCCACTGCTCACATTGCAATGATACCAACTTCGGTGTCATTGCAAATCGCCGATGTGGCCGAGCGCGAGGTCGAGCCAGCGGTGGCGCATCAAGCCGTGCCAGGAGTGGATCTTGCGCCCGTGGGAGTCACCGTGGCGCCAGGCCTCAAGCAGCGTCTCCTGCGCCAGGTCCTCGACGACATCGGCCTCGCCGGTGAAGCGGCGGCAGAGGCGGACGAGGCGTGCCCGCTCGGCGGCCATGGTGACTTCCCAGCCGTCACGGCCATCTCGGGCGCCTGTGGTGAGTCCCGTGGGTGATGTGAGCGATGTGCGCATGCCGTCAGTGCGCTCCCCTCGTGCTGCCCCGGTCCGTCCGGAGCGTTTTCCCTATTGAGTGGGTCGCGGAAGACTGGCTGGAGCTAACAGATCACCCGGGCTACGGAGGCTACAGAGAATCCGCGATGCTGTCTCGAGGTGAGTAACGTAGTCGCAAGGGCACGCCCGCCTGAGGCTAAAGCCTCAGGCTACGTTAACAAAGGACGCTGAAGCGCCCTGGATGAGAGCGTGTGTGTGCCGGAATAGGCGTTGACGGGACGGTCACAGCGCCCCGACGGATCGAAGAACGACGCCCCGTACGCCCCGGATGCAACAATCGACAGGAGCGTCGGGGTGATCGGCACGGACACGCGGCCTCGATTGGGCGCGCTTCGCAACTCGCGCTACGCCGCGCCGGTTGGGTCGAGAAAGGCGCTCAGCCGGTGGCTTACTTCCTGTACGGCAGTGGGACGCAGGCCGTAGCGCGGGACGTCATAGGAGAACCGCACGCGGACCAGGCCGGCGGCACGTAACACCACCAGGTGGTGGTGGACGGTGCTCTGCGCCAAGCCCGACCACTGCACGATCTCCTTGAAGCTGCGTTCGTCCCCGCCCAGGTAATGGAGCATGCGCAAGCGGCTCTCGTCGGCCAGCGCCCGCGTGAGGCGTAAGAGGGCGGGAGACGGCTGCCCGGCGGCGGGCGTGACTGCATCGGCGGCGTAGAGGAACAGCGCGAGTCGGTGACCGAGGGCAAAGAGGTTGAGGGGGTTCTGGTGGTACTGGGGTACGAGCAGCACCCGCTCGATCTCCGGCGCCGGCTCGAGAGAGACGCCGCCGGTGGCCAACTCCACCACTTCGTCTGGGGCCGCGCTCTGCAATAGGGCTCGCTTATCAACGGCATCCCGTTCGAGGCCCGCCAGGATGACCGGATCGACGCCGCGGAAGTACTGGTCGTGCCAGGTGGCCAGGACCCGCGCGTACCAGTCGCGCCCCGCCCCGAGGTCCCGCGGCAGGCCCTGGCCGCTCTCGGGCAGGTAGGGTGCGAGCCGCTCGTAGATTTCGCCCACAGAGAGCGCGCCGAGCCAGTTGACGAACGCGGCGGCCTCCCGCTTGTGCGGGCTCTGCCAGATCAGCAGCGGGAACATCGCCGGCCCCCATGGCTCCTTTTCGGCCGCCAACGCTTCGGCGAACTCCGGACGGAGTTGCTGCCGGACGTGGCTTACCCACTTGGCCCCGAGTTGGAGCGTGGAGTGGTCCTTCTGCTGGATGTACGCCCGCAGGCTCACCAGCAATTCGTACGCCGGCGCGTAATCGACGTCAACCGTGTATCCCACATGCGTCTCCCATCGAATTAGCGTCGTAGTTCGATGAGCATCGTACTACCTAATGCCATTCGCCGTGAAGCGAAGTAGGACCTCTGGGGGAGTGGGACTCGGATCAGCGCTCCGTTGGGGGCGGCGTCGGTCCGCCGGTAGCCACTGCTGCGCAGTCACGGCCCGCAATCTGGCCCGCACCTTACTATCGTTTTGGCCCACCATCTACTAATGCTTTGGCCCACCGGCGGACGTGTGACTGGAGCAGAAGGCACCGCCTTCCCCAATGGGCAGGGCTACGCCCGTATGCGCCGCGTCGCATCGACGCCGCTCGTCGGCCGCAAACCCGAGGTGGCCGGCATGTTCATCTCCGCCGCCGTCGCCCCATTTGCCTTCTCGACCTGTTGGAGCAGTCATATGCCGTTAGGCCATCGTTGCCCCAGTTGCCCCAGCCGGCACGTCCGAGGCGTACCAGGCCGCCTGCAGCCGGTAGAGATCGGCGTACTCGCCGCCCGTGCGCAAGAGGTCGGCGTGCGTGCCCTCCTCCACCAGTCGACCCTGGCGCAGAACGACGATACGGTCGGCCATCCGGCACGAGCCCAGCCGGTGGGAGATGAGGAGGGCGGTGCGACCTTCGGCCAGCTCGGCGAAGCGCTCGTACACCGCCGCCTCGGCGCGCGCGTCCAGGGCAGACGCCGGCTCGTCGAGCACGAGCAGTTCCGCCGCACGGACGTAGGCACGGGCGATGGCCAGTTTCTGCCACTGGCCCACCGACAGCTCCACGCCGTCGTGGAACTCCTTGCCCAACAGCGTGTCCAGCCCCTCGGGCAGGCTGCACGCCACCTCGGCCGCGCTGCTGCGCCGCGCCGCCGCCATGATCGCCTCCGCGTTCGCCGTCCGCGCCACGTCGCCGAAGGCGATGTTCTCGCGCACGGTGGCCTGGTAGCGCACGAAGTCCTGAAACACTGCCCCAAAGCGGCGGAACCAGTCGGCGGGGGCAATCTCCTGGAGGTCGATGCCGTCCACCAGGATGCGGCCTTCCGTGGGGCGGTACAGGCCCATGAGCAGCTTGGCGAGCGTGCTCTTGCCGGCGCCGTTCTCGCCCACCAGCGCGAGCCGCTCGCCCGGACGGATGGTCAGGCTGACGTCCGACAGCGCCGGGGTCTCGCTGCCGGGATACGTGAACGACACGCGCTCGAGCTCAATACCCCGCGAGATAGGGCCGGCCAGCTTCCGCCCCACCTCCGGATCGACTCCCAGGGTATCGACGAAGTCGAAGAAGTCCCGCACGTAGCGCACGTCACCCCAGGCCCACACGCCCAGCATAACCACCGTCCAGTAGTGACCTTGGAAGCTCTGCACGGCAGAGAACAGGGCCGCGTAGGCGCCGATGCCGGCGCGGCCGGTGATCAGCAGCCACACGCTGCCTGCCACCGCCGCCACCAGCACCAGCGCGTTCAGGCCATCGGCGGCCACCGTGAGTCGAGCCTCGTGCCGCGCCAGCGCCAGCCGCTCGCCGTGCAGCCGGCGCCGCAGCCGCTCCACCTGGTCGACCAGCCACGGGCCGAAGCCGAACAGGCGCAGCTCGGCGGCGGCCTCCCGCCCAGTCAGTATGCGGCGCAGCACCTCCAAGCGGCGCACGTGCGGCGTCTGCCGCCAGACGGTCATGTAGCGGCGCTCCGTCAGGCGGTGCTGCGCCAGCACGGAAGGTGTGGTGCCAAGCAGCAGGAGCGCCGGCACGGCCCAGTGGAACTGCCCCAGATACACCAGCAGGGAAAGGACCGCTGCGGTGCTGGTCACCATCTGCCAGGAGTACCCCAGCAGGTTGTTGAACCGCTGCTCCATGCCCTGGCGCGCCCGCTCCAGGCGGTCGTGATGTTCGGGGGTCTCCAGCAGCGCCAGCGGCAGCGTCTGCGCCCGGCGCAAGCAGCGCCGCTCAATCGCGGCGCGAAGTCGCCACTGCAGCCGTTCCCGCGCGATGCCGCCCAGACGCAGCGCCCCACCCAGCGCCTCCTTGCCGAACAGCGCCGCCCCCCACAGCAGGCCGGCGGCCAGCGGCGCCCGCCCGCCCAGGACGTCCTGCGCCGTCTCCACCAGCCGCCGCAACAGATGCACCTCGAGCGTCGCCAGCAGCCCGCCGGCAATGCTGAGCGTCACCACCACGGCAGCAGTGCCGGGCACCACTTCCCACAGCAGCCGCACCAGCCGTCGCAAGACCCACACGCGCTCAGACAACACCGTCATCGCCGTTCCCCTCCATTGCCACTTCTATGGCCGTACTCTTGCCATGACCCCCATCCGGAATCCCCGACGCATCGGCATACCACCCAGCCTGCAGCGACCACAGGCGCGCGTACTCGCCGCCCTGTCGCAGGAGCGACTCGTGATTGCCTTCTTCGATGATGCGACTGTCCTTCAGGACGACGATGCGGTCGGCCAGCCGCGCGGAGCCGAGGCGATGCGAGATCAGCACGGCGCACCGTCCGGCGGCGGCGCGCGCAAACTGGTGGTAGACGGCGACCTCGGCACGCGGATCGAGCGCCGCCGCCGGCTCGTCCAGCACCACGATCGGCGCGTCGCGCAGGTAGGCGCGGGCGAGCGCCAGCCGCTGCCACTGCCCCACCGACAGCTCGACCGCGCCGTCGAACTCCTTGCCTAGCGGCGTCGCGTAACCGTGCGGCAAACTACCGATCAGTTCATCCGCTCCGCCTCGCGCCGCTGCCTCGACGATACGCGGAGGCACGAACTCCCCTCTCCCCTTGTGGGAGAGGGGCTGGGGGTGAGGGGAACTTCCGACCGCGGCGCACAGGCCGTCCAAGAGATCAGGATCCCCGTAGCCGATGTTCTCGCCGGCGGTCGTGGGGTAGCGGCCGAAATCCTGAAAGACCGCCGTCGCCTCCCGCCGCCACGCGTCGGGGTCGAGCGCCGCCAGGTCGACGCCGTCCACGGTGATCTGGCCCTCCGTCGGGCGGTACAAGCCCAGCAAGAGCCGGACGAGCGTCGTCTTGCCGGCGCCGTTCTCGCCCACCAGCGCCACCCGCTCGCCTGGGCGGAGCGTGAGGTCGATCCCAGCCAACGCCCGGCGGCCGGCGCCGGGATAGATAAAGGAAACGCCGCGGAAGCGCACGCCCTCGCGCAGTGGGCGCGGGACGGCGGCGGGCGTGGCCGGCCGAGGCTCCGGCGCCAGCGACAAGAAGTCGCGCAGGTGCGCCAGGCGGCCCCAGTGCTGGACCAACTCCCCGACGCTGTAGCCGCACCTCCAGGCCAACCCGCGGAACCCGGCCAGGCCGTAGAAGAGCGCGACCAACTCGCCCAGTTGCAAGGCGCCTCCCAGCGCCAGGAGCAGCAAGACGAAGACCGCAGCCCAGCTCACCGCCTCCTGTGCGACGTGCGCGGCGACGTCGTGTCGCTGAACCCGCCACCAGGCCGCCAGCGATTCCGCCGCGTAACGGTCCACCGCTCGCTGCCAGCGCCCGAGCAGCGGCTCGCCGAGCCCGAATAGGCGCAACTCCGGGGCAGCGTTCCGTGAGGCGAGGAGCGCGGACCAGTAGCCGGCCTCCCGACGCAGCGGCGAGGTGTCGCCCTCCACGCGCACCCGGATCTTCGAGGCGAGGCCGATCACGACCGACCGTGCCGCCACCGTTGCCAGCAACACGGCCGCCAGCAGCCAATGGGCGCGGACGAAGAGCACCAGCAACCCGGCGAGGCTAACCATGGCACCCACCAGCCGCCCCAGCGCCCGGAGCGGCTGCGCCAGGCCGCCGAGGGCCCGTCCCGCCGTCTCGTACCGCTGGTAGTGCGCCGGTCGCTCGAACGTGGCCAGGTCCAGCGCCAGCGCCTGTTCCAAGAGGCGGCGCTGGATGGCGTCCTCCAGGCGCACCTGCGTGACGGTGGCCAGGTACGCGACGGCGGCCCCTTCCATGCCACCGACGACGAGCGCCGCGAGCAGCGCCGCCAGCCACGGCACGACGGCCTGCCACACTGCCTCCGGCTGCTGCGGTGCCGCCGCCAAAGCGTTCACCAGCCCTGCCACAGCCCAGACGACCACCGGCGTCCCGGCGCCCCCGACGGCGCTCGCTAGGAGGAGCAGCCCACCCGGCAGACGCGCGTGCCGCCACAACAGCCCGACCACGTAGACCGCGGCATCGCGCGTTGCCCGCAGGCGGCCACAAAACGCGGTGAGCCCCATACGTGCGGCCGCACGGCAGTCTCTGGCCAAGGTCACCACACGAGACGTCCTGCGCCTACCTCCCAGACGGAGTTGCGCGACGCCCACGTTTGGTCACGTGCGCGCCGGGAATGGGAGGCCGGTAGGCGGCGCCTACGCGCGTGGGCGCCGCCTACCGGCCGCGAGGCGACGCCCTGCTGACGGCAATCCTGTTGTTGGACGGTAATGGTGTGTTCCATGTGCTCCGAGTGCTCCGAAGACGACCCCCGCTGCGCGACTGCGCCGCGGGCCGAACGCTGAGCACGCCGCCGGCGAGCGGCGTGCTACGGCCGACGAGGTCAGGAGGGAGCGCAGCCGCACGCAAGCGCGGCGTTGCCGCGCACGATGCTGCGCAAGAGGAGCAGGCAATACGATACCGCCCATTCAGCGGCACTCGATGCCGCCGGGGGTAACGCTACGCTGGGGAGCTTGTCCGCCTGCTCCTGGCTAGCCGGATCGCGTAAGAACCGTCCAGCGCGCAGTGTACCATGGCACGGCTCCCACGTGCAGCCATCCCTCTGCTCTGACTCGGTTCACAAACTGTGTTGGTCAGTTGATTCTGAGGCAAGTATGTCCGGCATCTCCAGGTTAGCGACGTCGCCGGCAGGGCGCCAAATTCTCCGACCAACACAAGATTGAACCGAGTCTCTGCTCTGGTCAGCCACGTTGCGCTGCGGCGCGGCAGCATGCGGGTCTCGAGGTGAGCAAAGTAATCGCAAGGTCACGCCCGCCTGAGGCTTTAGCCTCAGGCTACGTTAACAAAGGACGCTGAAGCGCCCTGAAGGAGAGCGTGTGTGTGCCGAAATTGGCGTTGACGGGACGGTCACAGAGCCCAGATGGATCGAAGAACTACGCCCCGGATGCAAGAATTGACCGGGAGCATCGGGATGATCAGCACGGACAGGCGGCCGGTGGCGGACGAGAGGCTGGAGCGCTTCATCCGCCTCATGCCGAAGGTGGAGCTACATCTCCACCTGGAAGGATCGGTCCGTGCGACCACGCTCCTCGACCTGGCGCGCCGGTACGGCGTGGCGCTGCCGGCGGACGACGTCGACGGGCTCGCGCGCTGGTACGCCTGCCGCGATCTGCGGCGCTTTGGCGAGGTGTGGGAGGCGATCGTCACCTGCCTGCGCCGCGGCGCCGACTTCGCGCGCATCATGCGAGAGTTGGGTGAGAGCGCGGCGGCGCAGCAAGTGCGCTGCGTGCAGGTCACGTTCGCTCCGTCGACGCACCGGCGGATCAAGAGCCTGCCGTATGACGAAATCTGGGGAGGCATCCGCGAGGGTGCGGATTGGGTCGAGCGCACGCTGGGTGTGCGGCTCCAGTTTGCACCGGCATTCTCACGCGGGCTCCGTCCGGCCGGCACGGGCGGCGACGGCTCGGTCGAGGAGACGCTCGAGTTCGCGGTTGCGCACCGGGGCGAGGGCGTGGTCGCGCTGGGGATGGGCGGCTACGAGCCGGGCAATCCGCCGGAGCTCTTCGAGGAGGTCTTCCAGAGCGCGAAGGCACAGGGCCTGCGCTGCTGGCCGCACGCGGGGGAAACCGCCGGCCCAGAGAGCATCTGGGGTGCGGTGCGAACGCTGGGCGCCGACCGAATCGCCCACGGCGTGCGCGCCGTCGAGGACCCGGACCTGCCCGCGTACCTGGCGGCGCACCGGATTGGCTGCGACGTGTGCCCCACGAGCAACGTCTGCTTGGGCGTCTCTCCCTCCCTGGAACAGCACCCGATCCGGCGGCTGCTGGCGGCGGGTGTGCCGGTCACGGTCAATTCGGACGACCCGCCGCTGTTTGGCACGACGCTCACGGACGAGTTCTTGGCGCTGGCGTGCTACCAGCGCTTCACGGCAGCCGAGCTGGCCGCGCTGGTGCGCACCGCCGTCGAGGTAAGCTTCCTGCCCAAAGACGAAATGGCGGCACTGCGCGCCCGTTTCGACAGGGAACTGGAGACCGCAGCCTGCGAGACCGGGGTTGATCTGTAGCTGCGTGAGTTGCGTGCGCGCAGGACCATGGGACTGGCAATGCCCGCTGCAACGGACAACACTGCCATGCGACGCACGCCGAGCGGTGGACAGTGCCAGCACTATGGCATGAGCCCGTGCGCCACGGCTATCTGATAGTATGTGGATATCCACTGGATATAAGTCGTGGTGGTGTGCAGGAGCGACACGGGCGGGGCGCCTGATGGCCCTGGAGGTGGAGCGCGATGGCATCGGCTTCGGGCACACCAATGACGATCGGCAACGCGCACACGCCGCCGATTTCCCGCAAGATGACCCAGCGGTGTGGCGTCCGGAGCAGCACTCCTGCCTGTGCCAGTACGGGGGTGAGCTGCTGTGCCAGCGCCTCCAGGTCGGGTCTACCGGTGCCAGCATCCGCTTGGGTTGGTAGCTGCTTCAGCCAGTGCAGCACGTTGTCGGTCGTCGGCGCTTCGGTCTTCATTCCGATCCTGTCCACACGCACCGGAACCAGTCCGGCAGGCGGCTCACCGTTCGTATTCGACATTGCGTTGGGGCCTCCTTTCAATCGGCTCGTGTCGGTTAGGCTTTGGCGGGAAGGTGCAGGCGGCATCATCCCGGCGGCGACCAGCGACCGGTGCAACCGCGTGCGCGACTTGAACAATCGCCCTTTGATCGTGCTCACGGGCACGTCGAGGGCGGCGGCGATTTCGGCGTAGCTCAGGCCATCTATGTAGTGGAGCGCAAGCACGTGGCCGAGTCCTACCGGCAGCGACTCGATGGCTGCTTGGAGGCGCGCAGCGTACTCGGCTTCCTCAAGCGCGCGTTCAGGAGTCGCCGCCGGCCGGCCGATCGCCTGCCACGGGACGTCAGGGTAGGCTTCGGCCAAGCTCTCGAGCGAGAGCGGCCAGCGTGCCCGCCGCTGCCACCATCGCCGCGCCAGATTGGCGGCGATGCCGAACAGCCACGCTGGAAAGCGGGATGGCTCTTCGAGACGCGCTAGGCCCTGGAAGGCCCGTAACAGCGCCTCCTGCGCGAGGTCCTGCGCACCGCTGTTGTTGCCGGTCAATCGACGACAGAAGCTGAGGAGCGCCGCCTGGTGGCGCTCGACGAGCCGTGCGAACGCGCTGACCTCGCCCGCCTGAGCCCGCTGCACCAGGTTGGTACAGGTCAGGCATCGGTTGTTCGCCCTCCGCATCCACGCTTCGCATCCGCTATCGACGATGTTCGTTCCCTACTCTGTTAGTGCCGCCGGAAGGCGAAAAGTTACCGATCCGTGGCCCGCTACTGAGTAGATGGGCCAAACACGCACCCAGGCGACGGACCGACGATGCGCTTGCCCAGATTGCAGGTGAATCGGCAAGCGCGGGACTTAGGTCGCTCCCCAGGTCCGATCGTCGGGACAGTGCATAGGGCGCGGCCGTGCGCACGTGCGGGCCGTCCTTGCTCGCGTCGTCGCCTGGTAGGTCGAAGACCGCGTTCTGGTCTACGGCAACAAGACGATCGTGTTTGCGTAATGGAGCCGTGACGCCTCGTCAGCTCGTCAGCCCCGCCGCAACGGCTCCAGGCGCGCGTTGGCCTCCTCGAGGTCAAACGCCTCGGGATCGAACTCGCCGCCGAGCCATTCCAGCCGTTCCTCGTACTCTTCGTGCTGCGGGTCCTGGAGGATCTCTAGCAACTCCTCGTAACCCCAGATCCCACCGCAGTCTTCGGGCGGGCAGGCGCGCCTACCGGTGATGCAGATGGGATAGCGCACGCCCGATACCGGCGGCAGCACCTTCTCCACCAGGATGTCGTGTTCCCAATCGTCGCCGAAGTCGTACGTGTACCTGAACCTGGCCTTCTCTCCTCCGACCATACGATCCAATCGGGCGCGCCCTGCGCTGCGCAAGTTCAGTTCGGGATCAGGTTCGCCGTACTCCTCCCCGCCGATGCTAAACGAGTAGAGGTGGTAGTTGTCCCAACCCATGGCGGCCTGGATGACCAGGTGGAGCTTGTCGAGTGTCACCGTGCTGGGCACCTGCACGCGCCGCCAGATCGGGGGACGGATACCAATCAGGGTGATCTTGAGCTGCCAGATTGATGCCTGTTTGGGCGCCTGTTCCTTGGACGCCTGAGTCTGCCTTCCAGTCCGAGTTGCCATAGCCGCTGCCTCTCCTCAAGGATACCTGGGGAAAGAAGTGACTATGCTTCTGCCTCTCGTCCAGTAAGAGCGGCTCTCACGGACGATCCAGGTGGTCGGCAAGACCCCTCGCGAGGCCGTCACGCGCTACGTCGCACCGCTACGCCGGGCGCTGTCGTGCGTGCTCGCCGGATTCCATTTGGCAGGCAGTGGCGACGAGCCCCGTGGACCGCTCGCCTGCGGCCCCAGGTGTCGCAGCGATGCTACACTGGCCGCATGAGCTCCCCGTATCTGGGTCCCGACGTGGTGCGGGGCTGCTCCTACTGCTTCGATCCTGAGAGTGCGCTGCTCCGCCGGGCGCTGACGCAACCGGCGCCGCACGAGCACACGCATCTCCCGTCGGCACCGCTGCTGGAGGACATCGGCTTCTTCCACCGCCTGATGCAGCAGGCATATGCCGGCTATCCCGACCTGCTGCACCACCGAGCGTTCGATCCTGATGCGTTCTTCGCAGAGTGGGCAGCCACGATCCGCGGCGCCGGTCCGGAGCTTTCGTTCCGCGAGGGAATCGTTGGGCCGCTGGTGGCACTTCGCCGGGTCCTTCCCGACGGTCACTTGACCATCCGCGGTGCGGAGGCGGCCCTCGATCGGGATGCACGCCTCACGTTCCACGAGTACCAGGGGATCCACGCGGTCGCGTTTGACTCCGCCGCGTGCACGCTTGACGGCTTGGCCGGCGCCCGGCCCGCCACGTTCCGGCTGGCGCCCATGCTGCGGGCTGATGGAAACGCCGTCCAGATCCTCACCCTGTCCGCCGCCGGCAAGAGGCCGTCGCTGACGATCGACTGCGGCGCGCGCCAGGTAACGTTGCAGCGCCGTCCGCCGACACCGGCTCCGATCGCGCGGCCGCCCCGCGTCGCAGCCTACGAGTGGCGACTCGTCGGAGACACCGCGGTGATCACGCTCTGGCACTTCGCTGGGCCCGCCGCCGTACGCGATCAATTGCGTCGGCTGGCAGCGGACTATCCACTCCACGCCGCTCGGCCGCGCGTCCTGTTCGACTTGCGCGGCAACGCCGGCGGGAGTCTCGAATATCTCGACGCGTGGATCGCGCAGGCCTGCCGGGGGGAATGGCACAGCTACCCGCGACTGGAGATCGTCGGCGCGCTGTGGCCCTGCAGCCTATGGAACGTGGTCGTGGAGCAGCAGATCAGGGAAGGAAGCGTGGACAGCGCGGAGGCCAGGGGCGAGCGCGACCGCCTCCGCGCCGGGTGGGCGCCGCCACCGCCGGCGCAGACCGCACACCTCGACCTCGGCCTCCGGCCGAGCACGGCGATCCACCCCTACCGCGGCCAAGTGTTCGTCCTGGTCGACCGGCACTCCGGCTCGTCGGGCGAACTGGCCGCGGTCCAGCTCAAGCGCGCGCTCGGCGCCACCCTGGTTGGCGAGCGCACGGCGGGGGTGATGCAGTACGGCGAGGCCAGGCGCTTCGTGCTGCCGCGCACCGGCCTGGTCTGCCAGCTTCCAACCAAGCGGTTCTTCTTCGACGAAGACGTCGAAGCCATCGGCTGGCCGGTCGACGTCTACCTCGAAGACATCGGCCAGGACGTCGTCGCCATCGTGCCCCATCTCGACCTACTGGCCACGCTTGCGGGAGCATCTGGCGAGACAGCACCTAAAGCAAGTGCAAAATGCAAAATGCAAAGTGCACGGTGAGCAAGCCTGTGGGTCCCACCGTGGCTTTCGTATAGCACCGTGCGGCTCCGCTAGCCGGCGGTGCCGTCCTTGCGCTGGTGGAGCAGGAGCAGGTTGCCGTCCGGGTCCTGGATCATGGCCGCGTAGCACACGTCGCTCTCGCCGGGTTCGATGGTGATCGTCACGCCCTTGGCGCGCAACTCCTCTACGGCGGCGCGGACGTCCTCCACCGCCAGGGCAATCGCCGCGTTCGCCCCCGGATTTTGCCTGTCCAGGCGCAGGGCCATCGCCACCGGCGGCGTGTCGAACTCCTTCCACCCGGCGCCGTCCTCCGTGAGCGGGAACGCCACCCCGAGCGTGTCCCGGTAGAACCGCATCGACCGGTCTATATCCGAGACGTTCACCACCACGAAGTCGATCGCGCGGACGTTCATGCTCCTCCTCCTCCGTTGGACTCTGCTGACTCTGCGCCCAAGATGAATGGCGCTATCGCGCTGCAGTAGAGAACACACATTCTAGTACCTGCCAGGCTGCGGGGCACGCGACCGCGACTGCCCAACACCGCACAGCCGCGGCGTGACCCTCAGCACCAAACCCGGCTGAAGACGCCAACGAAGGGAACAGGGCGATGCAGGCGGAATGCAACTATCAACAGTCGTAGCATTTTGCCTACACTCACCTCGCGGCACTCCACGTTGCCCCAAGGTGGTCGCGCTCAGCCAAGCCGGTGGGGTGGCGGGCCGTCCGACTCTCGTCGAGGACGTCACCGCATCCGACTACTATGGGCAGAGGGGTCGACTGGGTGCTGCTGGCTAGGCCCATCCGTGGGAGTGATGGGTAGGGGGAATGGATGAATGCTCGAAGCGACAGGAGAGTCTCTCCGCCAATCCGTGCGGTGGTGTTCGACATTGGCGGCGTTTTCTTCCCGTGGCCGCAGGCAGACTTCTTCACGCGTTGGGCCGCGCGGCTGGGGGTTGCGTCCGAACGGTTGCACCAACTCCTCTGGCACGGGCCCGATATCGAAGCCGCGAATATCGGCGCGATCACGGCGGAGGAGTACTACCGGCGCTGCGCCAAGCGCCTGTGTGTTGACCCAGCCCACGTGCGCATCCTGACGGTGCGCCTGGACGACCAACGCCCGCGCAGCGCACCGGCCGCCGGCGGCGCCATTGCGCGCCCGGTGTCTCACTCTATATGTCTCACGTTTTGCCACCCGCCCACGTGGTCGTGGTCGGCGCTCATGCGCTCCAATGTTCGCAGGAGCGCGTCCGAGTCGATCGAATATCCCCAGCGCGCCTCGATCGATTCGATGGCGACGCGCGTCTTCCAGAGTCCGTCGAGCGTCTCGGCATTTTCGTACGTCGTCGTACAGTCGCGCACGACGACACAAAGATAGCCCAGCGACTGCATGTTGGCGATGCCGTAGGGTTTGAACTGCAGGCACTCGTCGGTCTCGAATCCCATGAAGAGCAGCACCCGGATGCGCCGTTCGGCGAGAAGCCGGTGGAACTGCTCGCGCGACTAGACGAGGAGGTCGCCCGGCACCGGCCGGACAGGCGGGGCGAGATCGAGGGATGGAAGCTTGCGCTGGGCATCCATCCAACTCTGCGTGCCATCCATCGTTTCATCGTTTGCTCGCCTTTTGCGTCAGGAGCATCAGCGGCCCAAGTAGTCGTCGATCGTGAACGCGCGTCGAGCCACGCTTGCTGCTCTGCTTCCCCGCTCGCCATCTGTTCACCCGATTGGCTTCGTGCGAGGAGCGCGGCAAGATTGGCAGCGACTATGCCGTCGCTACCACTTGTTCGCCAGGCACTTATACGATCGCGCCGGATCGCCGCCGGAGTTGCCGGCTCCGCTCCCAGCCTCACTTCCACGGCAGCAAACAGCGCCGGGTGTGGCGCTCGGGCTGCAGTGAGCGGCGGCGCTCGCGGAAGAGGGCTTCGCCGATGCCACCGCCGACCTCAACGGCGGTGCATCTCACGAAGTAGAATGGTATCTGGAGGCAGGGAGGCAACTCATGCGTCACGCACTGGAATTGGAGCCTGTATGAGTGAGACGGTGACCCTTGCCCTTCCGGAGGAAGTGGCACAGAGTGCACGCGCGGTCGCGGCACGGACCGATCGTCGAGTCGAGGATGTGCTCGTCGAGTGGCTTGGCCGCGCTGCGGCTGAGATACCGGTTGAGTCGTTGCCGGATGACCAGGTGCTCGCGCTGCAAAATCTACAAATGAGCGACGAGGAACAGGCCGAGCTAAGCGATCTACTGGCTCAACAGAGAGAGGGAACGCTGAGCAACGCTGGACGCGCCCGCCTCGATGCACTGATGGACACCTATCGGCGGGGGATGGTGCGGAAAGCGCAAGCGCTCAAGGTTGCCGTTGAGCGTGGTCTGCAGCCACCGCTCAACGCGAACTGATGGCTCGCCGCCCGATCTCCGCGGAACTTGATGGCCGTGTCCGCGCGGCAGCGCGGGATCGTTGTGGATACTGCCTCAGTCCCCAACACCTGGTGATGGCTCGCTTGCAGATCGAGCACATTGTGCCCATCGCAAAGGGCGGCAGCGATGAAGAGGTGAACCTGTGGCTTGCCTGCCCCATCTGCAACGGACACAAGAGCGACAAGACAGGGGCGCCCGATCCAGAAACCGGTCAACCGGCGCTGCTATTCAACCCACGCACACAGGTCTGGTCTGAGCACTTCCAGTGGGTGGACGGCGGCCTGCGCATCGCGGGCAAGACACCGATAGGGCGCGCGACCGTCGCTGCCCTGTACTTAGGCGACGATCCAGATGCAATTGAAGTGCGCAGCTATTGGGTGCTGGCTGGCTGGCATCCCCCAAAGAGTTGAGCACGACCGAGCACCGGCGCAACGGGGCCGTCCTCCCAACCAAAGTTCCAGATGTCGACGAGTCGCTCGTGAAGGTCACGCAGAGCCGCTTCCGACCAGAAGCCGGGCCAGTGGTCTTCGCCGTCATAGAACTGGAGGCCGAAGTAGTCGTCGATCGTGAACGCGCGAAACTGGGGCGTGATCAGTAACGCCAATGGTTGAGTGAATGAATCTGGCCTGCGATGGGAATCTCGGCCGACACGAGGTTGCGGATGACACCAACGATCTCTTGATGGGTCATGTCCCTGGTAACGTCGTTGTCCTGGTAGACCAGGAGCATGCCCGGATGGTCGGGAAACTTGTGGTGAAGCGCCACAAAGTCCCGCGGATTCTTCGTCAGCAGGACCAAGCCATGCCGGCAGGCGTAGAAGAAGTGGTCTTCGTCGTCGGCACCGAGCAGACCGGCGTCGGCGGGCACCACCACCCGGTGTCCATCATCCTCGAGCAAACGTTGGAGTTCGCGGCTGTCGGCGCAGTCATCGAGGTACAGGCCGAGGCTCAAGTGGTATCCCTTGCGACTCGAGGGAGCGGCGTTCTTCCTCCGCGTCCTGCTCGATCAGGTCGCGGTGCCGCTCATAATAGAGGATCGCCTCTTGAACCTGCTCAACGGGCAGGCCGTAGTCTTCGGCCGCTTCCTCCGGCATCTGCTTATTGGCGCGCATGCTGTAGATGAGTTGCCCGACGGCGATGTTGCGGCTCTTTAGGTACAGTTGCCGGCGCCAGCTTCGTGGCCGTCGCTCCAAGTAACGGTAGGCTTCGACGCCATTGAATAACGCGGCCTGTGTCGTTTCGGCAGTCATTGCTGTCCCCGTTCTACTGACAGTATAGCCTTGGAATCACGGTAAGCATGGCCGATCGCACCCTCACCTGGGAGTCCCTCCATTCGGTGCGGCTGGTTCCGCTGACCCGTCCGCCGGTCCGTCTCTTCGTCGTCCCTCCAGCGCCTCCCGCTCATTCGGCGGCGTCGACGCCTGCCACTGCGAATAGCGTTGCAGTATGTCGGCATGGGTGCAGTGGAATACCTGCACTCCCGCGCTACGCAACGCGTCAACCGCCGGAGCAATGCGGTAGTCGGTGATCCAGCGCTTACGCTGTGCGTGGGAGACGCCGCGCCCCAGGCTGAACTCAGGGCCGAGCGCCGGCGCTATGGGGCCGTCCTCCCAACCAAAGTTCCAGAAGTCGACGAGGGCGAGCCCGATCCCTTCGAGCTTGAACACCGCGGAGACGGTTCTGCGCACGAAGCTGGTCTCGGTAAACGGGAGCCCTGGCTGCGGCGACCGCGTAGCCGCCCGTGGTGAGCCGTGCGTCCGCGCCCAGGTGTTGCAGCCCTCGGCCCGTAAGCGTGACCAGCCGGAGCGGCGCAGTGGCCTCCACCACCGCCAAGCCGCGGCGGGCGTAACCAGTTATCCCGGATGGCGGGGGAAGGGAGCGGAATGGCAGGCTCTTACTCCAGGGTTAACCACCCACGCTGGAGAGGAGCCTGCCATCCATGCCGAGTGTACGGTGCGGCCGCCCT
>JACQGX010000145.1 GCA_016199265.1 Chloroflexota bacterium | reverse complement strand
TCGACGCATCAACTCTTTCGTCCTTCGTCCTTCGTTCTTCGTCGGTCACGGGAACCCCAACCCCCGCTCCTTGAGCGAGACGTACCGGTCCTTGCTGCCGATGATGATGTGGTCGAGCACGTCGATGTCGAGGAGCTGCCCGGCCTTGGCCGCCTCGGCGGTGACGCGCACGTCCTCGGGCGATGGCGTCGGATCGCCGCTTGGGTGATTGTGGACGACGATCACGCTGGCGCAGTTCTCGCGGATCGCCGAGCGGAACAATTCGGCGACACGCACCGAGCTCGAGTTGAGCGTGCCGCGGTAGAGTTTCTTGATCGAGAGCACGCAGTTCTTGCTGTTGAGCAGCAGCACCCACAGCTCCTCCTGCTCGAGCAGCGCCATCTCGGTCTGGACGAGATTCACCACCTCGCGCGGCGTGCGGATCACCGGCCGTTCCTCCGGCTCGGCGGCGACGAGACGCTTGCCCAGCTCGAACGCGGCGTGCAGCTCGATCGCCTTTACTTGCCCCACACCCGGCAGACCGGTCAGCTCCGGAAGCGACGCCTTCGCAAGTCCCGTCAACGAACGAAATTGTCGCAGCGCGCGGTGGGCAAGCGCCAGCGCGCTCTCGCGCTCCTTCCCTGAGCTGCCGGTGCGCCAGATAATGGCCAGCAGCTCGCCGGTCGAGAGATTGCTCGCGCCGTAGCGGGCCAGCCGCTCGCGGGGCCGCTCGTCGGTCGGCAGGTCGCGGATCATGTATCGCACCGGCGCGGCGTCCGTCGACGTCGCGACCGGCGGGACTGCGGCTGGAATTGCAGGTGCGAGACCAGTGGGCCCAGCGGGCACCAGCAAATCGGACACTTTGGCCGGCACGGTCGGCGCGGCGTTCGAATCGCTCAGCGGCGTAACACCCATGGCGCTGCATATCGTACCGGCGCGGCGCCCCTGATACCATCCCGAGTGGTTCCGGTACGGCTTTGGTAGATGGACAATCTCTTGTAGGGGCGTATCGACGTACGCCATACGCCTGTGCGGCCAGCGTATGGCGCAGGTCGATACGCCCCTACTGAACCGTTCGTGACGAAGACTTTGCCGAAAGCGCATCGAGGTCATGGCGCCAAACACAGCAGACACAGCAAGTCCGGCCGCAGTGCCTAAACGAAAGCCACGGTGGAACCCGCAGGTTTCCTCCCTTTGCACTTTGCGCTTTGCACTTTGCACTTGGTATCGCCTTCGTACCGGCTCGGCGGTGGTCGCCGCGTGGCTCGCGGGCGCGGTTTCACGCGCGACCGGCCGGGGTGGCGGCACCGCGCTGCCCGGCCTGCTGGCCGAGCGCATCGACCCGGACGTGCTCCGCACGCTGGCGCGGCAGCTTCCCCGCGGCGCCGTCGTCGTGACGGGCACCAACGGGAAAACGACGACGAGCCATATGCTTACCGGCATCCTTCGCCGTGCCGGCCTGCACCCGCTACGTAACGCTTCAGGATCAAACCTGGCGCGGGGTATCGCCACCGCGATGGCGGCGCACGCCGATTGGACCGGCCGCCTGCGCGCGCCTGCCAATACCGTCGGCCTGTTCGAAACCGACGAAGCAGCATTTGCGCGCGTCGTTCCGGCGGTCGAGCCGCGGGTGATCGTCGTGACCAATCTGTTCCGCGACCAGCTCGACCGGTACGGCGAAGTAGATACCGTGGCGGGGATCTGGCGCGAAGCGCTGCGGGTGGAGACGGGGCGCAGGGAAGGAGCAGGTGCCGGCACGCTGTTGGTGTTGAATGCCGACGATCCGACCGTGGCGGCGCTCGGCAGTAACGGTACCGGGTTCCCCCAGCGTTCTCTTTCGCTTCGGGGAGACGGCCAGGAGGTAGGACCTCCAGTCGTCTACTTTGGGCTGGACGACGTCCGCTGGGGGCACGAGGGGCCCGAGCACGCGGCGGATGCCAAGGTGTGTCCGGCGTGCGGCGCACGCCTGCGCTATCCAGTCTGCTTCTACGGCCACATCGGCCACTACACCTGCACATCCGGCCACCGCCGCCCCGATCCGGCCGTGCGCGCCATCCGGGTCGATTTTCGGGGCCTCGCCGGGACAGAGATCATGCTGGCCACGCCGGATGGCGAGCTCGGCGTAACGCTGCCGGTGCCCGGCCTGCACAACGTCTACAATGCGCTGGCCGCCGCTGCCGCAGCGTATGCCCTTCGCGCGCCTCTGCCGGCCATCCGCGCCGGACTCGAGGCCTTCAGCGCGGCGTTCGGCCGGCTGGAACGCGTCGAGGTCGGCGGCCGGACGGTCTTTCTCGTGCTCGCCAAGAACCCCGTGGGCATGAACGAGGCGCTGCGGACGCTCGCGCTCGACGCTGCGCCGAAGCACCTCCTGCTGGCGCTCAACGATCTCGACGCCGACGGTCGCGACGTCTCGTGGATCTGGGATGCCGATTTCGAACGGCTTGCCGGGCAGGTACGCTCGCTGACCGTCTCCGGCCGGCGCGCCGAAGACCTGGCGGTACGCTTGAAGTACGCCGGAGTGCTCGACGCCTTACTCCCCTCTCCCCTTGTGGGAGAGGGGCCGGGGGTGAGGGGGAGCCCTGCAGCGCACGTCGAGCCCGACCTCGCACGGGCGCTCGACGGTGCGCTCTCGCAAACCGCGCCGGGTGAGACACTTTACGTCGTGTTGACGTACACCGCGATGCTGGCGCTGCGCCGCGTGCTGACCGACCGCGGCCATGCTGCGCCGTACTGGGAAGACGATGCGCGCTGACGGGGCTGTCGACGAACCTTTCGGAGGGCCGGCGATCGTACTCGGCCACCTCTACGGTGACCTGCTCAATCTGTACGCCGACCGAGGCAACGTCATTACGCTCCGCCAGCGCGCGCGCTGGCGCGGGATCGATCTCGTCGTCCGCGAGATCGGCATCGGTGAGCCGCTGCGGCCGGACGAGCTCGACCTCCTGTTTATGGGCGGCGGACAGGACGGCGATCAGCGGCTGATGGCCGGCGATCTGCTCGAACACAAGGCCGACGCGCTGCGCGGCGCGCTCGCCGATGGGCTCCCGATGCTGGCCGTCTGCGGCGCGTACCAGCTCTTCGGCCACTACTACCAGCCGGCGGAGGGGCCGAAGCTGCCGGGGTTGGGGCTCTTCGACCTCCACACCGTTCACCCCGGTCCTCGCGTGCCGCGGTGCATCGGCAACGTCGTCGTCGAATGGCACTCGAGTCTCGTCGATCCGGACGGCCGGCATCGCACGCTCGTCGGCTTCGAAAACCACGGGGGAAGGACGTATCTCGGCCCGTGTGTGCGTCCGCTGGGACGGGTGGTCAGCGGTCACGGCAACAACGCCCAAGATGGCATCGAAGGTGCCGTCGTCGAGCAGGCGTACGGCACCTACCTGCACGGCTCGCTGCTGCCCAAGAACCCCCACTTTGCCGACCATCTGCTGTTGCTCGCACTGCGCCGCCGCCGGCCAAACGCCACACTCGCGCCGCTCGACGACACGCTCGAATGGCGCGCGCATCGGGTCGTACTCGAACGCTACGGGCGCGTGCGCAGGGATGCCCCTCATCCCCCAACCCCTTCTCCCACTCAGGGGAGAAAGGGAGCAGATCGTCCCCGTCACCCCCTGGCCCCCTCTCCCATGG
>JACQGX010000142.1 GCA_016199265.1 Chloroflexota bacterium | reverse complement strand
TGATCGAGGAGGCGCCGGTCGGCCGCACGCAGGCTGGACCGGCATATTACCCGCCGGTATTCAGTTGGTGGTCGCCGTTTGGGCCGGGCATGCTCCTCTACTCGCGGCCGGCGTACTACGATCCGCCTCGCACGGTTGTCGTCGAGCGGGCGCCGAGCGGCGGTGCGGGAGACACGACCACCACCCGCTCGGCGATGCGCGTGTCCGGCGGCAGCGTCTCCGAGACGGCCCCTCCCCCTGCCCAGCGCATCACCGGGCTGCAGACTGCCGTCGGCGGTCGCGCCGGCGGCACCGGCGCGGGCAGCGCCGTGACCAATCGTAACCTCAACCGCGGCGCCTCGCGCCCGTCCAGTGGATCCGGCTCGTCTGCCGGGGTTACCTCGGGCTCCAGCGGCTCCACTCGATCGTCGGGCAGCAGTGTCACGGCGCCGCGCTCGGGCGGCTTTTCCAGCGGCATCGGGTCGCTCGGCGGGAGCTCGGCCTCATGACGACTCGCACCTCACGCACCTCAACGGCCGCGCCGCCGTCCGATGCGACCGCCAAGCAGCCAGCGCAAGGCAAGCGGCTATCGCCGGTCCGCGCGCCGGCGGAGGAGCAGGATGCGCCGCGGGCTCAGGCCCAGCAGACACCTCCAAGCGAGGTCCAGGATGCCCGGCAGGCGCCGCCGGGTGCGCGCGAGCTCTCCCGCCGCATCCGTACCTCAAAGCTTCTGTCTGCCTCGCTCAAGCGCCACTGGCTCACCGTGCTGCCGCACCTCAAGCCCGAAGACCGGCGCCGCCTGGCTGCAATCCTGAGCGGGGACGCCGGTAGGGGGTGATCCGGCTTCCCAATTGCGCTGGGGTCGGGGTGACGGTGTTTCAGGACCAGCCGGGCCCCCTCTGGCACGCCTACCGGCTCTGGCGGGCCGCCGCCGGGCCGTTCGCCGATTACGTTCTCGTCGCGCCGTTCTTGGCCGGCTGGCAGCCGGTCTCCCGTTTCCCAGTACACCGTGATGCGGCCGGGGTGACACGGGGCATAGGCGCGCGCGCCGATCGAGATGCCGTCGCCGTCTTGTTGGAAGCCACGCCCCGCCTCGCGCTCTCGATCGGCGCGCGGCTGCAGCGTTACGGCTGGGCGGTCGTGCCGTTTTTCGGGCGCTGGCCGGCCGAGCGTGCCGTTCTTCCGGTCGAACGCCTGACCGGCTGGCTTGCCGGCGCCGCTGCCGCGTTCGTTGCCACCGGGCCGTCTGGTGATGTGCCGATCGAGTTGCGCGGGAGCACAGAGCGGCCCAGCCGCCGCTGTCGTTCCCTTTTCCCGGCGCGCGAAGGGGGTCGGGGAGTTAGCTCCCGCCTCGATCCTCCGGTTCAGGTGTGCTTCCTCCTCGACTCGGATCGCCGCCGAACGGTTACCCCTCTCACCCTCCGTACGCGTTTTGATAACCGTTACGACTATGCCGAGCATATGCTGCCGCCGGCCGAATACCTTTGGCGATGGGGCGTTACGCGTACGGTATGGGTCGGTCGCGCCGCCACCCCACCACCAGACCTTGACACCTACGCGCACAGCCTCATCGCACACGGTCTCACTGTGGAATTGGCTCCGCTCGCAGCGCTGATCGCGCCGGAGCGCGGCGCGCAGTATGCCGATCGACTTCCGCCTGAACATCACCCGAGCACGGTGTGAGCACCACTGGATCACCGTTATGCGCGCTTTGCGAGACACGTGCGGCCCGCTCGATTCCGATGCCGAGTGGGAGTCGTTCCTGCTCGAGGTAGTCCGTCGCACGCCTATGCCGGACTTTCTCCTCTACGGTGAGCCTTACCCAGCGATGAATGGGATTGTCATCACTCGTGACGAGCATCGCCGGCTGGTCGAGCTCACACAAGTGTTTGCGGTGATTTTTGCTAAGGCGGTCGAGGCGCTGGCGCGAGACGAATCGGCCCTCGAGCGAATGGGTTTCCCGTGGGTGGCGATCGAGCTCCTCGGCCGTGAGACGGCCGATGCGCCGTTCGTGCTCGGGCGCTTCGACTTCATGCTCGACCGCGGAGGCAGTTGGCAGTTGCTCGAATACAACGCCGACACGCCCTCCGGCGCGCGCGAGGCGATCGAGGTCGAACAGGCCATTGCCCGTCGTCTCGGAGCTTCACTCGCGCGCAGTGGGGGGCACCTCGCCGCTTGCGTCCGGCGCGCCGTTGGCGAGGCGCTGGCGGACGCGTCCGCCACGCGTGCTGGCGCCGGCGTGGCTGCCGGCGCGACGCTCGGGCTCGTGACCGATGCCGGCTATTCGGAAGACCTGGCGCAGGGTGTCTTTCTCGAGCGACTGCTCGCACCGACGCTGGCGGCGCAGGGAATTAGCGTCGTGCTGGGCGACATTGACAACCTGCGCCTGCGCCGCGGCCGGCTCTGCTTGCTCGGCCGGCCGCTCGACGCGCTCTACCGCTACTACCCGTTTGAGACGCTCCTCGGCCAGCAGGCGTTCGTCGACCTCTTTACGGCTGTCACGGCCGGCACACTCCGGCTGCTCAACGGCCTGCGCGGCCTGCTTGCGCAGAATAAGGGCGTGCTTGCCTGGTTGTGGGCGCACCGCGACGACGCCGAGCGATTTACCGCCGCCGAGCGCCGCGCCATCTGTGACCACCTGCCGCCTGCTCGCTGGATCGGCGAAGTGCCGCCGGGAGAGGACCCGGCGCCGCTGGTGATCAAGCAGGTGTTTGGCCGCGAAGGGGAAGAGGTGTACTTTGGTGACCGTCTCGCCGCCGCCGATTGGGAGCGCGGCCGCGCCTGGGGCAGTTACATCGTCCAGCAGCGCGTCGAAGCCGAGCCGCTCGCGGCCGTCGTACGCACGTCGCGCGGCCCCGAGGTGCAGCATCTCTGGCCCGCGGTCGGCAGCTTCACCGCCCGCGCCGAATGGGCCGGCTACTACACCCGCCTCGGCGGGCCCATCACCACCGGGCGCGCCAAATACGTCGCCACCTTCTACGAGTGATCCCGCCCCTAAACCAAAGCCAAGATGGAACCCACAGGTATCGTCACTTTGCACTTTGCACTTTGCACTTTGCACTTGCCAGAGTGCCCCTGCGCGCAC
>JACQGX010000141.1 GCA_016199265.1 Chloroflexota bacterium | reverse complement strand
GTCAACGTCCCTGAGGCGTTAATCACCGGTCTCACGCCGAGCGAGCGATAGAAATCTCCCACAGTTGTGTCCCTCCTAGATGCGGCAGGTTTGGCCGCTCCGCAGCATGATGGCAGATGGTTGAGATGAATGACGAATGATGAATGACGAATGACGAAAGGGCGCGATGACACTGGTATCGTTTGAACCGTGATTGTCGGGCCGGAACGGTTTCCAAAAGCAATCTTCTTCGACCTGGACGGGACGCTACTCGCGCCCGGCGCGGTGCTGAGGCGCACGACAGCGGAAGCGGTGTGGGCCGCCGCCGGCCGCGGCGCGACGATTGTGCTCGCCACGGGCGGCTTCGCGGCCCGGACGCATCTGCTCGTCGACGTGCTGGCTGCGAGGGCCCCCGGACAGGTATGGGCGATCAGCCACAACGGCGCGGCCACGTGGAATCCACACGGCATGCTCGCGCACTGTGACTCGACGCCGGTTGGCGCCGTCGAGACGGTGCTGGCATACGCCGGCGCGCGTCTGTGGGCGACGTACGAGATCGTCGACACGCTGGGGCGCACCCACGTCTTTTACGCGGGACGTACGCGTGCCGACCTCTCGCACCTCATCTGGGGACCCAACGGAGAGCGCGTCGACGGACCCGACGTGGAGCATCAGCCGTCCGGGCTCGTCGTCGGGCTGGAGCCGCGCTGGAATCGGCGGCGCGCCAGGTCGGCGGCCGCGTTGTCCGACGCGACGATTCTCGGCTGCTGGTGCGTCGGTACGCCCGAGGCCCTCGCGCCGCTCGACGCGCAGGCGAGGAACGGCGACTTCTTTGGCGCCAGGTACCTTCCGTGGGGTGCGCGGTTGAGCCAGATCCTCAAGCGGCCTCGGCTGCGCCTTGTCGGACGCGACGTAGGCGCCAAAACGGCGACAAAAGGCGTCGCCGCTGCCCGGCTGTGTGCGCAACTCGGTATCGCGCCGGAGGAGACCGCCGCTTTCGGAGACGGCGACAACGACCTCGAGTTGCTGGAGTTCGCCGGCACCGCGGTCGCCATGGCCAACGGCACGCCTCGTTCACGAGCGCGTGCCGGCCTCATTGCGCCGCCGCACAGCGCCGACGGTGTGGCGCAGGTACTGCGGCGCTGGCTTGGCGATCTGAGGGCGTAAGATTTGGAGAACAAACCCGCAAGTGAACGCACATGGGGAGATGACAAGGAACCCGCTCACTTTGCACTTTGCACTTGGTTTAGATGATAGAGAAGGTAGACGTGCAGCCGATCCGGTTGGGGAATGGCGTGACGATCGAGTGGCCGATCATGTTGGCGCCGATGGCGGGCGTGACCGACTCGGTCTTCCGCGGGCTGTGCCGCGAGTGCGGCTGCGGTTACGCGACAACCGAGTTTGCGCGCGATCGCGCGCTGCTGATGGGCGTACCACACCAAGTTGAGCTGGCCGACGTGCGCGACGACGACCGACCGGTCGGCGTCCAGATCTTCGGCGCGGACCCGGACGAGATGCGGCGGGCAGCGGCGCACGTCATCGAGCGCTTCCAGCCGGACGTGCTCGACATCAACATGGGCTGCCCCGCGCCCAAGGTAACCAACGGCCAGGGCGGTTCGTCGCTCCTGCGCGATCCGGCACGGGCGGCGGCGATCACCGCGGCGGTCGTCGCCGAGATCGCGCCGGTGCCGGTGACGGTGAAGATCCGCGTCGGCTGGGACGACGAGCACAAGTCATCCGGCGTGGCGGTCGACGTAGCCAGACGCATCGTCGACGCCGGCGCGCAATTGGTCACCGTCCACGGGCGTACGCGCCAGCAGAAGTACGAGGGGTTCGCCTGTTGGGACACTATCAGCGCGGTGGCGGCGGCGGTACCGGTGCCGGTCGTGGGCAACGGCGACATCACCACGCCTGAGGACGCAGCACACCGGCTGCGCACCAGCGGCTGCCGCGGTATCGCCGTTGGCCGCGGCGCACGCGGCCGCCCGTGGGTCTTCCGCCAGATCAATGTCTTCCTGCAAGGTGCGCCGCCGGCAGAAGTGGCCGCCTGCGAACCGGACATCGCCGAGCGGATCGCGATTGGCCTGGAGCACATCCGCCGTCAGCAGGCGCGCGAGCTGGCGCTGCTGCGTGAGCGGCCTGATCGGGCCAGCAGAACCGAGCTCGAGCTGCGAGAAGAGGCCGACCGGCGCGCGCTCGGGGCAATGCTGCCGCACGTCATGTGGTACGTCTGGGGTGTACCGGGCGTCTCGGCCGTGCGCCGCGCGCTCTCGCAGGCCCACACCGCCACCGAGCTCGAAGCGCTACTCGTCCAATTCCGCGAGAGGCCGGAGAAATACGCGCCAGCGGGCGATTCTGGCGCTCCGGCACAACAGGTGACCTCATCCCCACGCGAACGAGTCCTGTAGGGGCATATCGCCGCCAAACGACCGAGCGGCCGCGGTCGGGTGTGCGGCGATACGCCCCTACGGACCGCTCGTTCGTCCACGTACGCCTTGACGCCACGTGCGGGCGCGTGCCACGGTCGGTTTGCGTCAAGAGATTGACATGACCGTACGGCTTCACGGCCGGTTCGACGGCGGTTTCGGCTGGAACGCCCAACCGGGCGAGTACCTGGCGCGCTCGTCGACGGCGCTCGCCGAAGGCGGGAAAGTCTGGCTGATCGATCCCATCCGTGTGCCGGGGCTCGAGGACATGTGGCGGCGGCTGGGCGAGCTCGCGGGGATCGTCGTCACGCTGGCGAGGCACGACCGCGACGCCGGCTGGCTGGCCACACTGCACGGCGTGCCGATCTATCTCCCGCACAGTCTGGGTGACGTGCGGTTTGACGCCCACGCCGAACGCGTCGACGACCGCGTGCCGAACAGTCCGCTGCGGCTGATCGCCGTCGATGGACGTGGCCCGATCAAATGGTGGCGCGAGTCGGCGGTATGGTGGCCGGAACGGCGCGTGCTCGTCACCGGCGACGTGCTGGGCAACGCCGGCTACTTCGTCCTTCCCGAAGAGCGCCTCGCGGTTCATCCGCTGCGCCGCTTCTCGCCCCCGGTGGAGCTGTCGGCGCTTCGTCCCGACCGCGTCTATCCGGGACACGGTCAAAGCATCGCGCAGGGCGCCGCCGCGGCCGTCGAGCACGCGATCCGCACGTCACGATCCGAGGCGCTGCGGGCATGGTGGCATGTAGTAGTGCGGACGGGTGGGAGATAGCCGCGGGTAAGACGGAGGACGATGAGTGCGAGTTGCTGCTCTCCGTCGTCCTTCCTTCGTCTCAGCCTCGCGCGTTCTAGAATTCGCTATGGACGGCAATGATGCGCTCTCCGGCCGGCGGCGGGCCGCGGTGCTGGTGCCGGTATACGACGGGCCAGAGGGACCGACGCTGCTGTTGATCCGGCGTACCAACACGATCAATCACCCGGGACAGGTGGCGTTTCCGGGCGGCCGGCCCGAGCCGGGGGATACCGGCCTGCTGGCGACGGCGCTGCGTGAGGTGCAGGAAGAACTGGGCCTCGATCCGGCATCGCTGCGCTTGCTCGGCGAGTTGCCGGTCGTCGAAACGCTCTCGAGCAACTACGCGATCAGCGCCTTTGTCGGCCGCCTGCGCGAACGCCCGCTCCTGCGGCCGCAGGCGTCGGAAGTGGCCGCGATCCTTGATGTACCAATCGCCGCGCTCTTGGCACCGGGCCTTCCGGTGCAAGAAGAATGGGAGCTGCCGCTGCCGGGCGAACGCGCCGGCGGCGTCCCCGTGCCGAACGGCGTCCCGGCCGCCCCTCACTCGAGCGCCGGTGTCGAACCGGCGGGTGTCCCCCGAAAACAGACGCGCACGGTGCACTACTTTCCGTGGGGCCAGGACAAGATCTGGGGCGCCACCGCTCGCATGATCGCGCACCTGTTGGAAGCAGTCCGGACAGGGCGGCTGGTGCTTTGAGGTTTCACCACGGAGACACGGAGACACGGAGAGGAACGGAATTAGGAAACCGCAAGTGAACGCAAGTGAACGCAGATAGCGAAAGACCTATCGGTGTGCATCTGTGGTTTCCTCCTCCTCGAACTCTAATTCTCTCCGTGTCTCCGTGCCTCCGTGGTGAATCTAAACGTGCACGTCGGGGTCGGATTGGATGGCACGGAGGCGGACGGTGAAGACGCCATCGCCGGTGAGGATGCCGGAGCGGGCGAAGAGGCGGCCGTGCTGCCAGTTGGAGAGCCCGAGCTCGGGGCGGCGCAGCGCGAACTGGCCATCGACCCAGCGGGTGAAGCCGTTGCCGGCGAAGGGTGAATCGACCGTGCGGAAGAAGCGGGAGTGCGCCGCCGCGTCGTTCGAGAGCAGCGAGGCGACGAAATGCGGCGAGTGCTCGTTGAAGAGACGCGCCGCCTCGTCGACCTCGGAAACGACGGCGAGCGTGATCTCGGGCGTCGCCTCCCACTCCCACTCGTGGCCGTAGCCTTCATCGCCGATCGGCTCGGCGATCGGCTCTTCGACCGGTCCCTCGGCACGCAGCACGTTCGCCGCGGTGGTAAACAGCTCGGCCGGAACAAAGCGCTCAACGCCGGCCATGACGTGCACCTTGTAGCCGTGGCCGAGGTGCTCGCCGCGGCGGCGGAGCGCTGCCAGGGCCACCGGCACGAGGCGCTCGGCCGCATCCTCGACGACGCACAGCGTGTTGAGCGTGTTGCACTTCTTCGAGTCGAGTGAGTTGTAGACGGCGCAGTCGAGCGTCCGCTCGTCCGCCGTGCTGTCGGCGACGATCCACGCACCGCCCGTGCCGTGCAGGCTCACCGGCGTGCCCGTCTGGCGGGCAATCGCGCCGAGCTGGGCAACCGCCGCGCCAGAGCCACGGGCGACGGCGAGCGCCAGTCCCGAGTTGGCGAAGAGCGCCCAGCCGGCGGCGTGCTCGGGGCTTTCGATCAACGTCACCGCGCCTTCCGGCAGCCCCGACTCGCGAAGCGCAGGCTCGAGCGCGTCGTGGGCGATCACCTGGGCGGTGCCGAGCGCGTCGCGCCCGATGCGCATCACCGCGGTGTTGCCGGAGCGGAGCACGCCGGTCGCGTCGGCGAAGACGTTCGGCCGGCCTTCGAAGACAAAGCCGATGACGCCGAGGCCGCCGACGATCTCTTCGACGAGCCAGCCTTCGTGCTCGATGGTGCCGACGACGGCGTCGCGACGCGACGGCAAGCCGCGCCACAGGTGCAGCCCCTCGATCATCTTGGCGCGCATCTTCGCGTCGGCGACGAGGCGCACCGTCGAGCGTCCGCGCGCGCGGGCACGCTGCACGTCGTCGTCGTTGGCCGCCGCGATGCGGCGCCAGACGTCGTCGTCGGCGAGCCGGGCAGCGAAGGCGTCGTAGAAGGAATCGATCCGTTCGTCGGGCAGCGTGCTCAGCTCGGCAAAGGCACGCCGCGCCCGCGCCACCGCGCGCTCGACCTCGGCGTAAATCGCCGCGGGGATGTGCAACACGTCACCCGTCGTTTGCACGACGATCAGCCGGTCACCCGGCCGGAAGGCATCGGCGATAGCATCGGGCACCCTCGTGACGCGGTCACCGCCGTATGGAATCTGCATTCCGCGCGGCACGTGCGTCAACGCGCCGGCGACGGCATTGGCGTGTTCGAGTGTGGCGGCCATGGGTAGTTCCTAGCTCCGAGTTCCTAACACTGCTCGGCGGAAGTCTCTCAAGAGATGTCATCCTGAGCGCCAGCGAAGGATCAAGTGCGCTGTCCTACGTACGCGGTTAAGACGACCTGATCCTTCGCTTCGCTCAGGATGACAGTGGAGCGAAGAGAGTCCACGTGCGGAGGAGCTTCTGCCACGCGGTACTATAG
>JACQGX010000035.1 GCA_016199265.1 Chloroflexota bacterium | reverse complement strand
TCTCGCCACTGGGCAGCTCCTGCGCGAACACGGCAGGCAGGCAGCGCTGCAGGTGCGCCAACCCGTTCCAGGTGACGATGACGACGGTAGCGACGATTGCTGCTTCGGTGCTCGCGGTCCGCACGGGGATAACGGCGAGTCTAGCACTGTTGGTTAGAATCGCTCGATCTGATGTGTAACCAGCCATGACCAGTTCTCAGGGCGAGGGCGATCTGGCCCCCACAGGGCCGGTAGCACGCATGATGATGAGCGTGGCCAGCCACGCCATTACGAGTTACGTCCAGTTTCGGGCGCTGGCCGAGCTGCTCATCGCCAAGGGAGTGATCACCCGCGAGGAGCTGGAGAACCGGTTCGTGCTGATGCGCGAGCACGAGCTCGAGCGCACGATCGACGAGTGGTTCACGCCCGACATCGCCTACCACCTGAAAATGGCGGTGCAGTCGGCGATGGCGCAGGAGGCCGCGACCGAATCGGGCGTTCCGGCTGAGCCGGGCCAGCCGGGTCAGCCGGATGAGCCGAGCGTGGGCATGCCCGAGCCGGACGAGATGCGGCGCGCCCGGATGATGCAAGCCGGCGGCACCATGCCGAACCGCCAAACCGGCAAGACCGACCGGACCGGCCACTCGGGTACGGGCGGGGCGAGCCAGCCATGAGGCGCACCAACTCCATCACGCGACGGGACGCCCTTGGGGGAGGCAGATGAGCCAGCCGACTGCGCCGCCGGTAAAGCAATCGCAATGTACCTTCCCGACGGATTTCACGCTGCCGGCGGCGCGGCCGCGCGGTCGCGTGGTGGGCGGCGCCGGCGCGGTGCTGCGCGAGCTGTGGGCCTATCGCGACCTGCTGCTCAATCTGGTGCGCCGCGACCTTTCGGTGCGGTACAAGCGGTCGGCGCTCGGTTTTCTGTGGTCGTTTCTCAACCCGCTGCTGATGATGTTGGTGTTCACTATCGTGTTCATGGTGGTGAAGCCGCAATCGGTGCGCAGCTACCCGCTGTTCGTCCTCGCCGGCCTGCTGCCGTGGAATTATATGGCGGGATCGCTGTCGGGTGCGGTGCGGAGCATCACCAGCAACGCCAACCTGATCGACAAGGTGTACTTCCCGCGGGAGGTGCTGCCGCTCTCAGTCGTCCTGGCCAATCTCGTCAATTTCCTGCTCAGTCTCGCGGTCTTCTTGCCCATCGCGGCGCTGCTCGGGGCAGACCTGAGCGTCTGGACGCTCGCGCTGCCCCTCATCGTCGTCGTGCAGTTGTTGCTCGTCGCCGGCCTGGCACTGCTACTTTCTGCCCTCAACGTCGCGTACCGCGATACCGAGCTCGTGCTCGACGTCGCGCTGACGGCCTGGTTTTTCCTGACGCCGATCTTCTATGAGCTCGAGCTGCTGCCCAATCGCGTGCTGGGGATCGACGTCTGGCGGTTCGTCTACACGCTGAATCCGATGGCGACGCTGGTGACCGACTACCGCTACATCACGCTGTACCACTATCCGGTGATCAAGCACACGCTGGTGTCGCTCGCGCAGGCCGTTCTGCTGCTCGTGGTGGGCTGGGCGTACTTCCGCCGCAAGGCGCCGTCGTTCGCCGAGGAAGTCTAGGGGAGTTCCGAGTTCCTGGTTCCTCGTTCCTAGCGAGCGTTCGTTGGGAACGCACTGCTACAACGACCGCCACCAAACTCTAGCCAGGAACGAGGAACCAGGAACTCGGAACTAAGAAGCAACGCGATGGAAGCCGTTCGGTTCGAGAGCGTTTCGAAGCGCTTCGTCATTCACCACGAGCGCGCGCGGACGTTCCAGGAGCGTGCGCTCAACCTCTTTCGGCGCCGGAAGAACGGCACGCGCGAGGCGTTCTGGGCGCTGCGCGACGTGTCGTTCGCGCTGCGGCAGGGACGGACTCTCGGCGTCGTCGGCCGGAACGGCGCGGGCAAGAGCACGCTGCTGAAGCTCCTGGCGGGGACGATGCGCCCCACGTCGGGACAGGTGGTGGCGCCGGGACGGGTCTTCGGGCTGCTCGAGCTGGCGGCCGGCTTCCATCCCGACTTGTCCGGGCGCGAGAACGTCTTCCTCAACGGCACCTTCCTCGGACTCTCACGCCAGGAGATGCGCCGGCGGCTCGACGAAATCGTCGCCTTCGCCGAGCTCGAGCAGTTCATCGATACGCCAGTCAAGCACTATTCGTCCGGCATGTACATGCGTCTGGGGTTCGCCATCGCGATCTCGGTCGATCCGGACGTGCTCGTGATCGACGAGGTGCTGGCGGTTGGGGACGCCGCGTTCCGGCAGAAGTGCTTCCGGGCGCTGGCCGACATCAAGGCGCGGCGCAGGACGATTCTCTTCGTCTCGCACGATCCCGGCGCGGTACGCCGCTTCTGTGACGAAGCGCTCTGGCTCGATCAGGGCCAGGTGCGCGGCTTCGGCCCGGTGGATGCAGTGCTGCACGAGTACCTCGCGACGACGCAGCCGGCGCGTGGCACCGCGCTAACGGTCGCGGGGAAGCCCGTCGATCCGCTCTCGGTGCCCGCCGGTCCGGTTTCGCTGCTCTCGGTGCAAACGGTCGACGCACACGGCTGCGCGCGGGACAGGTTCGGCCACGGCGACCGCGTGGGCGTGCGGGTGCGCTTTCGTGCCGAGCGGTCGGTACGCGACCTCGAGCTCGGGGTGGGTCTGCACCGGGCGGACGGTTTGTACCTCTTCGGTACGAGCACGGCGGCTACCGGGCACCTGGCGGAGGTTGCCGCCGGCGAAAGCGTGGCGACGTGCTGGCTCGGCGCCGTACCACTCGCGGCGGCGGCGTATACCGTTTCGGCAGCGGCCTGGCTGGACGGGGCACCGGCGCATCGGTTGTCTCAAGCAACGTCTTTCACGGTCAGCCCGCCGCGCCCCGACCAGGGCGGGATCCTGATGTTGCAGCCGCAGTGGGAGACCGCCGGCACGCTCTCCCTGGCACACAGTGGCCCCAGCGGCCCGGACCGTCGACTGCCCAGCAGCACACGCGCGCGCCACGACGCTCTGAGCGAGGCCTCAGACGGCGATGCAGACGGCCATCACGATGGGTTCCCGGAAGATGCTGCTCGCAAATGGCTGCCGGCAACGGGATTTCGCGCCCGATGGCGCGTGCCGCCGACGCGCGTCGCGATGGGAGAGGGAGATGACGAGTTCCTCGGGCCCGGCTGGTACGGTCCCGAGGACTGGCCGCCGCGAGTACGGTGGACGGCGCAGCGCGCCTCGATATACCTGACGCAGGATGCCTGGACGTCGACGCTGGGGATCACGATGGGCCGCCCGCAGCACGGGCAGAAGCCGGCCGCCGGCCGGGTGTTTCTTCAGCGCCGGCTGATCGGCCATTTCGAGTTATCCGTGCCCGGGCTGGAGCCAATGACGTTTGCGGTCCAGCCGGCTGATCGAACGCAGGAGGTCGAGATCACTATCGAAGTCGATGAGCCGCTCGCACCGGCGGACCCGGATGCGGATGGCGACCGGCGGGTGCTTGGTGTCGCCGTGCGCGAAGTCTGGCTTGAGTGAGAGAGGCCTGAACGCGACGTGCGCGCGAGTGTCTACGTACCGTGCTACAACGGTGAGGCCTGGCTGGCCGAGTGCCTCGACGCGCTGCTCGGCCAGACCAGGCAGTTCGACGAGCTGATCGTAGTCGACGATGGCTCGACCGACTCCTCGGCGGCGATCGCGCGGGGGTTCGGTCCGCGCGTGCGTTTGGTACAGCACGAGCGCAACCGGGGACTGGCGGTGGCACGCAACACCGCGCTGGCCGAGGCAACCGGCGACGTCGTCGCCTCGGTCGACGCCGACGTTCGTGCGTCGCCGGCGTGGCTGGCACACCTACTGAGCGGGTTCGACTCGCCGCGGACGGCCGCCGCCGGCGGCAAGCTGATCGAGGCGTGCCAGGACCGTCTTGCCGACCGCTGGCGCGCCGCGCACATGGCGCAGCACTCGGGCGACTTCCCGCTGCACAACCCTCCGGCGCTGCCCGGGGCCAATGTCGCCGTGCGGCGCGACGTCATTCGTGCGCTTGGCGGGTACTCCGAGGCGTTCCGGACCAATTACGAGGACGTCGATCTACAGCATCGCTGGGAGGCCGTGGGCTACCGTTCGAGCTACGTGCCGTCGGCCGTGGCGTACCATCTGCGAACGGACACGGCGAGCAGCGTGCTGCGCACCTATTGGAGCTGGCTTCGACCCCTATTCGAGCGGCAGGGTGCGTTTCGCGATTGGACGGGACTGAAGGCGAAGCTGGCGGCAAACGCGGAGTTTGCGCGACGCGCGCTGTGGCAGGACTTCAGCGGCGGAGCGCCCGCCCTCGCGTACTTGAGCCTGCTCGTGCTGCTCGCATTTCCGGCGGCCGACCTGGCGCACGCCGCGAGGCTGGCTTGGGCCGCGGGCGATCAAGCGAAAGCGAGACGGCTCGTCTTCGCCGCACGCGTGTGGCTCGAGCGCCTGCCCCGTGCGCTGGTAAACCGGTCGCCTGCGCTCGCCGGCACAATCGGCGAGGATGTGGCCCAGGTGCAATGGTGGGTGTGGCTCGAGGCGCCGCCCAGCGCTCCCACAGACGAGCCTCAAGCCGAAATCGCGGCCCTCCTTTGCGATTTGCAGTATGAGATCGAGTCGCTGCCTCGCGCCTGGTGGCCCGCGGTCGAAGACGCGAGGGCCCGACTCGCCGAGGAAGAGACGTGGGTGTGATGTCTGGTGCCGGCAATCAGCCTCGAGCGGTCACGACCTCACCCTGTCGCCGACGCGACACCCTCTCCATCCACGGCTGGGTCAGGAGGCCCCGGGGGAGAGGCCCTTCCGTCAGCCGCGCTCCCGCGCGCGCTAGCCCCCGCACTATCGCCCACAGCCCGGCGGCGTAGGTCAACAGCAGGAACGGCTCGGCCGGATGATGCATCCTGGCCCGGTCCGAGTTGAGCATCACCGTGATGACAAGCAGCCCCACGCCCAGGCCTAGCGGCACGAGCGCCGGACGAAGACGCCGGCTGACGACCACGCCAACTGCGCCTGCGACAGTCAGCGCCAACGTGAGCCAGGGCGGGAGGGCATCCGGCCGGAACAACCGCGTGAGCGTGTCCACCTTGTTACCCTCTTGCTCTGCCACCGCCGCGAATTCGTCACGCACCTTGAAAATGGGCGAACGGATGCCGAGGCGTTCCTGTTGACCGTAGAGGTCGTGCACCCGCTCTTTGCCAAAGCCACCTTGCCACATGCGCCTCAACCGAAACCACGTGCGGTCAAGATAGAGGCCAGGCTGTCGTCGGATGACGTGGAAGGACGCGGCGGTAAGCAATGCAGACGTGTTGCGGTCGGGAAACTCGCGCTCGATGCGCAGCCACGCTTGCCAGTAGGAGACTCCGCGGTCCTTTTCCTCTTGCAGCGCTTGAAGTGTGTGCCGAAGCACCGGATCAGTCTCGCCAGGATCAGCCCAGGTATAGGACCCTTCCTCCTCCCACAGGCGCACCAAGAACTGCATCCCGAGGCTGTTACTGAGCCCGATGTAGCGATAGTGCAGCCAGTTGTGCGCCAACCAGGGTGAGACGACTACCGCGAACGCACCGACGAACACCAGCGCCCGCAGCCAGGTTCGCCACCGCCGGCCATCGCGCAGGAGCAGCAGCAGGATGGCCAGCACGGCCGGCTGGATCACCAGCCGAGTAAGCGCTGCCAGGGCCAGCGTGGCACCTGCGGCTGCGGCCATCCGCCAACCGCCGCCGTGGAGCAGGCGCACCGCCAGCAGCGCGAACAGCACGACCAGCGGAATGAACAACGCCTCAGTATAGATGCCGTGCTCCACAATGAGCAGGTAGCCATTGGCCGCGACACCGAGGGCCGGCAGCAGCGCCAGCACTGGCGGCAGAAAGGCCCGTCCCAGCCAGTAGGTGCAGAGTGCCGTGCCGATGCCGAGCAGATGCTGTACCGCGATGACCGCCAGGAAGTCTGGGCCGAGGAGCAGTTGCACCCCGGCCATGAACGTGGGGTGGCCAGGCGGGAAGATAGAGCTCAGGGGCGCGAATGAGAACTGTTCACGAATGGTCGTCGCGGCCTCGGCATACGAGCCGCTGTCACCTATGACAAAGGCCGGCGCCCGGAACATGATGCTGGCACGAAATGCCGCCCCCACGACCGTAACGACGCTCGCGCTCACCGCATCGGCACGCACGTCGTACCACGTCCATGAACGGCACAGGACCGCCAACAGCCCGCGTCCCCACCGGACAAGCGCGAGGCTGAGAGCGGTGCAGCCCACGGCGGCACCCAGCAGGACGCGCGGCTGGAACTCTCCCGTTGAGATGCCCGCGAGCCGGTTGGCGACTACCCATCCCACGAGCAATGCCGCGCTCCCCACCAGGACAGTGACGAAGGCTACAAGCCACCAGGATCGTGGCGCTTGCATCGTGGCCAGCGCGGGAACTGTGGCAAGCACGAGCGACACCAGCACGCCGAGCGCAATGACCGAGGCAGGATCTATCAGGGGCAGGCCTGACCAGACCAACCCGCCGGCGATGGCGAGGCCAATCAGGGCGGGAGCCGTCAGGAGTGCGGCAAGGACCACTTGTCTGCGCGTCATGAGCAGCCGCAGCATCCGCGCCGAACTCAGGGACACCAGATGGTGAGACTACGGCTGCTATTCTAACGACCGCGGCTCCTTACTGGCTGCATACCCACACACTTCCGCCTCGGTCGCAAACCGAGTATTGGTGTACCGAAGTACCGCCTGACCGGTGAACTGGACGATGTGGCCACGCTCGCGATCTTGTGACCCATGCTGCTTCCCCAGTACATCGGGGTAGCCGCTGGCCCAGAGGCAGCGCAGGCGGCGCACTACCTCCGCCGCTGGTTCAAGCGAGAGGTAGAGACGCGGGTACACTTACTTCTCCGTTGTACTGGTCGTGAGTTCTTCGTGATGGCTGCGCGGTCTCCCACGGTCCACCGGCAACAGTCGCGCGGCACCGGCGCGTCGGGAAATCAGGCCGCCACAGACGATGGCAGCAGAGCGAAGAGGCGCGCTCATTCGTCGACACCGTTCGTCACGGTGCTCCCGCTCAACTGGAACGGGAACCGGCTGCTGCCGGCGTGTCTGCGGGCGCTGGCGGCGACCGACTATCCGAAGGATCGCTGGGAGACGGTGGTCGTCGACAACGCGTCGACCGACGGTTCGCTCGAAGGCGCGATGACCGAGTTCTCCTGGATCCGGGTGCGGCGCAATCCGGCCAACTGGGGGTTCGCCAAGGGCTACAACGACGCGATCGCCGATGCGCCGGGCGAGTACGTCGCGCTGCTCAATCTCGACACGCGGGTGCGGCCGGGCTGGCTGCGCGCGCTGGTGGCGGCGGCCGAGGCCGGTGCGACGATCGGCGCCGCGACGGCCAAGCTGATCTTTCCGGTCGAAAGCCCCAACGCCGGGCGCATCCAGAACGCCGGCGGGATGGTGCTGCGCAACGGAAGCGGGCGCGATCGGGGCACGCGGGTCGAGCACGGCCAAGCCGTCCACGAGGACGACCGCGGCCAGTACGATCGTCTCGAGGAAGTCTTCTTCTTCTGCGGCGCGGGCGTCCTGCTGCGCAAGGCCGCACTGGCAGACGTCGGGCTCTTCGACGAGCGGTACTTCATGTACTACGAAGACCTCGATCTCTCGTGGCGCTTGCGCCTGCGCGGCTGGAAGGTGGTGTACGTGCCCAATGCGGTGATCGAGCACGAGCACGCCGCGAGCAGCGGCGAGTGGTCGCCGCTGTTCACCTATAGCGTCGAGCGCAACCGGCCGCTGATGCTGCTCAAGCTGGCGCCGCTGCCGCTGGCGCTTCAAGAAACGGGCCACTACCTGGCCGATTTCGTGCTCAACTGCGCCCGTGTCGGGTGGTGGGCAACAACACGACGGCAGCGCGGGCCGCACGCGGCGCGCGCGAAGCTCCAGGCAAAGGTCATCGCGAGTTGGGCACGCGATTTACCGGGCGTTCTGGTCGACCGCCTAATGATTCAGCGCGGGCGGCGAGTACCGGAATCCTACATCACCGCTTGGATGGTCGAAGACGCATGAAGGTCGGCATCTACAACCAGTTCCTGCTGACGATGGGCGGCGGCGAGCGCCATATGGGGATGGCGGCCGAAGTGCTGGCACAGGCCGGCCACGACGTCGAGGTCATCACCCACGTGCCGGCGTCGATCGAGAAGCTAAGCGAGAAGCTCAATCTCGACCTGCGTGGGGTACGCATCCGTACCCCACCCTTGCTGCCGTTCGATCAACTGGCCGAGATGACGGCAGAATACGACCTGTTTATCAATGGATCGTTCATGTCGGTTGTGCCATCTACGGCGCCGCGCTCGATACTACTGGTGCTGTTTCCCTTCCCGCTCGACCTTACGCCGATCGGCCGGTTCAAGCGCCGGTTGGCGCGCCACCTACACCGCGAGCTGCTGGTGCCGAGGTATGGGGCGGGGTTCTTTGGACAGCAGGAGTTGGGCGGCAGCCGCTATCGCTGGACGGCCGGCAAGGGGCAGGTGCTGCTGGAGACGCCTTGGCCCGGCCGGCGCTTGCCGCTACGGCTGGTCGTGGGCTCGTTCCGACCGGAAGACTGGGGACCGGTGCCTTTGGCCGTGGCGGTCGAGGGGAAGATACTAGAGACGGTGAATCTCCAGACGACGCCCGGCGATTACGTCACGATTGACTTCAACGTGCCGGGCGAGATGACCACATCCGGAAAGGTGACACTGGAGCTGCGATCGCCGACGTACCGGCCGTTCGAGCTTGGCGGTGCGTCGGGCGAGCCGGACGACTACCGGGAAGTCGGCGTCGCCGTGGCGCGCGTCATGGCGCGGCACCCGCGGCATTACCTCTACGAAGCGCTGTTCGAGCGGTTCGTGCCGGAGCTCGGCCGCCGGCTGCACGGTCTGCCCGACGAGCGTGCGATGCACTATCTCGAGACCTACGACGTGATCTGCCCCATTTCAGAGTTCTCGAACGAGTGGCTCGAGCGCTACTGGGGAATGCGGGGGAGTATCCTGTACCCACCGGTGGACGTGACGGCGTACGCGCCGCGGTTTCCGCGCCGGCCGATCATTCTCGGCGCCGGCCGGTTCTTCGAAGGCAGCCACAACAAGAAACACGATGCCATGATCCGCGCCTTCGGCCAGCTCGTCAAGGAAGGGCTGAGTGGCTGGGAGTTACACCTGGTGGGCGGCTCGATGCCCGAGGCGCGCCATCAGCGGTATCTGGAGAAGTGCCGCCGGCTGGCGCGTGGCCTACCGGTGCACTTTCACGTCGACGCGCCGTTCGCCGTGCTCAAGGACCTGTACGAGACGGCGAGCATCTACTGGCACGCCACGGGCTACGGCGAGAACGAAGCGGGGAACCCTATCGTCTTCGAGCACTTCGGCATCACCCCCGTGGAGGCGATGTCCGGCGGCTGCGTGCCGGTGTTGTTGGGCAAGGGCGCGCTGCCCGAACTCATCGAAGTAGGCGTTTCAGGGCTGCTCTGGCGCACAATGGACGAGTGGAAGCGGCAGACGCTCGAAGTGGCAACGGATGCCGCCTTGGCCGAGCGCCTGCGACGGGGCGCGATCGAGCGCAGCGCCCGCTTCGGCGAGACCGTGTTCCGCGATCACCTGCTGGAGATCGTCGGCCGGCTCGGCGTGCCGGCCGACGTGTCTGCGTCAACTTCGGTGCTCGGTTGATGCGCCTCGCACCTACCGCCGCGGTTCGGTTGGCCGTTGCACTCGCCGGCTGGTCGTGGCTCGTGGCGGCGGCCGTATCCGGGCAACGCTATCCGGCGCTGAGCCGTTCGTGGGCGTTCCCGGCGATTGCCGGGTTCGCGGCCGTCGCGGTGGTGGCGCTGCTGATGGCAGCCGCCGCCCGCCGCCTCGGCGAACGCGATCCCTTGGGCGCGGCGGAACGCAGCGTGAGCCCGTTGTGGCTCTCCTGGCCCGTCCTCGGCCTGCTGCTGGCTTCGGATCAGGCCAACCATTACTTCGTCCACTGGCCGCGCCTCCGCGTGGCGGCAGTTAGCGCTGTGACCGGGCTGATGGTCGTGGCGAGCGAGGTCGCGTTGTTGCGCGCGGCGGAGCGTGGCCGGGGATTGCTCTCGCGCACCGTACGACGGTGCGGTGTGCCGGGACTCGTCTTCGCGAGCGCCTTCGCCGTCTACGTCGCATCCGCCGGCGGCCACCTGTACACACCTGACGAATGGACGCTCTACGCCGTGTCGGCTGGGCTGGTGAATCATGGCGTGCCGGCAGCGTATGCCGGCGAGCCGTACCCCCTACACCACATGCTGAAAGTCAACGCCGCGCCCGGCCGGCCGACGGGCCAGATCGGCGAGCGAGAGGCAGGGACGTACGTCTACACCAAGTTCGGCATCGTCCCCTCGCTCCTGGCCGCGCCGGTGTACGCGGTTGCCCGCGTAACCGGCCCGGGACCGGAGCTTCCGGCACAGGTGTTCCCGTACGAGAACCGAGCGCTGCCGCTCGTGCCGCTGCTCGTGAACCCAATTATCACCGCAGCGATCGCAGCGCTGCTGTACCAAGTGGCCCGCGACCTGGGATACGGGAGCCGCCCCGCGCTCGCCGCCGCCGGAGCGTTCGCGCTTGGCAGCATGGCATGGCCGTATTCCAAAACGCTGATGAACATGACACTGGCCGGCGGCCTGCTCTTGGCGGCGCTCTGGTGTATGCAGCGCGCGTCTATCGGTCGATACAACGTTCGGTGGCTGCTGGGCAGTGGGGTGGCGGCGGGGCTCTCTGCCGCGACGCGCTATGAAACGGTCCTCTTCGCGTTGCCGATCTTGGCGTTTGGACTCCACGGACGGCAGCGCCACCAGGTGCTACGTGCCGGCGCACTCGTCGCCGCGGCGATGGCGATTACTGCTGTTCCGCTCATATTTGGTCTGAACCTGCTGCGCACCGGGAGCGCTGTCGAGACAGGGTATGGTGGCGAGGGGACACTAAGCTCACTTGCGGAAAAGCCCTGGTACGGCCTATTTGGCATTCTACTCAGCCCCGGCTGCGGACTCGTGCCGCACACGCCGCTGATCGCGCTGGGGATCATCGCCATCATCTGGTTTTGGGAGGATTCACCCTTTCCGGCGCTTGTGGTCGGCGCGGTTTCGCTGCTGGCCGTCGCCTATTACGGCAGTTTGAACACGTGGTGCGGCTATGCGGCTTGGGGTCCACGCTATCTCTTGACCGTTGCACCGTTGATGGCGCTGCCACTGGCGGCGCTTTGGAAGCGGCTCGGCGATCGGGGTGCGCCGAACCCGTTCGCGTGGCTGCTTCTAGGCGGCCTGGCCGCGTGGAGCATGGGGACCAACTTGCTGGCGGTGCTGATCGACTTCAACCGGGGCTGGCAAGACCACTGGGCGAACGAACGGACGTACACTACCGTGACGTGGCTGCCGTACTTCAGCGGCATCACGACGCACTGGCGGCTCCTGCGGCAGTGGCTGCTCGACGGCGTGGGAGGTCTGGACTTGTATCTGTTGTACGCGCACCCGGTCGTTGGACCGGCGCTACTGGTCACGCTGGCGTTGGTCGCCGTGGCGGCGGCGGTGGCAGCGTGGGAGGGCACCCCTCACCCCCCGGCCCTCTCGCCCACTCGCCCTCGCGCCCCACACGGGGGAGGGGGAACGGCCGATGACTGCGCTACCGCGGGGCGGGCCGCCTGACGAAGGGGACAAACAGGATAAGCAGCACGACAAGGATGCCGGTCACGCTGAACATCGCGCCGAGACGGAGGCTGGTCGGGCGGTAGACAAAAGCGACCTCGTGCTCACCGACAGGGAGAGAAACGGAGCGGAAGAGGCCGTCGGCGACCTCGATCGGTACCGGGTAGCCGCCGATCGTTGCCTTCCAGCCCGGATAGAACGCGTCGGCGAGCACGAGCGCCCCCGGCCGAGGCGCGACGACACGCGCGACGATTCGCTCGGGCTCGTCGATTTGTAGGTCGACGCTGCCACCTTCGATCCGGAGACGCGGCAGAGCGCCCGCCAATGCGAGTGTCCCTTCCGCCGGCCGCGCGATATCCGCATCGGGAGGCGTTACCCAGACGCCTTCCACGTAGCCGGTCACGCCCGGGGCGACCATTTGGGCGTGGATCGCGCGCACCTCGATTGGCACGTGCAGCGCAAACGTGGCGAGATACTCGAACACGCTGAACGCGCCGCCGACGGCGCTGGCGATACGTGTCTCGAGGGCGATCGGTGCCTGGCGGTGCTGCACGATCCGCCGTACGTCGGGACGGCCGTAGGCCCACTCGGCGGTCTCTCGGCCGGCACGCAGCACCAGCGGTACTTCCTCGCCGGACGCCGTTTCCAACGTGAGCCGGATCGCCGGTGTGTCCTGTGGCACGCCGGTTGCTTCGCCGAGATACGACACCACGCGCACCTGGGTCGCGCCCTTGGGGGCACCCTGCCATACGACCTGAGTTGCACCGCCCGCCGGTACGACGACCGGCTCCGAGAGGCGCCGGTCGGTCACGCGCCATTCGACGCCGTCACTGCCGCCACCTCCACCAACCAGCACGTTGCGAACGGCGAGCCGGCGCACCTCGGGCGCATAGAAATCGTCGATGCGCAGCCAGTGATCGTCTTTCTGGCCCCGCGCCGCGCGGGAGAAGTAGTAGACGGCCCGGCGCAGAAGCAGCGGATTGTACGCTTGCGCATCGCGCACGCCGGTGAGCAGCGCCAAGTTGGGCGGGAGCTGCGCGGGGGCGGCGCTGCGAGGGAAGTCGTTCAGGAAGTGCTGCGTGCCGTGCCACTGCAGGCCGGTCACGCGTTCGTGCGGGTACATCGTGGCGAGCTGCCGGCCAGTCTCGATTGCCGGCCGGTACCAGGGTTCTGGATCGAAGCCGGCGGGAGCGGCCTGGCTGCGTGCCAGACCCAGATCGGCGGTCGTGAGGACGAGCGCGGCGGCGAGCGTCCACGCGCGCGGCAGGCGCGCGGCCAGGCCGATCGCCAGGAGAGCCAGGCCGCCGAACGCGATGTAGTGCGCCTCCTGCGCCTGCGTCAGAAAGGGCCCGCCGGTGAACCGGCCGGTGTTGGTCAGCAGTCGGCGGAAGTTGTCGTACCCCTCAGAAAGCCAGAACTGGCCGAAGACGAGCGGGACGAACAGCGCGGCGCTGGCCGCCACGACGGCGGCGTGCCTTGCCGTCCAGCGAGCGGATGCGAGCCGTTCGGCGCCAAGTGCGGCGAGGCAAGCGAGGGCAAACGCCGCGACGAGCCCCACGCGCGCCGGCAGATAGACGGTTCTGAAGCCCGGCAGCCAGCGGTAGAGGAGACCGAAGAGTGGCGCGTGCGTACCCATCGCGGCGACGAGCGCCACGAGCAGGACGACGCCAAAAGCGACGGCGTGCCTTCGCCGGCCGAACGCGAGCCCGGTGAGAGCAAGGAGCAGCGGTACGACGCCAACGTAGAGCTGGCTGCTCTCGAGCGATCCGGTACCGCCCGCCGGCCGGAACCACGACAGGAGCATGAGGTAACCCTCCGTGTGAACACGCTCGAGCGGTCGCGTTTCGGCGTAGTTCGTCTCCGCGACGAACTCGGCGGCCGGCACGAGCAAGATGCCGGCGAGGATGGCGGCAACGAGGGCGCCGAAGGCGAGAGGCAAGAGGTGAGAGGCCAGAGAGCGAGTGGGCGAGTGGGCGAGTGGGCGACAGCCGGTTGACCTCGCCCCCCGTCGCCCCGTCGCCCCGTCGCCCAAAGGGCGAGGGCTAGGGTGAGGGCGGCCGACTGTATCCCCTATCCAGAACGCCATCGTGAGCAACCCCAGCAGCGCCCAACTGAGGTATGATGCCACCGGCCAGCCGGCGGCAAGCTGAAGGGCGCCGGCAATCCCAAGCACAGCGATCCAGGGGCCGCGCCTGGCGGTGGCCAAGTGGCCGAGCAGGAGAAGCCAGGGGAGCCAGGAGATGGCGGTCAGCACGGCGGCCATGCCGGCGAGGCCGGGGAGCCACGTCGTGAGGGCGAACGACACCGCGCCGATCCACGACGGGGTCGGCCCGGTGCGGAGGACTGAGCGCAGATAGAGGTAGCAGCCGAGGGCGGCCCAGATGAGGTGGACCCAGATGATGGCGCGGACAGCCGCGTAGAGTGGCAGCGTAGACAGCGGCAGCCAATTGGGTAGGTACCACGTGCCCGTTCCCGGATCGGCGGCGAAAGGCATGCCGGTGCCGAGATACGGGTTCCACAGCGGAACGCGGCCGTCCGCGAGCGAACGTGCGAGATACGCGGCGTTCGGCACGTACTGCAGCATGAAGTCGAGGTTCTGGGGCAAGCGCCCCGACCCGGCGGCCGGCCAGAGGTGCCACGCGGCGAGCAGAGTCAGCCCGAGAACGGCGATCGCGTCGGGCCAGGAGACTCGTCGAAAGAGAGAAAGGCGTGATGAAACCGCCGATGCACGCCGATGCACGCCGATTCGGGCCATGACAGGGGAGACGTTCATCGGCGCGGTCAAGCCTGGACTTGGAGCCAGGTGTAGAGAGCAAGGCAGACGGCGAGGGCGCCGAGGAGCGGCCATCTCGAGGCGGGACGGGCGGGGGCGAAGCGGCGCAGCAGGGCGGCGGTGGTGGCGAGGAGGGCGGTTTCGAGGAGCAGGAGCACGACGAAAAGGGTAACGAGCACGCCGGGAAACGAGGCGTAGTTGGTGTAGAGCAGGGTGGGCCAAAAGTCGAGGCCGAGGCCGTACTCCGGATGTGCCAGCGGCGGCACGTGGATGCCGAACCACGTCCAGGGCGGCCGGGCGAGGATGGCGGCGGCGACGTCCGGCCGGCCGGGAAGGACCAGGTGCGCTAGATCGGCGGCGAGGAGCCAGGCGTTGCCGAGCAGGGGACTGAAGTGGAGGGCGTAGAGCAGAGGCGTGTCGAGGAGGTCCTGCTCGGCGATCTCGACGTGGTTACGCGGATCGGGGTTGTCGCCGACGTGGGAAACGTCGTAGCGTGTGGCATAGGCAGGAAGCGACTGGACGTCGACGTTGAAGCTGCGCCAGGCAAACAGGACGTACCCATCGGCGCCGTAGACACCGCGCCAGTTGCCCTTTGTCCGGTCGTCGAGCAGGGGCGCCGCGCGCCGCTCGCCGCGCGCCGGGTCGAACGCCGCCGCCGAGACGACGGCGGTGTCCTGGCCCCGCTGCGCGAGCGAGACGCGCAACGGCTGCTCGGGCGTCACGGTCACCTGCCAGGTGGCCCAGATGCCATCCCCGAAGTCACGGTCGAGCTCGAAGCGCCGCCGGCCGAGCGCGTCTTCGACCTCGACGGTCTGGCGCCGCGCCTGCCGGTCCCAATCGACGAAGTACAGCGAGAGCTCGAACGTCTGTGGCCGGCGCACGTCGACGCGCAGCTCGGCGTTCGGGTAGCCCCACAGATAGCCGAGACCGCGGAGCCGGCCGCTGCCTGCCGGGTCCACGAGCGCGCGGGAAAGACCGGGACCGCCGCGCGCCAACCAGTAGTCGCGTCCGCCGAAGGCGCTGCCGTAGTCGGGCAGCGCCGGCACGACGAACTCGCGCACGATCGCGGGGTAGCGCTCCGGGTCTTTCGCGATGGCAAGCACCTGGACACAAACCGAGACGGCTGCCAGCGCCGCGAGGGCGATGCGCTGGCGCCGGCCGCGCGCGAGACACCACGCGATGGCAGGGGCGGTAGTGATGGCGAGGAACGGGACGGCCGGTAGAAGATACCGCGGCCCCCAGGCGCCACCGTGCCAGACGAGCTTCATCGCGAACAGCAGCACCATCACCAACGGGTACGCCACGACGAGCGCCCCGGTGGCGCGATGGCGGCGGAAGAAGAGCACGGCGCCGGGAAGCGCGAGCAAGAGCCACGGCGAGTAGAGGAAGAGGCTCCTGCCGGGGCTAAACACCAAGCCGCGCAGCCCCGTCCACAGCGGCAGCGCGAGCCAGTTTTCGAAGAGGCGCTCGCGCCAGTCGGCGAGCACAACCGGGACCTCGCCCGTATACCGAAAGCCGGCGACGATGACGGCAGCGCCGAGCACGGCCGCCGGCACGGCAAACGCGCCGAGGAAGGCCAGCGCCCGCCGCCGCTCAAGAGCGTGCCACCATCCGCTCGAGAGCGCCCACTGGCACGCGAGCGCGCCGCCGAGCAGCGCGGCCGTGTACTTTCCGGCGACGGCGAGGAGCAGGCCGGCGGCGGCGACAAGGCCGGCGGCGAGAGGGCGAGAGGGCGAGAGGGCGAGAGGGGGAACGCGCGGTGGGAAGGTGCGGTAGAAGGCCCAAACCGCGAGGAGGGCGAAGAAGGTGGACGCCGGCTCGGAGAAGTCGAGCTTGGCGTACGCCCAGGCCATCGTGGCGGCGCCGAAGCCGAGCGCGGCGATGACGCGCGTCGAGATGGCGTAGCCGAACCGGCCGACGATGAAGTAGACGAGCAAGGCGGTGCCGGCGGTGGTGAAGGCGTTGAGGGTGGAGTAGATGAGGCGGGTAAAGAAGTCACGTGTTTGGCGAGCCGACCAGAAGCGTTCGCCGGTGTGGACGTCGACCCAGGCGCCGCCGTCCTCGAACGCGACGGCGCGTACGTGCCAGGTGGCGGGCGATCCGATACTCGCCAGCTCCCAGCCATCGACCGGCATCGGTGTGGGTAGGGCGAGCGTAGTGAAATAGAGGTTGCCGCGCGGTTGGCCAATCCAGTGGCCAGCCACGGCCGGTTTGCCGTGTTGCACGCGGGCACGGACGTCGGGCCGCTCGAGCGCCCATTCGGCGGTGTCGACGCCGGCGCGGATGGGCAGGGCGACCGTGTTCCCGGCGCCGCGCAGGCGCACTTCGCCGACGACTGTGCCATGCGGCACCGCGACCGAATCGGAGAGGAACGAGACGAGTCCGATGGCGGTAACCGACGCCAGGCGCCGCTCCGGCACGGGCGGCGCGTAGCTCGGACGGCCGTCGGCGCCGAGCGCGGGCCACTCCTCGACGCGGAAGCGGTGGCCGGCGACGACGAGGTCGTCTCGTTCCGGGGCGACGCGCGAGAGGGCATCGCCGGCGAGCACGAACGGCTGACCCAGCAGCGGCAGGAGCGCGCCCCAACGCGCGAACGCGGTCTTGAAGCGGTGGAAATAGGTATGCTGGGGGTCGAGGAAGGCGCTCTTGGCCATCTCGTAGCCGAAGGCGCCGTCGATGCTGTAGCCCTTGCCGCCGCCGGTGATGAGGTAGAGGCAGAGCAGGAAGGCGAAGAGCAGCCGTCCGGCCGAAGCCCGACGCGGCGATCGAGCCTCGACCGCGCGTTCGGGTGACGTTACGTGCGCGCCGGACTTCGGCGCCGTGTCCGCCTGCACCTGGGGGCCAACCATGGCCGTCATTGGACCGGCACCTCACTCACCGGCGCAGAACCGCTGTGCCCGATCGTTCGTAGGAGTGCCCAGCCACAGGCGACGCCGGTGGCGAGCAGCGCCGCCGCGACCGCCCACGCCAGCCACATGAAACCGACGTGAGAACGGAACTGGTTGTAGAGCAGCACGGGCCAGAAGTCGAGGCCCAGACCATACTCGGGGTGGGGCGCGTGGAGCTCGAGACCGGCCAGGTAGCGCCAAGGAGGCGAGGCGAGCGCACGTTGGAGCAGCGCCGGGTTGCCGGGGAACAGCGTGGCGACGGCGTCACTGCCGAGCAGCCAGGCGTGCGCCAACAAAGGGCTGAACGCCGGCGCGTAGAGCAACGCGGTATCGGCGAGGTCGATCTCCTTCGTATCGAGCCAGACGCGGTCACCGCCGCCGTACCCGGCGACGTACGGCGGCAGGTGTGCGACGTCGGCGCCGCCGCGGCGCCAGGCGAAGAGGATGTAGCCGCCGGCACCGTAGCGGCCGGTCCAGCGGCCGCGGGCCGTCGTGTCCCGCAGCGGCGTGGGTTGACGCAGCGCACCCGCCGGGTCGAAGAAGACCGCGGACACCACGGGTACGTCGGCGCCGCTCGTTTCGTCTACAGATAGAATCACCGGTTGCCCGGCGCGCGCTTCGACGCCCCAGGTGAGATATTCGCAGCCCGAGACGTCGTACAATTGCGCGTACTCGCGCCGGCCGAGCGCGTCGACGAGGCCGATGGCCTGCCGGCGTCCACGGCGGTCCCAGTCGCAGACGTAGAGCGTCAGGTCGAAGGGGCCCGAGCGTTGCGGATCGAGACGCAGCTCGAGGGCGCCGCGCTCGGCAAAGAGGTAGCCGAGGCCGCGCGGTGGATCGCCGTCGCTCGCGGCCGATGGACGATCGAGCTGGCGATCGGCATCAGGGCCGGCAAAGTGGCGCCAGTAGCGCTCGGCCGCCGGGCCGCCGAGCGGCGCGCCGTACGCCGGCAGCGCCGGCAGGATGTGGTCGCGGAACAGCACCGCGTAGAGGTTGGGGTGTTTTGCCACGCCCAACACCTGGACGCCGATTCCGGCGGCGAGCAGCGCGACACCGGCGACACGCAGGTGCCGGCCCGACCGGCTTACCATACGCTCGACGAGCGGCAGCGCGAGGCAGGCAGCGAAGGGCACCGCCGGGACGAGGTAGCGCGGTCCCCAGCCGCCGCCGTGCCACACCTCCTTGCCGGCAAAGACGAGCAGGTAGACCACCGGCACGGCGACGAACAGGAAAGCGCCGGCCCGCTGACGCCGCACGAACGCCGGCGCACCGAGCGCTGCCAGCACGATCGGAGGCGCGTACAGAAAGACGCTCTTTCCGGGACTCAGCAACAGGCCGTACAGCCCTGCCGAGAGCGGGAAATCGAGCCAGCCGCGGGAGAGTCCACCCCACCAGCCGGCCCACAGCGTCGGCACGCCACCGGCGAGCAGCACGACAACCGCGGCGGCCACGGCCGTGGGAACGAGGAACGCCGCAAGCTGCCAGGTAATGGCAGCCAAGCCCTGTCGGGCCTGTGGCAGTACTGTAGGGGCGTATGTCCATACGCCCGCCGCGGCCAATCGGGCGTATGTCGATACGCCCCTACTGGAGCTCGCGGCCGGAGCGTCTACCGCCGCCCATCGCCACAGCAGCCACATTTGGATCGCCAGGAGAGGGATGAACCACGCGGCGGTATATTTCGCGCCGGCGGCGAGCGCGGCGCACGCGCCGGCACCGGCCAGTACGGCGAGGCGACCGGTTGTGGATGCAACGCGAAGACGGGCGGCGTAGACGAGCACCGTTGCCAATAGGGCGAAGGCAGCGGCGGCCGGCTCGGAGAAGTCGAGCTTGGCATACGGCCAGAGCAGCGTGCCGGCGCCGGCGCCGGCTGCCAGCAGTACGCCGGCGCGCGTCGAGTAGCCGAGCAGCCGCGCCAGCGGCACCAAGAGTGCCGCCGTGAGCGCCATGAGCGGCGCGTTCGCAAACGAAAAGCCGAAGCGGGTGAAGAACGCGTCTTGCTGCTCGTTCGACCAGGTGGCCGGCCCGACCGGCTCGTGGTTGCCGGCCGGGCCGGAGACGGCGACAGCGCGCACGTGCAGCCGGCCAAGCGGCGCGACGTACCGCACGAGCATCTGCGCCGGCGGCGGTGCTTGCTCCGACGGCTGCCCACCCGGGGAAGCGACCGTCTCCACCGGCTCCAGGGTAACGTGCGAGGCGTACAGGTTGGCGATAGGGTTGCCGGGCCAGTGGCCGGCCAGGCGTGCCCGCGCGTGGCGTGGTCGCTCGGTCGACGGCACGTCGTACGACCATTCGGCGGTATCGGCGCCGGCCCGCAGCACCGCACGCCCGGATGGGGCGCCGGTCGCACCGTCTCGCAGGATCACCTCGGCGACCGGCGCGCCATCCGGCAACGCGGTGGCAAAGGAGAGGAACGAAACGAGCGTGACGCGGTGCACCGGCAGCGCCGCGGGCAGATCGATGCGCAGCTCGGCGGGGAGGCCGCCGGTTGGGGCTGCAGCAAAAGACGAAGCGCCGGCGGCGCCGATCACCGGCCACTGACGAAGATGGAGCGTCGTGCCGTCGACTGAGACGGTATCCGGGCGCGGCGCCCAGCGGCCGAGCTGCAGGCCCAGCCAGGCAAAGGGCGAGCCAAGCGCGGGAGCGACCGGTCCCCACCGCCGCAGCGTGTCACGGTTGCGCCGGATGAACGCCTGCGACGGGTCGGTTGCGAGGCTGCGAGCGACCTCGTAGCTAAACGTTCCATCGACGCTGTACCCCTGACCGCCCGCGCTGAGCAGATACAGGCAGCACAACAGGCCGAAGACGAGGAGAAACGGACGCAAAGCCTGCAAAGTCAAGAACTTCCAACGCTGGTCTGACCCGCGCCAGCGGCCCACGTGCTCTGAACGTCTGCTGTTTGAGTGGGGCGCCACCGGTGAAAAGAAACGTCGCGTCCAGCGCATGCGCCAAGGACGAACCACGAACGATCAACTGGGCCTGGACATAACGTGGACCCGCTAAAGCGCCCGCTCACCGAATGCCGGGGCCAACCAGGCAGGCGCGGCGCGAATGACGCGGACAGGCACGATCTGCTTGGCCAGATGGACGACCGCCAACGCAGCGAACAGAATCAGGAACGGCTCGATCTGCATACGCAGCCGGATACCGGCGAAGACGGCCGCCTTGGTGGTCACACTAAAGAGAACGTATGCGAGCACCGGCAGGAAGCGCCCACCGCGCCGGAGCGCCAGCGCCGCGCCGAGCGCCATGAACGGCAGCAGGATTCCGTAGCTGCCGACACTTAGCAGCGCGTACCGGCGATTGACCTCGTTCGACGGCACGATCTTGAAGAGCAATGCCAGCTTGTTGGCCATGAACCAGGCGGTGCGGACGGGGTCGTCTCGCATGAAGCGCAGCCCGTGCGCACGCATCAGCGCCTCGCGTTCCGGCTCGGTGCGGTCGCCGAAGTCGGGGAACGGGACGGTACGCACCGTCTGATCGGCGGTCATGGTGGGGTGATAGTACTTGTACAGGTTGTAGCCCAGCTTGGTGGTGGTCAGCAGGAACTGGCCATGGGTGAGCTGGTTGCGCACGCCCCACGGCGCCATGACGGCCACCATCGCGGCGAGGGCCACGACGCCGGCGAGCAGGCGGCGGCGCCAGGCGTCGACGCGCCAGAGCGAAGCCCAGGCGATGAAGCCCGCGCCGAAGAGGAACGCCTCGGCCCGGCAGAGGGCGGCGAGGCCCGCGAGTACGCCGAGCACAGCAAACGAGAGGGCGCGCCGCGTTTCGTGCGCCCGAAAGCCGGCGGCGAACACCGCGAGAATGAGCACCATGAAAAGCGTCTCGGTGAGCAGGTGGCCGGCGTAGTAGATAAAGAAGGGGTACGCCGCCGAAATCGCGGCGGCGAGCAGTCCGGCGACCGGCCCGGCCAGGCGCCGCCCGAGGTGAAACGTCAGGGCAACCGCCGCGGCGCCGAGCAACGCCTGCGCGACGCGGACGACGACGACGCTGTGGCCGAACACAAAGTACAGACCGGCGAGGAAAAGTGGGTAAAGCGGGTCCCAGAAGGCGGTGGGATGCTCGGTGCCGGGCGGGTAGTAGAACGACGCGCCGGTAAACCCGCGGCCGGCCGCCAGGTTGCGCGCGATCTGATCGTAGGTCAGCGGATCGGCCTCAAACGTGACGACGATCTGCGGCGGCAGCGTCGCGCTGTAGGCGAGGCGCAAGGCGAGCGCGATCGCGGGCAGCACGGCCAGCCCGAGCACGCCGGGGCGATCGAACGCGCCAAAGCGTCGTGACATCGAAGAGGAATTGTAGGCAGGGCGGACGGGAACCGGCACATCGTAGACGTTCCAAAGGATCAACGGTTCACTCGAGCGGGCAGATTCGGCTCGAGCGAACGATCCAAGTCACTACCGGGAGCAACTCGTGATGCGGCGCTACCTGGATTCTTGCGGAGCGAGGAGTTCGCTACACAAAGGCCAATCTGGCACCTCTTTCCGTGTGTGCGAGCGCAACTTGTAGCGAGAAGAGCGCCTGAAAGTGTCAGAACAATGGTTTTGTTTTGCAGAATCGACCATTGAGCATCTGGTTCCGTGTAGCAGGGGCCAGTCTCATTCGCCGGTGGTGCTCCGCAGGGGCATGGCGGGTTCGCGTTGAATTGTCAAAACTGTGAGTTCGTTCGGCAGAATCGGGGTGCTAGCGCTCTGCAACTTGTCTGCAGCGACTGCATGGTGGCGCAGTGGTGGTGCCGCGCGAGGGCATGGTGCGGCGTTCAGCCAGCTTTAGTTGTAAAGGTGCAGGGAAGAGGCAAAGGCGCGATGGCCTCCCTATAGAGAGTCTACGCAGCAGAGGGACGATTTCAACGCGTTGGCCGTGATCCCGTCGTGTCACGGCACGAGGGACCGGATACCGGATCAACGCCAGAAGCGAGCATGTGTAACGTTACCGGTGTTTTGACTCTCTAGGCTATAGACAGTCAGAAAACCTTCTGGACTAGGCTGCCAGGGCCGGCTCTGCTGCGGCGGCGGGGTCGGCCATGTGCTTGAGATAGAAGCCGAACAACTCCTTGACCCGCTCGGGATGC
>JACQGX010000012.1 GCA_016199265.1 Chloroflexota bacterium | reverse complement strand
TTCCCCCTCGCCCCTTGTGGGAGAGGGGGTCAGGGGGTGAGGGGGCACGTCGTCGCGCAACAACGTGACGGGCACCCTTACGATCCGCCCCGAGTGAGCACGTGCAGCGACACCGGCGTCTCGCCGCGGCGCATCCAGTGGGGCAGCTCGGTAATGGGCGCGAAGCCGGCGTCGCGCAGCGCCGCCCAACGGTAGCCGTGCGGATCGGTGGTGTAGGCGGCCACGCGGCCGCGCTCGGGCCAGGGCATCTCGTCGAGCAACTTGCCGGCATCGTGCCGGAACGCCGGGTGCACGTAGAGATCGAGCAGCCGGCCGTCGCCGAACGCGATATCATCCGGCTGCAGGACGGCCCAGCCGGCGGTGGCGCCGTGCGCTGATTCGAGCGCGAGGGCGGTGATCGGCGCTTTGCGCGCGAGGTTGCGCTGGAGCACCTGGAACGTGCCTTCCAGGCTGCCCTGGCCTTTCACCCGGAACGTCCACGAGCGCGGCAGCTCATCGTCGGGCGCGACGGGCTGAAGGGCGAGCAGGTTGAGCTGTGCCCAGTCGTCCCAGCGCATCGGACGTACGCGGGTTGCTCCCGGGCGGAAGTGCTGCGCCTCGACGTTGGGCGAGGCGAGCCACTTCATGCGGCCGGAGGTGCCGTCGATGCTGCGGAAGCCGAATCGGTGGTAGATCCAGTAGGGGTGTATCTCGAAGCCGGTGCCGAGCGTCAGCGTGTAGTAGCCGGCCCGCCGGATATCTTCCATCTGGACGGTCATGAGCTGGGAGTAGGCGCCCTTCTGTCGGTGCTCCGGGACGGTATAGACGTGACCCAGGATGCCGGCGCCGCGCGCGCCGACGATCATGACGTTGGTGGCGGTGAAGCCGCCGATCGTGCCGATGTAGAAGCGGGTCTCGAGCTCGTCGAGGGGGCCGGCGAAGGCTGCCGCGAAGTGGTCGCGCGTCTCGCGGCTCTTGTGGCCGAGCAAGTGCATGATCTGCTTGCCCCACGACGGATCGGGGCAGCGGACGACGCCGAGCTCCATTTGCTCGCCGGTCTTGAGGGTGACGCTGGTGAGATGCGTGTACATGGCAGTTGTCGGTTGGAGGTGAAGTGTAGCGGCCCCATCACAAGGGCAGGTGTTTTCGGGCGGCGCGTTGATGCCAGGTGGCGCGGCCGCGGCACGCCTGTTGCACTGCTGACTCTGCCATGGCAGACCTAACGGCATCCAGGGAACTCTCGTGTGGGCTTCACCGTTCCTTCTTGGCTGCCGATTATTCAACTAAGCATGGATCGATACATTGGCGGAAGCGAAATGCAGTTCGGCATTGCGCCGGCCGAACGGCATGCAAGCTCCGATACTGTCGGTGCGCTCTCGCGAGAGATTGTCACCGCGAATAACCACACACAGCTCTACGGCATCCGGCTGGGAGATCACCGCTCGGCGCTGTTCAACGGCGGCTTCCTCGAGGTGGACATGGGACACCCCGAGTACGCTACCCCTGAATGCAGGACTCTGGACGATATCGTCGCCTATGAGTTCGCGGGGAGGCGAATCGCAGACAGCCTGCTCCGCCTGGCATCAATTGCATCGGGTACGAAGGCCTATCTGGTTGCCAACAATACCGACTACCGTTACAACCAGACGACCGATGCGCTGAACACGTTCGGCTACCACGAGAACTACCATGCGAGGGCTCCCGAGCGTGAGGTGGATAGCCTTCTCCCTTTTCTGGCCACACGGCAGCTTTACGCCGGGAGCGGGCTCGTAATTCCGCCTCCCCTTCGCGCCGGTTTCGGCGGCGACTACGCCATCTCGCAGCGGGCTCTGGGCGTGAACATGCAGACCGGCACCCTTACCGTCGGCTTCTATTCACGCCTCGCCGGTCCGAATCGCCAGAATCCGTTCATCCTGCACGTCACTGCCGGCGACTGCAACGTCTCGCCTTTTGCGACAAAGCTCAAGATCGGAGCGTGCGCCCTCGTGCATCAACTGCTCGAGGACGACTGGCGGCCGCCGGCGTATCTGTGCGTCTCCCCGCAGATGATGCTCGCCAATTTCCGCCGGTTGGCCGTCGCGGCCGCCGACGCCGGCGGCTGGCGTTACCGGTCCGAGAGGGGCGACGTACCCGCGATTGACGTGCAGCGGATCTACCTCCGGGCAGCCGAGCGGTATGCAGATAGGGATGCCGATACCGACTGGGTGCTTCAGGCATGGAGGGGCTGTCTCGATCAACTCGAGCGGGATCCGATGGAAGCAGTGCAGCTCGATTGGGTGCAGAAGAAAGCTCTGGTCGACCGGCTGCGTTCGCGCGGCTTCGGCACCGAGGCCCTGATCAGGGTGGACCTGAGCTACCATATGGCCGATCCGCAACGGAATGTATCGCGACTCCTGTCCGGCGACGCGGTCGCGGAGGATGCGGTGCGCCGCGCGGTCGAGCATGCCCCAGCGGACACCCGGGCGGCCGGGCGAGCGGTCGCGGTGCGCGCTCTTAGCAAGCTCCTGAGTGCCGGCCGGCAGCCCGAGCCGATCGTATGGTGCAAGTGGCATATGGTGGGGTACGCATCCAGGAGCTTGGGAGAGCCGGGCAGCGTATCGCGGGCAGTAGTGATGCGCGACCCGGCGCGGACCTACGTGGAGGAGGCCACCCTGCTCGCGAAGGCCATCGCCGAGACCAGCTAAACCAAGTGCAAAGTGAGGGGGCCTGCAGGTTCCCTCTTGGCTTCGGTAGAGCCGCTCCGGTCAACCCTCGGGGGCTGGCGCGAGGCGGCCATGCGCAGCGCGTTCCGGCGCCTCCATTCTGTCGACCGGCTGCGGCCGGTCGGTAGGCGTTACACGGTGAGCGTGATCCTGACGCGGCCGGTGGTTGGGAGCGGCTCAGCCTGCACTTCGAACGCAGTCGCATTGGGTCTGGCGTCGTTGATCCTGCCCCGCGCCACCGTGATCGCCGGCCTGCCCGCCCCGAAGAAGATGGAGCTCAGCCCGTTCCGATCGGTGCGCACCCAGCGCACCACCCCGCGGTGGTCATTGAGTAGCCGAAGCACACGGGGATGGGGGTGTCCCGGATCTCTACTCCCGGCACAAACGCCGAACAGGTTGCTGCCCATGAGCTCGGCAAGCACTTGCGCGTTGAGCGCGTTATAGCTGCCATGGTGCGAGATCTTGACGAAATCGTACGGCGCGCGCCTGCCTATCTCGCGCCGCAGCCCGCGCACACCCCACCGAATTCCTGGCACATCGACATTGGGGTCGGCAAACTGCATATCGCCGGCGAAGAGCAGCTTCCTGCGATCGTATTCGAAGGCGAGCGTGATGCTCTCGAGATTGACGAAGTTGCTCGGTGCATTCCGAGGACTCTGTGCCCACACGTCATCCGGGCCATCGCCCTGGGTACCGGTGGCACCGTTCGCCGCTCTGTACAGACTTGCCGCGCTGCTGAACGGTAGCTGCGGTTCGAATTCGGCAAGTGCCTGCCGGAGGCTCGACTGGAGCTGCTCTTGGCAAAGCCGGAGTTGCTCGCGAGTCGGACCAATGATCTCTAACCCGATGGAGCGGAATGCAGCGACAAGGGTGCTGTGATCGGCTGTCCCGTAGAGCACAACATTCGTTTGGTGCGCCCTAAGGTTGTCGATCATGGTGTGATACTCGTCCTGCAGCCGTTCGGCTTGCTCCGCGAATCGGGAGAGCTCCTGGTCGTCCATGTCCTCGCCGTAGGGTTCCTCGCTCAAGACGGCCGCCAGCCGTCGCGCCAACAAGTCCCGGCCGGCGGTGCCACTTCCCCAACGGTATTGCGGATCGGCGAGCAGCGCCCACCTGATCCGAAGCTGATCGGGAACGAGCCGCGGCAGGCAGCCGATGTGGTCTGAGTGCGCGTGAGTGACGACAAGCAGGTCGATGTTGAAAGGGGGGCCGGCGTTGAGGATATCCCCAAGCTGCTCCGGGATCGAACGATAGGGTGGGCGCGGATCCGCATCATCCGGGTGGCCGCCGTCGATCAGAACCGTACGATCGCCGAACTGACAGAGCACGGCGTCGCCGTTCGGTGCCTTCCCGACATCGAGTAGGTGCACTCTGAGACCCAGCGCGTTTTCGCTATCGGCGCGGCGGACGGCGTCTTGAGTGGACATGCGGTATGCTCTCTTCAGGGAGGATCTCTCGGATGTCTACAGGGAAGTCTCGTCAGATGTCTACGCGGCATCTACCGAGCACGTTACCACCTCATCCTGAATTCTGCCTGAGCTCAGGCTGGAGTCTGGCTGAGATCTGCATGATGTTCCGGTGATCCCGAGCACTGTGGAAGTCGTATTGCCCGCCGGTAACTGAGCAGCGAGCGGGCTCGCGGTTCGCAAGGCAAGAAAGCAACACGATCTTCATCGGGGAGAGGAGCAGAACACGTGCGGCAGACTTGGTCCCAGCGGCGTCACCGATACGATGGGCGCCTCAGCATGCTGCGTCAGTTCTCTCTGGTGCTCTTTGTGCCCCTCATTTCACTGGCTTTGCTCGCCGCGGGTGGTTGTGCTGCCGGCACCGATGGGACGGCCGCGACCGGCTCCGGTGCGCCGAGGCAGTCCCGGACGATTGAGCAGGTCTTGGCAGCACACGAGCCCGACCTGCTGCGCCTCCGTGGCGTGCAAGGAGTCGCTATTGGAGAGGAACGAGGAATGCCCGTCATAAAGGTGTACGTATCCGAGCTAACGCCCTCGCTGCGGGCGAGGGTTCCCGCTGACCTGGACGGCTACCCGGTACGCCTGGAAGTGAGCGGTGAATTCCAGGCGTTTTCGGGCGTCGTGGGTAACGGTCGAGGGCGGTGACAGAGGGCGCGCGGCCGTGGTACGTTCATCTTGGCCCCGCCAGAGAAGGGCGGCACGAGACGAACTAAACCGAAGCCAAGGTGGAACCCGCAGGCAGTCTCACTTTGCACTGTGCCCTTGGTTTAGGCCCTTGGTTTAGGGAGGACTGCGACAATGGCTAAGGAACACGAACGCCAACCCCGAGCATCCGGCAAGGATGCAGCAACTGCTGTGGAAGACGCGTTGCCCTTGGACGAGTTTGAGGAGTTCGACGTTTTTGCCGAGCCCGTTGTGCCGGCGGAAGAGCGTGAGCGTGGGGAGGTCTCGGATGAATTCGCGGCGGACACTGTCGCGGAAGAGATCCCCCATCCGGCCGCCGACGAGATCCGGGAGAGGTATGAGGAACGGTGGATGGCAATCGACGGGGTCGAGGGTGTAGCTGTAGGAATCGATGAGCGGACCGGCAAGCCCGCGCTGGACGTCTACGTCTCGCGAAAGACAGAAGAAATCCGGCAGCAAATTCCGGCCGAGGTAGACGATTACCCGGTGCGTCTCGTCCCCGTCCACGGCGAGTTCACCACTCTGCCCGCCTAAACTGGGTGCAGGCAACACTTCCAGGGCCCCACCACAACCCATCCAAATATCATCGAAACGTGACCCTGACCTCAAGCCTGGCCTCACGTTCCTCTCAGCATGAGGTGCTACGGTAAGGCGGGTGCCCACGCGGGTGCCCGCGCGGGTGCCCACGTAGGAGCGGTACACCACAAGTAAGGAGGAACACAATGGCCACACAGCCGCGCGGTAGAGGTGTTGGGAACGTGGGGCAGCAATCCGGCGAGGGCGTGCCTGCAGCCGGCGGGGAAGAGCTGCCGCCCCAGGGATTCGAGGAATTCGACGTGCAAGCGGGCGAATTGCCTCCGGAGGCTGAGGAAGAGCTTACCGAAGAACTGCTCATGGGCGCCGCCCCCATGGAAATGCGGGTGACGGCCGAAAGCCTGTTGGCCGCAAAGGAACAGCTCGAGCAGCAGTTGTTCCTCAACGTGACCGAACAGGCTCTCGCGGCGGAGAGCGGCACCGACGCCGTCGGCTTCGAGAACATCGTCGCCGTGGCCATCGGGGAAAAGATGATCGACGACCAGCCCACAGGTGAGCCGGCGGTGATCGTGGGGGTGCTCGCAAAGGAGCGGCACGAGAACATCCTGCCTGAGGCCCTCGTGCCTCCGACGATCAACGGTGTCTCTACGGACGTTGTGGCGATGGGCGAACTGCTGTCTGTGCCCCATCGCGGCCGGTACCGTCCGGCGCCGGGCGGCGTCTCCGTCGGCCACTTCCGGATAACGGCAGGTACGCTGGGCTGTCTGGTGCGGCGCGGCCCAGCGCTCTATATCCTGAGCAACAACCACGTGCTGGCCAACTCCAACGCGGCCAGAATCGGCGACCCAATCCTGCAGCCGGGCCCGGCAGACGGCGGGCGTGCCCCGCGGGACGTGATCGCCAGACTCTCCCAGTTCGTCGCCATCCGGTTCGGTGGGCCGGTCAACACGGTCGACTGCGCCATCGCGCAGACGTCGCCCAGCCTCGTGACGACTCGCAGCCAGTGCCCGGGCATCGGCCGGATCAGCGCCATGCCGGCCCCGGCTGCGCTCAATCTGCTCGTGAAAAAGTGCGGGCGCACCACGCAGTTTACGGCGGGGCGGGCGACCGGCCTCAATGCCACCGTGTGGGTCCGCTACGGGGCGCAACGGGCACTATTCCGCAATCAGATCATCTTCCAGTCGCTTACGAGCGCACCATTCAGTCAGCCCGGCGACTCCGGCTCGCTCATCGTCACCAGGACGGGAAACAGGCCGGTGGGACTCCTCTATGCGGGAAGCGCGACACACACTATCGCGAACCCGATACGAGACGTCCTCGCTCAACTCAACGTATCGATCGTTCCGTAAGCGGGTTTGGTACCGTCCCGCGCCGCCCGCGCCGGCCCCATGCCCTGACGATGCCCCGCGGACCGTTCCCCCTCTCCCACGGGGGGAGAGGGGGCTAGGGGGTGAGGGGGTCAGACCAGATACTGGCTCAGGTACTGCTTGGCCAGGATGAGGCCGCGCTTGAAGCGCTCTTCGCTGCCGCGCCACACCGGGTCTTCGTGCTCGATGGCGATCAGGCCGTCGTAGCCGGTGTCGTAGAGGATGGTGAGGAACGCGGGCCAATCGATGATGCCCCAGCCGGGCAGGCGGTAGCGCCACCAGCGGCCACGGCCGGGCGAGGTGTCGAACTGGCGCCCGTAGATGCCGTACGAGTTGCGCTCCTCCTCGAAAATCTCGGTGTCTTTGCCGTGGACGTACTTGATCTTGCCGGCGAAGTCGCGCGCCGCCTTGAGGTAGTCGATCCCAAGCCAGACAAGGTGCGACGGATCGAAACACAGGCCGAAGCGGTCGGACGGGATGGCGTCGAAGACGGCGCGCCACGTCTCCGGCGAGAACATCAGATTCCTTCCGTTGTTGGGCCAGTTCTCGATCACCAGGTCGACACTGTGCTGCTCGGCGACTTCGAGCGCCGGGCCGTAGACGCGCTTGAAGCCCTCGAGCTGCTCGGTGGCGGGGATCGACGTGTCGCGCCCGTGCGGGACCATCAGGCAGGGCACGCCCTCGCCGGCGGCCCAGGGAATGGCGTTGCTGATCTGGTCGCGCAGCTTGCGCTGCTGCGCTTCGTCGTTTGTGCCGACGACGCCGCCGCCGACGTTGGCGCAGCCGACGATCAGCCCGTGCTTGCGGGCAGTGTCGCCGGCGTTGGGCTCGAGCAAGGGCGGGTCGACCGCGGGGTAGCCGGCGTCGGCCAGCCACCGCACGTTGTCTTCGTACGGCAGCCGGCGCAGCACGTCGATGAGCATGGCGCTCAGTTTCATGACAGTCCTTCTCCTCTTTTGTCTGATCTCGTGTCTGGGTAGTGGTCTGGGTCGCAGGATGGTAGCAATGGGCGCTCAACCGCCGGGGATGTGGCCGGTGGCGCGGAGGAGGGTTTCCTGCACGAGGAGCTCGTGGTCGAGCGAGCGGTCGGGCGGGTGTTCGCCGCGGATGGCTGGCACGAACGCTTCCAGCTCGCGCTCGTACGAGCGCTGGCGCGTGGTGCCTTCGGTTGGCACCTCCTGCAGCCCTGGCTGAAAGCCGCCGGCGGCCTCGGCCAGGATCAGCCGGATCGCCGGCGCCGGCTCCATCGGATCGAGCATGGCGCTGCCGCGCGTGCCGTAGACCTCGAAGCGGCGCTGTTTAGGCTCGACCTCCATCGCCGCGATGTCGACCATCGCCATGCCGCGCGCGAACTCCAGCACGGCGAGCGTGTTATCGCGAAATCTGGGGAGGTTCGGCGTCGCGTCGTTGCGCACGAACGCGCTGACCCGGTGCGGGCGCTCGTCGCGCATCAGCCAGAGCACCTGGTCGAGCATGTGGCCGCCGAGGTCGAAGAGGATGCCGCCGTCATGCGATCTGGCAATCGTGCCGCGGGTAAAGGCGCCGCCCGTCTCCGGTATCCAGGTAGACATGTGGCCGCGAATGGAGAAGACGTCGCCGAGCAATCCCGCGTGTACCCACTGCGCCAGCTTCTGGAAGCTGTCCTGGTAGCGAAACATGTACCCCATCTGCACGATCAAGCCCTTGCGGCGGGCGATCCCGACGATCTCCTGGAAAGCGGCCCAATCGTCGCCGGCCGGCTTGTCATACCACAGGTGTTTGCCCGCCTCGACAGCTTCGCGCGCCATCGGCAGGCTGTGCGCGTTCAGCCCTTCGATGGCGACGGCGACGATCGACGGATCGCCGAGCATCTCTTCGCTCGATTGGTACCAGCGCAGGCCGGCGTAGGCGGCGCTCGCCTGGGCACGCGCGCGCGCTGCCGGATCGGGCTCGTAGACGCCGCAGAACTCGACGTCGGGGTTCATGCGCATGGCGCGCGCCTTGCCGGCCGCGTGGCCGTGCTGCACGCCGTACTGCGCCATACGGATTGGGCTGCGGTGCGCTCGCTCCTGAACTGCCATCGACGGATGATACCGGGGGCGATGCCCGGTTGCGCGCATGCGGTGGGTGCGGTGTAATCTGTGCGATGCATACTGCAGTGACAGTGTCAGTCGGGAGGACGTAGATGGACCGAGACCGCGCGGGCGCCGCGCAACGCCAAGTGATCGACACGCACGTTCACGTCTGGCCGCTCGACGATGCGCCGGGGCACCGTCCGGCGCCGAACGCGAAGGTTCGGCCGCCGAAGGAGGCGGCGCCGGTCGAGTGGCTGCTGGAGGACATGGCGGAGTACGGCATCGCGCACGGCGTGCTCGTCCAGAGCAGCGCGTTTGGCTGGGACAATACCTACATGGTCGAGTGTCTCGAGCGCCACCCCGGGCTCTTCAAGGCGATTGGCCTGGTTGATCCGGAAAGTCCGGACAATGCGCGCGATCTGGAGCGCTGGATGGCACGCGGGCTCTCCGGCTTCCGCTTCCATCCGCTCTACTACGACCGCGAGCCGCGCGGGCCGTGGTGGGTCGATGCGCCGGAAAACGACGCGCTCTGGGCGGCGGCCGGGGCGACGGGCGCGATCCTGCAGTTCCACCTGTGGCCGAAGCACGCACCGGCGCTGGCGCGCATGATCGAGCGGCATCCCAACGTGCGCGTGATCGTCGACCACATCGGCAAGCCCGACGTAACCGAGCCGCCGCCCTATGCGAGCTTCGAGCCGGTGCTGCGGCTGGCGGAGTTTCCGCACACGTGGGCCAAGATCGGCGACTATCAGATCGCCTCGAAGCAGGACTTCCCCTGGCGCGACACGTGGCCGTTCGTCACGCTGCTCAAGGAGCGGTCTGGCCCCGAGCGCATGCTCTGGGGCACCGGCTACCCGCGCACCGCGCGCCTCGTCCCGCTGGCGCAGGCGCTGCAGTACGTCGAGCGCGAGTTGCCGCTGACCGACGAGGACCGGCGCCAGATCCTCTGGGAGGCGCCGGCCAGGTTGTTTGGGTTTGCCTCATGACCGGTTAGCTGCCGGATAGCGCGGCTAGAACACGGTCGGCGACGATCTCGGGTTCTCCCGGCTCGACGGTCATGGGGTTGAATATCAGGCAGTCGCGCTGGCGCAGGGGCTGGATGCTCGGCTCGCCGCCGGCGAGTTGTGTCGCCAGTCGATCAGCCTCGGCAGCGCCGCCGGCGAAGCGGAGGACGGCTTTCGCCACCATCGGCGGCCGGCCGTAGTCGGGGTGCTCGGCGATCACTTCGGCGCGAACGCCCTTCGCGCCGCCGGCGTCGCGTGCGGCTCGCGCGATGAGCTCCGCCGACCGCCGCCAGCCGGCAAGCTGCGCGGCTTCGTCCATGGCAAAGAAGCGCTCGACGGCGGCGACGAGGCCGCAGATTTCCTCCTTGCCGACTTTCATCGGGCGGCCGATGGCCGGCAGGGGATTGTTGTTGAGCGCGGCCGCCTCGATCAGGTCCGGACGGCCGAGCAGCAGGCCGGTCGACTGCGGGCCGCGGATGGCCTTGCCGCCGCTGACGATGACACCGGCAACGCCGAGCTCGAGCAACTGCCGGATCAGGCCGCGGGGCGGCAGCTCGGAGGCCGCGTCGACCAGCACGGGCACCCCGGCGGCGTTGGCGTAGCGGGCGACGCCGCCGATGAACGCCGGCCAGCCGCCGGTACGGTCACGCGCCTGGTCGATCGGCGCAAGCACGAGCAGGATGGCGGCGGCGCGCTCGTCGATCGCCGCCACGAACGCCTCCGGCGTGATTGGACCGCTAGAGGGTCATTGGCGGCCGTATTGCTGTATCCAGACCCGTAGTACAATACACCATAGACGTGGCAACACGACGCATTCTAGTCGCAGACGACGAAGCGCCGATTCGGTCGCTTCTGGAAAGCTTCCTCCAAGACGAGGGGTATGAAGTCGATTCGGCCGCGTCGGGTGAGGAGGTGCTGGAGAAAGCGAAGGCGAATCCGCCCGATCTCCTCCTCATCGACGTCTACATGCCGCCGGGTATCGATGGCATCGAGGTCATCAAGCGGCTGCAGGCGGAGAGGCTCCAGATCCCGGTGATCGTCTTCACCGCGGCTGGAACGTCGCAGATGGCGATCGAGGCGATGCAGCTTGGCGCGTACGATTACGTGCCCAAGCCGTTCGATCTCGACGAGCTCGCGCTGACGATCAAGCGCCTGTTCGAGTACCAGGAGCTGATGAAGCAGGTGCATGAGCTCAAGGAGCAGCTCCGCTTCGATCCGGCCGATCGCATGATCGGCCGGCATCCGAAGGTGCTGGAGGTATTCAAGACGATCGGCCGGATCGCACGTTCCGACGCGACGGTACTCATCTTGGGCGAGACCGGCAGCGGCAAAACGATGCTCGCGGAGCAGATCCACCGGGCCAGCAACCGGCGCGGCGGCCCGTTCGTCACCGTCGCCATCGCGACGCTGCCGGAGACGCTGCTCGAGAGCGAGTTGTTTGGCCATGAGAAGGGCGCCTTCACCAGCGCCATTGCGCAACGCAAGGGCCGCTTCGAGATGGCGCACCGGGGAACGATCTTCCTCGACGAGATCGGCGAGATGACGCTGGCGACCCAGCGCAAGCTCCTGCGCGTCTTGCAGGATAAGGAATTCGAGCGGGTGGGCGGCAGCATCCCGATCAGGGTCGACGTGCGCGTCATTGCCGCGACCAACAAACCGTTGCCCGACGAAGTGGCCAAAGGAAACTTCCGGGAGGACCTCTACTACCGGCTCAACGTCGTGACGATCGACATGCCGCCGCTGCGTGAGCGCCGCCACGAGGATGAGAATCTCAACGACGTGCGCAATCTGACGTTCCACTTCCTGAATAAGCACCGCTACAATAACTCGCCGACTCCATCCCGAATCTCGGAAGAGGCGCTCCAGCGGGTGCTCGATCATGACTATCCGGGCAACGTGCGCGAGCTGGAAAACGTTGTCGAACGGGCGGTGGTCATGGCGCAGGGCGGCCTGATCACGCCCGAGCACGTCGTCTTCACGCACTCGCCGGTGCCCGGCACGACGGCGGGGCCGGTCGATGTCGAGCAGGCCATTCGCCGCGGCCAGTCGCTGCACAACCTGATCAGTACGATCGAGCGCCGGGCGCTGCAGTTTGCGCTGCGGGAGACCGGCGGGAGTCATCTGGCGGCGGCGCGTCTGCTGGGGATGGCGCGGGACCTGTTCGAGGACAAGCTGCGCGAACATGAGCTTGGCGAGGGCGCCGCCAATGCGGCCGGCTAGTCACATCAGTTAGGCCCGCACATTCATTACGTTGAAGCGATCAGCTCCACAATTCCCCGTCTCGATCCAGGGATGAACGGTCATGCCGTGGGACTTTGGACTGTGGACGTGGGACTTTTCGTTGTCGGCAAGATGCGGACCACGCGCGCGGCACGGATCCTGCTAGTTGTGGCGCCGGTTGCCTATTCTCTTTTCCTGCGCAGCCGAGTTCAGGCTCCTCGAGAAGGCGGCCCAATGTACGCCGAGCGATTTGCGTGTGATTCCGTAGTGTCCTGGAGGTGGGCCGAATGATGGAAGGCATGGAACTGTCGCAGGTGCAGACAGTTCAGATGAAGGTATCTCCGCGCTTGGTAGCGATGAACCACGTCCTGGAGCTGTCGTCGATGGAGCTCCAGCAGTTGATCAACGCCGAGTTGGCCGAGAACCCGGCGCTGGAGATGCTCGATAAGCCCACCTGTTCCCGATGTGGCGCCGTACTGGAAAAACCGGTCTGTACCCACTGTCTGACCGAGACGAAACCCCCGGAGCCACCCAAAGCGCCGGACCAAGACCAGATTCTGTCGCGAGACGACTATTTCTACGACGAAGGGCCATCCATGGCCCGGCGCGATCCTGAGGACGACTTCGATCCGATGGTCCACGTCGCCTCGGAACCGTCGCTGCAGGAGCGCCTCTTGCGCGAGCTCGGCGCTTCGCTCTCGCCAGAGCAGATGGTGATCGCCGAGTTCCTTATCGGTAACCTGGACGAACGCGGATTCCTCGACTGCACGGTTGAGGAGGTCGCCCGTGCGCTCGACGTCTCGCAGGAAGAAGTCGAAGAGGTGCTGCGCGAGATTCAACAACAGGAACCGATTGGAATCGCCGCGCGCGACCTGCGTGAGTGCTTGGTTCTCCAAGTGGAGTACTTGGAAGCACTAGGATTCACCTGCCCGCACGTGCGCGAGATTGTCGAGGACCATCTCGCGCAGTTGGGCGAGCACAAGTTCAGCCGAATCTCGCAGGAGTTGCGCATCAGCAGCCAAGCGGTCGCGGATGCAGCACACTTTATCAAGAAGTACCTGAACCCGTTCCCGGCGCAGGGCACGGCCGGCACCAGCACGATGGGGTATGTGCTGCCGGACGTGATTATCTCCAAGCGCGATAGAGGCTACGAGGTCGACGTCGTGGAGTCGAAGCGCTTCTTCCTGCGGGTCAACCCGCTCTACCGCGACCTGATGCTGCGCGCACAGCAGACCGATGCCCATCTGAACGAGAGCGAGCGCAAGCATATCCAGCAGTACGTCTCTCGCGCGCGGCTGTTCATGGCCAACATCGATCAGCGGCGCCAGACGCTCCAGCGGATCGTCGCGTTCTTGGTCAGTTACCAGAGCGATTTCCTCGATAGGGGCGTACGCAAGCTGCGCCCGCTGACGCGGGCGATGGTCGCCGCCGAATTGGGTGTCCACGAATCGACGGTGTCGCGCGCGACGGCATCCAAGTACGTGATGCTGCCCAGCGGCAAGGTCATCCCGCTCTCCGACTTCTTTACCCCTTCGCTGTCGGCCAAGGACGTGATCAAGGACATCATCGAAAACGAGAGCCAGCCGTTGACCGACGAACAGATCGCCGAAGAGCTCGGCAAGCGCGGCATCGTCGTCGCCCGCCGGACCGTCGCCAAGTACCGCGAGCAACTCGGTATCCTTCCGTCCATACTGCGATAGTGGTCAGCGATCAGTGATCAGCGATCAGCGATCAGCCGACATCACTCGTCTCTTGAGACTGCTTTCTCTCGGCGTGCATTGCTTACGATCAGTGCCGCTCAGAATGCTGGTCAAGGCCATAGCTGATCGCTGATCGCTGATCGCTGACCGCTTCTACCCACTACGGTAACTTACGATGCGAGTTGAGGACCTCAAAGGCAAGAAAATCGGCGGGCTCGTCTCGGGCGGGCTGGATAGCTGCACGATTACCCACTGGCTGCGCTCCCGAGGCGCCGAGCCGCATTGCTATACCGTCGACCTGGGCCAGCCGGACGAGCCGGATCTCGAGGCGGTGCGCCGGCGGATGCTGGCGTGCGGCGCGGTAACGGCGCACATCCTGCCGGGACAGGAGCCACTGGCCGAAGCCGGGCTGAAAGTGATCCAGGCGCAGGCGAAGTATGAGGGCGGCTACTGGAACACGACGGCGATCGCGCGGTATGTCACGACACAGCTCGCCGTCGAAGTGCTGCAGAACGAGGGGATCGACGTCCTCTTTCACGGCGCGACCGGTCGTGGCAACGACCAGGTGCGTTTCCAGTTGGCGACCAACATGCTTGCGCCCGCGATGCAGGTCTACGCCCCGTGGCGCGATCCGGCGATGCTCGACACGTTCGGCGGGCGCAGGGAAATGGTCGAGTACGCCGCGGCGTACGGGCTGCCGATCAAGGCGAGCGTCGAGAAGATCTACTCGACCGACGCCAACATGCTCGGGCTGACGCACGAGGCCGGCCGGCTCGAGGAGCTGGAGACGCCGGCGACGCTGGTGGCGCCCGAAATGGGCGTGTGGGCGTGGGATGCGCCCGACACGCACGAGATCGTGCGGATTTCGTGGCAGGCGGGACGGCCGGTGGCAGTAGAAGGGGCAAGGGGTAAGGGGCAAGGGGCAAGGGACGGGGCGCCGGCTTCGCTGGTCGAGGTGTTCAAGACCGCGAATGAAGTGGCGGGGCGGCATGGGGTGGGGATTGGCCGGCACGTGGTGGAGAACCGGTTCGTCGGGATCAAGTCGCGTGGCGTGTATGAGGCGCCGGGTATGGAGCTGCTCGGGCAGGCCTACGAGTACCTCCTCCAACTGTACCTCGATCGGCGGGCGCGCGAGCTGTTCGAGCACCTGTCGCGTTATCTGGCGGTGCAGATCTATCAGGGTTACTGGTTCGACCTGGGGACGACCGCCGCGCTGGCGGCGGTCGAGCGCATCACCCGACTGGTGAGCGGTACCGTGGCGCTGCGCCTCTACAAGGGCAACGTTATCTTCGAAGGCGCGACCGATCTGCAGTCGGCGGCGACGCTGTACGCGGCCGACGAGGCGTCGATGGAGCGCGCGGGCTCGTTCGATCACGCTGACGCCGAAGGGTTCCTGCGCGTGCTCGGCGTGCCGGCGCGCAACTACGCCGTGCGCATGTTCCCGAGTGTGCACGCAAACGATGGCGGCGTGATCGAAACGAAATGGGTGTATGGAGGTCCCGATGACGCTAAAGCGAGTGGCCGTTGAACCGGCGGTCGCGGCGGCTGTGGAGGGCGATCTGGATGCGTTCTTGGCCCTCGTGAATCGACCGGTTGAACAGGCC
>JACQGX010000151.1 GCA_016199265.1 Chloroflexota bacterium | reverse complement strand
GCAGCACATTCCACCCAGCGAACGTTTCGATCATCTCCACAGATCCTAAACCAAGTGCACAGTGCACAGTGCAAAATGAGGGGGCCTGCGGATTCCATCTTGGCTTTGGTTTAGTAGTTAAAGCGGACCGATTCGAGGGCTTTGGCAAAGTCCTTTAGGCGGTCGCGCAAGGCAGTAGGGTCTTGGGAGAAGATGCGGAGCTCGTAGCCCCAGTTGCCTCGGATGACAAAGACGTGGCGCGACAGCCATTCGTTTTCGACGATGTTCTGGTTGGCCGGGTCGCCGAGGAAGTACGTGTGGCGCTCGCGGGAATCGCGCTGCTGCGCCGGCAAACCGCCCACCGTCGTAGCCACGGCCGGCTCGACGGTGCAGAAATCACCTTCGTTCTGGCCAATGTCGAGGCAGAGTGCGTCCTGCTTCCGTCTGACGAAGTCGTCGAGACTTCTGATGTCCGGGTTGAAATCGAGATTGGTGGCGAATGCGAAGACGAACACCCGAGGACCAGTCTCGGAAGGCGAGTCGAAGATCTGCCAGCGGCCGATGATCGTCTCAGCGTGCATTGGCTGCAGGCGAGCATCGGGCGCACTCAGGTCGGCGTCGTTCCGCCACCGGTCGGCGGCGGACATCTCGAAGGTGACGTCGCCGTCACGGCCGGTGCGGGGCGTACGGTTGAGCCGCACCACCGGCGTCGGGGTTTCGGCCGAGGCGGCGGTCGTCGATGCCGGCGTCGCCGTGGCGGCCGGTATCGCCGCACTCGAGGCAGCGCTCACGGGCGAAAGCACGCCCCGCATCAGCGCACCGGAGCTCATGCCTGATAGCGCTTCCCAGGCCGGGGGCTCGAAGACCATCGAGCCGTAGTTGGTGGCGTTGATGCCGAACAGCTCGACGTCGGCGAGCGACTGGATGTGCAGCAGCGTTGGCGCGGCTGCCTCGGTCTCCCATTTTGCGAGATAGATGGGATCGCCGCTCTTCAAAAGCCCGGTGGAGAGCCAGGGATCCCCGCGGGAGAGGGTCTTCAGCTCGTCGAGGGTGACCTCACGGCGGTTGCCCCAATCGACGAATTTTCCGGCGACGGCGCGGGTGTCGCCGGCCCAGTGTAAGAGACCGTCGTCGCCGGCGATCCAGAGGTGCGGCGTGCCGGAAAGCGCCACGACTGCGCCATGTGGGAGGGGCGCTATCTGCCGGTCAGGTCGGGCCAGCGCGGCGTCGGGTGCGAGCATGGCGGCCGTGACGGCCAGCGCAGCGAGCCATTGGTTTCGATTCATGGCGTGAGGGGTGCCTTCGAGTCTAAGTTTGGCAGACAATGTGCCGCCGGCAGAGGTGGTACGGTCCGGTACGGGCAATACGGGCAATACGGGCAATAATGGTACCGCTGCGGGAAGGCGTTGCGCCGTGGCCGCTGGTGTCGTACCCTTCGCCCGGCAAGATGCGGCGGGTGGAGGCGAGTGTTGCCGGCCGATAGTACGACGGGTCAAGCGAGATGCGCAGCGATTTGGGGGGCGCGAGGCGGAAATGACAGAAGTGAAGGCAGGGGAAGTGGCCCGGCGGGTGTGGCTAAGCCGGCGCGGGCTGGGGTGGGTGGTCGCGGGTGCGGCCGCGGCCGCTGGTGCGGGCGCAGAACTGGGGCGCGGGTTCACCGCAATTGCTCGGGCCGAGAGCCACGGTCCGCCCGTGCTGCTGGAAATCGCGGCGGAGCCGCCCGCCGAGCTGCCGGGAGAGACGCCGGCGTCGACGTGGCGGCTGGTCGATCTGCCGCAGATCCGCGTGCTGGAGGCGGTACGCGTGGATCCGCCGGCTCCCAGCGTGCCTGAACGCGGCGCCGGACGAAGCACGACGGTGCCCCAGCGGCACTACCAGCTTCACCTGACGGTAGAGCTGGAGAATGCCACCAGATGGGAGCAGCCCTACAGCTCGAGCTACTTCCGCGTCTTGCCACGCACCGCCGAGTGGCCGCCGATTGTGGCCGAAGCGGCGCCGGGGGAGGAATCGCTTGGCGGCGGACTGCTGGGCGCCGGCGCCAGCGTGCGCGGCGTGCTGGCGTTTGTCGTGCCGCATCATCAGGCGATACGGTACCTGGCCTACGTGATAGCGAGATACCGCCGCCTCATTCCGCTGCCAACGATCCTAGGCGCTTGAGGCCACCCGGCCCGCCCTGAATGTGTAGGCATTCTGGGCAGTGGCGGCGATGCGCGCCGGTGGGAACGGCTACAATGCAGCGATATGGCCGCGCCAGCCGCTGCGCCCAGTCGATCTGCGCTCCCGATTTCGCCGGCAGCGCCGGGTGCCGGCCTGCCCGCGAGACCGCGCATGCGGGTTGCTGTGCCCGCGATAGGGAGTGCCGCGTTCGGCGCGGTAGCGGCTGCCGGCCGGCGGGCGCTCGGCCGTACGCGGGAGATCGCCGTCGGGGCGTACCTCAGGACGAACGAGACGTGGGCAATTGCCCGCAGAGAGGGCATCCCGCGCATCGTGATGGTGATGCTGCTGGTGTTCCTGGGCATTGGGGGCGCGGTCTATTTCGTCGAAGTCAAGACCTATCCGATCGAGTTTCCGGCATCGGCGGAAAGCGGCGAGGGCCCGCTGATCGACTCGCTCGGCAACGCCTTTTGGTGGACGATTGTGACGATGACGACCACCGGGTATGGCGATCTCTTCCCGAAGACGACGGCCGGGCGCCTCGTGGGAAGCGTGCTGATGATGGCCGGCGTCATCATCCTGTCGTTGTTCACCGCTTCGTTCGCGTCGCTCTTGGTCGCCCAGCGATTGCAGCAGGACGCCGGGCTGCGCGCGCTGAAGGTCAGGGGGCACATCGTCGTGATCGGGGCGAACCGCCATCTAGAACAAGTACTTAGGGGCCTCGCAGCGCTTGCCGGGCGCCGCACGCCGCCGCTGGTGCTGATCAACGATCTCCAGGAGAACGCGCGGAACGAGCTGCTGTACAAGTTCCGCTCGCTCAACATTTCGTCGCTGCGGGGCGATCCAAGCCAGGAGTCGATCCTCGTGCGGGCGAATGTGGTCGAAGCGGCTGCGGTCATCTTGCTGGCCGACGAGGCGCGCGAGTCACCCGACCCGGATCAGGACACGCTCTTTGCAGCGCTCGCGATCCGGCACCTCCAACCGGATATCCGGCTGGCGGCGCACCTACTCTCCGACGAGAAAGAGGCCGCCATTCGGAGCGCGGGTGTCGACGAGATCGTCGTGCACGGCCAGGAGACGAGCTACTTCCTGGCCTCGGGGGCGCTCACCTCCGGATTGATCGGCGCGGCGCGGCAACTCTTGACGAATGGCTCGGGCCGTGAGCTCCAGCGGGTGGAACTGCCGCGCGAGCTGCGCGGACGTACGTTCCGCGAAGCGCGGGCGTATTTCCGGCAAGCAAGTGACCTGCTGGTCGGCATCATCTCCGAAGCCGCGGTGGTCACCATCGACGAGATCTACGGCAGCAGCACCGACTGGGTAGACGAGTTCATCCGCTCGGCGTTCCGCGAGACGGGGAAGGACGTCGTCGACCGCGACACCGACCGTACCGATGCGCTCATCCCGGCGCCCGACGACTACGTAATCGGCGCGAAGGACTTTGGGGTGGTGATCGGTGGGGGGCCGTTGAGGACTTCGGCGTAACCCGGATGATCCACGCGGGCTCCGCTCATCCATCGCTCCCCTCCGCTCATCCTGAGCTTGTCGAAGGATGCACGGAAGCTGCCCAGGAGTGGCGAACAATCCGGGCTAACCTCCACGTGCGAGCCGGCGAATGAGCTGTGCGCCGATTGCGCCGACCTCTTCCAGCCGTCGGGCCGAGATGTGTTCGGCGCGGTCGTCTGCGGTGTGGTAATTCGGGTCGTCCATCACCGAGAAGAAGATGCTCGGTACGCCGGCGGCGAGGAACGGCGCGTGATCCGATCGGTTTGCGAAGCCGTCGCCCATCCGGCCGACGCGCACGCCGCGTGCCTCGCCGATCTCCTGCGTCAACTGGACGAGCCGGCTCGTGCCGCCGGCGAGCAGTTCGTCGCCAACGCCGACCATGTCGAAGTTGAGCATCGCGGCGACGCGGCCGGTCTCGGCCCGATTGAGCTGCCCGACGAAATGGGCGCTGCCCAGGAGCCCCAGCTCCTCCGCGCCGAAGGCGATCAACGTGAGATCGACGCCGAGCGGCTCGTGGGAGAGCACCCGCGCCAGTTCGAGCAGCACGGCTGTACCCGACGCGTTGTCGTTGGCGCCCGGACTGACCTGTACCGAATCGTAGTGCGCGCCGGCGACGATTGTGCGGCCCGCTGCGGGCTGCCCGGCGCGCCGGCGGCCGACGATGTTCTCGGTCTGAAGCTCCGCGACGTTCACGTCGACGTCGACCGTCGCTTGCACCGTGCCCCGCAGCGCCTGCTCGCCCAGTCGAGCGCCGTCGCGGCCGCTGATGGCCAGCACGGGAACGGGCATCGGCGCTTGGAGCGACCCGACGAACAGGCGGGGCGTATTGTTGTAGATGATGACGGCGGCTACGCCGGCCGCGGCCGCCGCTTCGGCCTTCTCGCGAAAGGTCAGGCCGGCGCCTCGCTCGACGAGTGCGATGGCGCCTTCCATCCCAGGGGCCGCGTAGTCTTCGGGCCGGCCGAAACCCGCGAGGGCGAGCCGGCCGGAGACGGTGCCTGAGCCCGAGTAGAGCAGGGCGTGCGCCTCGACCGGCTCGGCCCCACCGGCGGCCGCAGAGCCGGTGGCGCCGGTTGTGGCACCGGGCGGAACGCTCACCATCACCGATACGCGGCGCTCTTCGAAGCTGGGAAAGCTGAAGTCCTGGCGCTCGACCTCGTAGCCGTACGAGGCGAGTGTCGCGGCGATGTAGGACGCGGCTTCACTCGAAGAGGCCAATCCGGCGGGTCGCGGGCCAATCGCCGTCGAAAGGTGGGTGGCGTGGGCGAGGGCCGCAGCAGCGGAGAACACTGCCTGAGCTTCCGTAGCAGCGATGGCAGCCGACGGTGGCGATGCGAGGCCGGGACCATGTTGTGCGCCCGGCTCGCGTGAGGCGCTTGCCCCGGCTACCGCTGCCGTGGTGCCGGCGGTGGCCGTGGCTGCCGGCGAGGCATTTGCTCCTGCGTCGCGCGGCCGTGCGCATCCGGCCACCGATGAGAGCGCCAAGGCGACCAGAATAAGCACGCGCCAGGCGCTTGGGCATTGCGTCCGGGGACGAGTGCGTTCTTTTCGGGGCATAGTGGTACACAACCGACCGCGGTCGTTGGGCGTATCGAGAGACACCCCCACTCGCCGCCGGTCCCCAGCGGCCGTATTTGGCGCCCCGATAAGCCGCTGTTGGTCGCCGGCGGCCCTGGTCGGGTGGCGGAACCGGAGCAGATCGAGAGAGTGCACCGCTATCGCAGAGTCTACGCCACCTGGGAACGGTCACACTGCGGCCGGATCGCCGTCGGGGACGGAGAGCAGCAGCACGGCGAGGGCGGCGAAGGCGAGCGCGGCGCCGGCAAGGACCATCGTGCCGCCGCGCCCCCACACGAGCACGGCAAGCGAGGCGGCGACGAGCAGCGCGGCGGCAAGCCAGGCCCAGCGGGGGATCGCTTGCGGCGACGCCGCGTCGACAGGCGCAGGCTGCGACTCGTCGGGCATCAGTACAGTCCAACCAGGACGAAGGCGACGCCGCCGTCTCCCGTCTGGTAGTACGCCGTGCTGCACGTTCCGGGTGGCCCGGAGGCGCGCATCGCCGCGTAGTCGGCCGCCGTCGCGACCTTGGCGAGTGAGGCACTGAAGTACACGTCGCGCGTTCCGGCGATGCGATCCTGAAACCCAAACGGCTCACGGCGCACGAAGGTGGCGTCGCTCGGCAGCCACCGGCCGGCCACGCGCTGCGCCTGCTCGAGCGTCCAGTCGTCTGGCGCACCTTGCCACGTCTCCTGGACGGCGCGCTCGCGGCCGATCGTGAGCTGCCGCACGCGGCCGGCGGCCAACACCTCGGCGACGACGCGCGCGCCGGGCGAGCCGGCTGCGTCGGGCATGGCGTATACGCGACGGTAGGGATCGGTCTCGAGCCCGATCGGTCCGGCGCCGCGCGCGGCCGCGCCGGCGAGCCGGTAGACCGAATCGAACGAGTCGACGTGGCCGCCCAGGCGCCCGGCGAGCGCGGCCGCCGCCGCCGGCGATATGTGCGAGGCGGGCACCATCGAAGCGCCGCGTGAGGCGGCGCTAGCCAGGATGCCCAGCGTGACAGACGCGGCGGTCGCCACCGCTGCCAGCGCGATGGCGAGTACGGTTCGGGCTCGATTGAACCGAGCTGCTGCAATCACGCCTGGGGTTCGCGCGATACGGCGGAGCGCGCGGACGTACACGGGCGGCGAGGGTAACATCCGTTATTGCGCCGATTGCGCCGCCCGGCCCTGTCCGGCTGCCGGGCCGGCAACCGCTCCATCGGTGAAAGGCGCCACCTGGCGGCGTACTTCACCGGCGAAACGGGCGACGAGCTCGACCGAATAGGGATCAGCGTCTGGTGGTGGGTCGCCGGGCAGACGCCACTGCCAGCGCGGTGTCTCGGCCGAACCGCGAATCATGCCGCCGGCGACGCGGCAGGCGTAGACGATGTCCAAGCGAGGCTGCCGGAAGGTATTGGCGGCAAGCACCCCGAGCACGCGTACGTCGAGGCCCGTTTCTTCGCGCAGCTCACGCACGATCGCCGCTTCTGGGTGTTCCGCGCGGTTGATCCAGCCACCGGGCAGCGCCCACGGATAGCGTCGGCGAAACGCGTGTTCGAGAAAGAGCACCCGCCCGGTGTCGTCGACGACCATCGCCGTGACGCCGACGACGAACTTGGCGTTAAGCCACCACATGATCCGGCTGCGGACGCGATCGTTCAGCAGGCGCGTCCAGATCCACGCCAGCGCGCGAACCGCCGAGTTAGGCACCAGCAGAGTGTAAAGCGTCGAGCCTACAGAGTCCAGGTTCAACGGGTGCAATCAGCAGTTCCGGATGCCGGGAAGAGTGCGCCTTTCGATACGCTCAGAGCCTGCCCTGAGCGCAGCCGAAGGGGCGAGCGGTTAACCATCCGGAACAACCGGTCACTCCCAGGTTCACGTGCGAAGAACGAGCGCGGCATCGCGGGTCGGCTCTTCACTTACCCCTCTTCACTTCTTCTTTACCCCGCCGGCGTGTGGCTCGAGGCGGGCGAAGAGCGCTTCGATGGCGGCGGGCGGTATGGGCTCGGACGGACGTAAGTATGCGACGTACGCGGCGACGTGATCGACGGGGACAATTGCGGCGCCGGGTAGGTCGGCGTTCACCAACCGGCCGCCGGTGAGGATGACCGCGCCTTCAACCGGCACGTCACCAAGCCCCTCCTCGCGCACGACCTTCTGCAGCGCCCGCAGCGGCCGCATGAGCTCCCATGTGGGGCTGCCGGTGTGCGGCCGCTCGTTGCCACCGGCCTCCAGTGCGAACCATTCGTGGCCGCGCACGCTGAAGTCGCCTTCGAGCCGCCGTATCGCCACCACCAGCATGCCGTGGGGGCCAAGCAGGATGCCGTCGGCCTCGGCACGATGGTCCGGCACGGCAACGTGTCGCAGGTAGACGTATTCGTCTCCCAAACGGCCGGCGAGCTGGCCGACGACCGGCGCATCGAGATTGCTCGAAGCGTAGTCGCGGCGCGCGGCCGCGAGGCGCAGGCCGCCGACGACGAGGCCGCCGAGGCCGAGGAAGACGGGGCCGCTGCCGATCACGGTGAGACCGCCGCCGGTGAACGCGCCGAGCGCAAACAACAAGACGGCGCCACCAAGCAGCAGCACACCGCCCGAGAGGCGTCGGCGTGCGCGGTCGTGCAGGTAGGTGGCGCTTCCGGCAATGCGCATCTGAGCGAAGTGGCCGATTGTAGCGCGGCTGCGCGCATCGTGCGCAGCGACTACAATCAGGCGCCATGATTGTCGACGTTCACACCCACGCCCCGCGGTTCAAGCAGAAGCCGGAACAGCCCTCGAGCGGACCAAGAGCCAATCGCGCGCCGATGCGGCCCGATCGGCCCGATCCGGAGCTCATTACCTGGGACGAGTACCTCGACGCGATGGCGTTTGTCGATAAGGCGATCGCGTTCAACATCGCCGCGCCGCCGCCGGGATCGGAGCGCCTCGACGGCGTGCCGGTGTCGCCGGCATGGCTCTCCGCTCCGGCGCAACGGTTGAACGACCAGACGGCCGAATTCGCGCGGGCGCACCCGGAGAAGATCGTTGGGTTCATGAGCGTCCACCCACACGACTCCGGGGCGCTCGACGAGATGGACCGGGCGGCGCGCGAGCTCGGCCTGCGCGGGATCAAGCTGGGGTCGAATTACCAGAATTTCGATCCGCTGGGCGAGGAGGCGTTCCGGGTGTACCAGCGCGCCGAAGAGCTGCGCCTGCCGATCGTGTTCCACCAGGGCACGAGCCCGGTGCGCTTCGCGGATCTGGACTACGCCCATCCGCGGCACATCGACCGCGTCGCAACGCGCTTTCCGGAGCTGCGGATCGTGCTGGCGCACATGGCGCATCCGTGGCAGGCGGACTGCATCGCGGTGATTCGCAAGCACCCCCACGTCTGGGCCGACATCTCCGCGCTCCACTATCGGCCGTGGTCGTACTACACCTGCCTGCGGCTGGCGACCGAGTGGAGCGTGTTGCACAAGCTCCTGTTTGGCTCGGACTTCCCGGTCGCCACGCCGCGCGAGACGGCCGAAGCGATCCCGCACGTCAACGACCTGCTCGAGGGCACCAAGCTGCCCCGTGTGCCGGTTGACGAGCTGCAGAAAGTGGTCGAGCGGGATGTGCTCGGTGTGTTAGGACTCGCGTGAGCGTGTACTCAAGAAGAGACCTAAAGGATGCCCGCGAAGATCTGGGCGACGTCTGTTACCACGCCGGGGAACAATGGGCAAGTCGGCAGATCCCCGGGCTGCAAGACCGCCGGTTCTCCGTAGCGGCCATCGCGCCAGAGATACTGCGTCATGGTTCGCGCTTCGGGATCGGCGATCCAGTAGTACGGCACGCCGTAGCGTTCGTAGATCGCCCACTTCCTGCCGCCGGGGAGATCCAAGTGCCGGGTGCTGGGTGAGAGCACTTCGATCACGAGATCGGGCGCAGCCTCCACGCATCGCCGGCCGAGGATCGCCCGCCGTTCATCCCGAACGAAGAAAACATCGGGGTGAGTCACGTCTACTGCCGCTTCACCACGGGCCGCGTAGTCAAACGCTACTGCACGGGGCGCGGTCCGCACGCGGCCATATCCAGCATCTTCCGCCGGAAGCAAGAACCTCACCAAGCCAATGACCACTGCCGCATGCGGCTCATCCGGCGACGAAAAGACCACAAGTTCGCCTCCCAGAATCTCATAGATGCGCTCGTCCTCCAGCGGCATGGCCAGGAGGTCCGCCAGCGTGTGGCGTGTCTTCGTGATTGCCATCGTCTCCGGTCCCGCCTTGCGTGTTGCCACCCGTACGCGTATCGGGCGCTCCATGCCCAGCGTACCACGCGGCGCTGCAAGTACTGCGTACGCTCGGCACGACAAGTGGTGGTGGGTGCACGCACCTGTTCCGGGGCCCCACTGCGGTCTGTAGGGGCGTATCGAGATACGCCCTGGGGCGGCGGCCGGGCGTATCGCCATACGCCCCTACACGTCCTCCCCCGCATCCGGTACTTTTGCCTGCACCCGGTGGTGGCACAGGCGTTGCAGCGGCGCCGGTCACCTGCCATCCGAAGCGCTTACTCGACGACCACCGGCGGGCCGCCTTTGCGGGCCGACTCGGTGGCGGCGAGGGCCACTCTGAGCGCGGCGAGGCCGTCTTCGCCGGTGGGGGTGACAGGGCGGCCGGTTTGGACGGCGTCGACGAATGCAACGAGCTCGGCGGTGTACGCCTGGGCGAAGCGCTCGGGAAAGTACGGCACGAAGTCGTGGTGCGCGCCGTCGCGGTCGTAGCGCGTGAGCGGCGTGTGGCGCTCGTACCCGATTTTGAGGCCACCGCAGTCGCCGAGCACGTCGGTATGGATGTCGTAGCCGTAGCCCGACTGGCGCGAATTGACGATCGAGCCGAGCGCGCCGGAGGTGAACCGCAGCGTGAGCACCGTGGTGTCCCAATCGCCGGCGGCCTCGAAGTCGGCGGCCTGGGGGCCCATGACGGTTCCGACGGCGGAGACGCTTTCGACTTCGGACTGGGTGAGAAAGCGCGCGATGTCGACGTCGTGGATCGACATGTCGACGAACATGCCGCCGCAGCCGAGGATGTACTCGCGGCGCGGCGGGTAGGGATCGTAGCTCACGGCGCGGAACAGGTGGATGCGTCCCAACTCCCCTGTCGCGATGCGCTGGCGTGCCTCGGCGAACCCCGAGTCATAGCGGCGCTGAAAGCCGATCTGGAGCGGCACGCCGTACTGCTTGGTGACGCGCAGCGCGCGCTCGGTCGAGGGGACGTCGAGCGCGATCGGTTTCTCGCAGAAGATCGCCTTGCCGGCGCGCGCGGCCGCCTCGATCAGCTCGGCATGCGTCGCCGTCGGCGTGACGATCACGACTGCCTGGCTGTCGGGGGCTTCAATCGCCTCTCGCGGATCGGACACCGGCCGTGCGCCGAAGCGTTCTCCCAATAGCCGCCCTTCCGGCCGCGGGTCGGCCACCACCGCCAATCTGGCCTCCGAAATGCCGCCGAGCGTGCGCGCGTGTACGGCACCCAGCCTCCCGGCACCCAACAGCGCGATGTTTAGTCTTGCCATGCTCTGTTCTCGTCAACGTGCGTCGGGCAGGATAGCATCAATGACGACCGACGATCGAATTTGGATGTACGATGTACGATTTTGGCTTCCGGCGGTGTCCTTTGTCGGTCGTCGGTCGTCGGTCGTCGTGAAATCCACAGCGGGAGCGCATGATGGCAGCGGCAACAGAGCGGTACCTGGCAGTTGATCTTGGCGCCGAGAGCGGGCGCGCGATGGCGGCCGCTCTCGACGGCCGTCGGTTGACGCTCGAAGAGGTACGCCGGTTTCCCAATGGGCCGATCCGCGTGTCGGTGGCGCCGGCTGGACGTGCTCCACACGAGGCGCTGCACTGGAACGTGCTGGCGCTCTGGCGCGAGATCAAGGCCGGCATGGCAGATTTTCGCAGCCGGTTCGGCGTCCCGGCGAGTATCGGGATCGACACGTGGGGCGTCGACTATGCGCTCCTGGGGAGCGACGGCGCGCTGCTGGGCAATCCGTACAACTACCGGGATCCACGGACGAACGGCATGCTCGCGGCCGCGTTCGACCGGGTGCCGAAGGAAGAGATCTTCGAGCGCACCGGCATCCAGTTCATGCCGATCAACACGCTCTATCAGTTGCTCGCCGCCGAACTCGATGGCTCATCTGCGCTGCGAGCTGCCTCGACGTTCGTGATGGTGCCGGACCTTTTCAATTACTGGCTCACCGGACGCGTCGCGTGTGAGTTCACCGACGCGACGACGACGCAGGCCTACGACCCACGCGCACGCCGCTGGGCGACCGACCTGCTCGACCGTCTTGGCATCCGCTCCGACGTGTTTCCGGAGATCGTTCAGCCGGGAACGGCGCTAGGCACGCTGTTGCCGCTGGTCGTGGGCGAGGTCGGGCTCCCGGCGACGACGCGCGTGACCGCGGTGGCCAGCCACGACACCGGCTCGGCCGTCGCCGCGGTACCGGTCGATCCTGCTTCGCTCCCACCGGGCGAGACGTACGCCTACATCAGCTCGGGGACGTGGTCGCTCGTGGGCGGCGAGACGCCGGAGCCGGTGATCACGCCCGAGGCGCTGCGCTTTAACTTCACCAACGAGGGCGGCGTGGGCAGTTTTCGGCTGCTCAAGAATGTGATGGGCCTGTGGCTCGTGCAGGAGTGCCGGCGCGCGTGGCGCGCGCGCGGAGACGACCTCACGTACGAGCAGCTCGCTGGGCTGGCCGCCGGCGCCCGGCCGTTCGCAGCGCTCGTCGATCCGGATGACGCCGCGTTTCTGCCGCCGGGCGACATGCCGCAGCGGTTTGCCGACTTCTGCCGGCGCACCGGCCAGGCGCCGCTCCATCCCGCGGAGAAGGGCCAGGTGGTGCGCTGCGCGCTGGAGAGCCTGAGCCTCAAGTACCGCTGGGTAGTCGAGCGGTTGGAACATCTGCTGCAAAAACGGGTGGCCGTCATCCACGTCATCGGCGGTGGATCGCAGAACGCGCTGCTCAATCAGCTCACCGCCGATGCGTGCAACCGGCCGGTCGTCGCCGGGCCGGCCGAGGCAACCGCGCTCGGCAATGTGCTCGTCCAGGCGTTCGCCGCCGGACGGCTGTCCTCGCCGGCCGAAGGACGGGACCTGATCCGCCGCTCGTTCCCGCTGCACACATTCGAGCCGCAAGCACCCGCACGTTGGGATGAGGCATATGCCCGCTTCGTGTCGCTCGTGGCGGCCTGATCTCGTCGTCTCAGGCGCTTCGCGCGGACCGTAGCGCCTTCGGCCAGGCACGGCAATTGCTTGGCGGCGGTGGTGAACGCGCCCTGCTGCGCCGGACGCGCCCGGCGCGTCCGGCGCAGCAGGCTATGCTTTTTTGGCTCCTATCGCACCAACCCACGATGTCAATCGTTACGTTATCGGTCGTATCCCAACACGAGCAGGCAAAGTCGTCTTCTGTGGCCAATTCCAACGTTCCGTCAACCAATCAGCCGGCGGTGCATCGCCGCCGGCATCTACTGCGCAGCGCGGCGTTCTTCGTCCCCACCTTGCTCGCCGCGTGCAGTTCCGGCCAGCCAAAAGCGGCCGCGGTGCCCACGGCGCGCCCCACCGAGCGACCGCCGACGCCGACTACGCCGCCCCCGACGCCGACGCCGGTCGTCAATTCGCCGCTCTCGGGGCACAGAGTCGAGGACCCGAGTAGCGTGTGGCGGCGGATCGTGGCGGTCAAGATCGACAACGCGCCGCTGGCGCGGCCACAGTTTGGCCTGGGCGTTGCCGACGTGGTCTACGAGCAACTCGCCGAAGGCGGCCTGACTCGCTTCCTGGCGCTCTTCCTCGAGCAGGATCCAGAGCGGATTGGCCCGGTGCGCAGCGCGCGGCTGACGGACATCTACTTGGGCCAGGAGTGGGACTTCCTGCTCGCCTACGCGGGCGCCGGCCGAACAACCGGCCGGCTGCTGGGCGAGGCGCTCATTCCGCTGTTCAAGGCACCCGAGCTCGGCGAGCCGCTCGAAGGTACGCCGTTTGCACGCGATCCCCGCCGGCCTATTCCGCACAACATGTTCGTGAGCGTGCCCAAGGTGCGTGAGGCGGCAGGTAAGGATCCCGGACTGGCGCCGGACGTGGAAATCCGCCCCTTGCCGTTCCACGACCCGCCGGCCGAGCTGGGCTCGGTGCGGCGGATCAACATGCCCTACGTCCCGGCAGCGGCGGTCTCGTGGATCTACGACGAGGGAGCGAACGCGTGGAAGCGCAGCATGGCCGGCGTGCCGCACGTCGACGCGCTCAACGGGCAACAGATCCAGGCGGATAACGTCGTGGTCCAATACGCGCAGATTTTCACCGCGGCGAACGTCGAGCCCGATTCGGCCGGCAACCCGGTGCTCGATACCGTCCTGCGCGGCGAGAACAAGCTGCGCGTCTTCCACTCGGGTCATACGTTCGAGGGGACGTGGGCCAAGGAGCACGATCGGGCCAAGACGCAGTACTTCCTCGACAGCGGCGACCCGATGCCGTTCCGCCCCGGCCGCGTCTGGTTCCACATCGTCCCGACCGACTTCAGGGCATCGTGGGGGGCGTAAACCGCTCCTGAGCAAGCGATGCACAAGTGGATGCACAGCTAATACCGCACGGCAGAAGTTCTTTGTCACCCTGAGCGCAGCGAAGGGCCTCGAGGCCCTTCGCTGCGCTCAGGGTGACATGTGCCAAGGGACTCTTGCCAACCGGTACCAGAGGGAGGAGGAACCGATGCCGTCGCTTCGCGGGCACTTGGTGTTCCTCGCGAGACTGCGCGAGCCGCTCGGGTGGGAGCTGCCGGAAGCAGCGCATGACGTCGTGGAGCACTGGGCGACGGCGCTGCTGGGGAGCGAGGCGCCGGACTCGTGGTTCTTTACGGATCAGACGCGGCCCGATACACACGCGCTTGACAAGAACGACCCGGCGACGTGGCCGGCCGCGACGGAGCGCTGGCTGGCCCGCCGGCCGGCATTGTCGCCCGGCAAGGCGCAGCCGCCGGAGACGATCGCGTTCGTGATTGGCTACCTGTCGCACATCGGGCTGGACACGTGGGAGGCGTATCAGCACGAGCAGTTCCCGGCGGAAGCGCGCGCCGCGGCACCGGCGGGCTGGTTCTCGGCGGCCGCCGCCGACCGCGCCCGCCGGCAGGCAGTCTTGCGTGCTCTGGGCGAGGCCCCGTTTCCACCGGACCTTCTGGTGGGCGTGGAAGAACTCGAGCGTGCTCCCTTACCGCCGGGCTTTCCCGCCAACGCGATTCGCCGCGTGGCGGCGGGCATCGTACCCGCCCTGCCGCTCTCGGACCCGTGGGCGATCAGCCGGATTAGCCCGCTGCGCGAGCGGCTGGACACGCCGAAGGAGCGTCGCAAGTGGGAAACGCAGCGTGCCGCCGTTCCACCCGCCACGGCGGAGGAGTACGACGACGCGCTGCGCAGCGCGATTCGGTTCACGCTCGATGCGATGCGGGCGTGGTGGTAGCTGGTAACGGGTCTGTGATTCGCTCCTGCCGGCGGCGGGCGCACGACTGCGCCGCACCGCGCCACGTAGCCCAACCGGGCTAGGGAGTCACGGCCCGACCGCCGCCTGTCGTTACCCGCCGTGACGAATCCCTACCGAGAAAGGACGCCCAGCCGTTCGACGGGGGTGCATCGCCGCCGATCCTACCCCCGGAGTAGGACGGCCGAGCGGCCGAGCCCACACGGCTGGTGAGCAGGGTGCGGCGCATCTGGCGCCGCCCGCCTCCGGCCCGCTCTCGGGGAAACGCAGGTGGAGAATCGTGTTCCGCAAACGACAGGACCCGCGCCCCGCACCGGCCCGGCGGTGGCTGGCTGCACCGCCGCTCGTCGCTCTCCTTGCCGGCCTGACCGGCCTGATGATCGCTGTGGGCGTCGTCGCCGCGGCCCCGCCGGCGGCGAGCCTCTCGGTGAGTCCCTCGCGCGGCACGCCGGGGGAGACGCTGACGGTCTCCGGCGCGAACTTCCGGAAGAGCACGTCGGTGGTCCTGACCTGGGACGGTGACACCGCGGGTCTACCCGCGCCCGTGATGCGCCCCAACGGCTCCTTCACCGTCGCGATTGTGATCCCGCCGACGTCGGACGGCGGTCACGTGCTGGAGGCCCGGAGCGGCTCCACCAGCGCGCGCACGACGGTCCAAGTCGACGCCACCGCGCCGGCGCCCGGCACCACGCCGACCCCGACCCCTACCGCTACGATGCCCCCGGCCAACGCTACTACGACCACCACGGTGCCCCCGTCGCCGACTCGGAGCCCGGCGGCGACGCCGACGCTCGCGCCGAGCCCATCGCCGACGGCCGCGGCGCCGGGCGACTTCGCGGCGGAGGAGCGCCAGCTAGTGGACCTGATCAACGGCTCGCGGGTGGCCGCCGGCGTCGGCCCAGTGGCGATCGACCAACGGGTCATGGACGTCGCGCGCTGGCGGGCCGAGGACATGAACGCCCGCCAGTACTCGTCCCACGTGATCCCAGCCGGGGCCTGCTACCGCGGCACGTGCTGGAACCGGGACATCTACGTCTGGGACGTGCTCACCGCCGCCGGCGTGCCCTGGCGGTGGGCGGGGGAGAACCTGTGGCTGGGCGGCGGTCCCGACGACCAGATGGCCGAAGCCGCGAACTCGGTGTTCCTCGGGTCACCGAGCCACCGCGCGAACATGCTCGACGCGCAGTGGACGCACGTGGGCACGGGGATGGCCCACTACGTGTGGACGAACGGGACGCACGTGGTCGAGGTGTTCGTCCGCCTATCGTGACCGCCGCCGGCAAGGCGCGGTGGCAACCGAGGCTGCCTGGGGGACCGAGCACGCCGGCCGGTTCGCACCCCTTGGCGAACCGGCCGGCGACGGCTCCGCACGCGGCCTCTAGTTCAGTCTCTAGTTCAGCGGGCAACCCAGGTTGTTGTCGGCGTCGAGCGCCGCGGCGAGGTTGAGGATCGTGGCGCGGTTGCCGCTGGCCAGCGCCGCGTTCACGGCGGTGATCACGGCGCTCGTGGAGCGCGGGTAGTCCACGTCCGGATGGGCGCTGTTGAGGAGCGCGGCCACGGCCTCCCGCAGCAGGACCTCCGCCGCGCCCCGGAGCCCCGGCCCGCCCTGGAGGCTCAGCGCGTCGAGCAGCGAGACGTTGTCCAACCCGAAGCTGTCTGGCACGTCGAACACGCTCTCCAGCGTCTGGTTAGGGCTGAACCCGGTGGGCGCCCACGAGTCCAGGTGCTGCGGCTGCTTCCAGTAGCCGGGCGTGCAGCCCTCGAACGGCGTCGGCGTCGGCGTCGCCGCCTGGGGCGTGTTGGTCGCCGTCGGGGTGCTGGTCGGGGTGTTCGTCGGGGTGTTGCTAGGCGTGCTGGTCGGCGTATTGGTGGGTGTGTTCGTCGCCGTCGGTGTTAGGGTGTTGGTGGGCGTGTTGGTCGGCGTCGGGGTCGGGGTGTTCGTCGGCGTCGGGGTCGGGGTCGGCGCGGCCGCGATGAAGCAGAACGAGATGTGGCTGATCTGCTCACCGGCGGGCGTCGTTAGCCCGGAACTGGTCAACTCGTCGTCGCTCACGTTGGGGAAGCTGTACTGGTTGCCGCCGGGGCCGCCCTTGACGAAGACCACCACGTCGGTGAACACCTGCCCAGTGGGTGCCGTCAGGGTGAAGCTGGTGATCGTGGTCTGGGACGAGTTGAGCGTCCCGGTGACGGAGGCCCCGCCGGCCGTGCCGCTAAAGCTCGTGCCCGGAGACTCGACCTTGAGCTCCGTCGAACCCGGGAGCAGGTCCGCGCACGTCGGGTTCCCGGGCACGAATACCGGGGCAGGCGCTACCTTCTCCACGGCCAGGGCCGGGCCACTGCCCCCGCCGAGCACGGTCAGGAGGGCGATGGCCGCGAGGAGCGTCAACAAGATGAGTGCGCGCAAGAACGGAATTGCCACCCTTTGTGTGGCCGTGTTCACCATGGGACTCACCTCTCTCACTACCTAACTACAGCGCTACAGGTCTCACCACTTGTCCTCGGCTCGACCCACAGAGACCGGCCGACGACCGTGCCGATAGTGCATCACCGCCCATGTGACAAGGGCACAAAACAAAACCCGCCCAAGCGCTTCAGCTCAGCCGAGTCGCTGTTCAACTCTGCTCTGCCCCAGCGCGAGCCTCCTCTCGCTGGGGTTGGGTGCACAGCGTCTGGGTGAGTACCATCATACACCCATGTTGGTGGTTGTCAAGGGTTGTCTCCAGCTCCAGTCGAAGAGCGGTGCCGCTGATCCGCGCCATCGGACCCAGTACACTGCCCTTCAGACACCGGCGCGGCGCCTATCGGTACGATCGGCCCGCACCCGCGTGTGCCTCGCCTGTGGCCGGAGGGTGCGCAGCGTCACCTCAGGAGCGTAATCCCCTCCCCCACTTCCCCGTCGAGCGCGGCGTCGCCCCCGACGACGTAGACCGAGCCGGTGACCCGGGCGCCCTGCTCGACGCGGACGTGTCCGCCGACGACCACCAGGTCTCCGTCCACCTCCTGCCCGGCGGGGATCGTGTGTTCGCCGTAGCGGACGAGCTTGCCGCTGAACACCCCGTCCCGCTCGCAGCCGGTGAGCGCCGACACAAGCACCACCAGCGCCAGCGCCACGCACCTCTGTCTCACGCTCATGTTCGTCTCCTCTCCAGTAACCTCACCCGGCCGCGCCCAGCCCTCTTTTTGGCGCTCGCGGCTCCGAGGCGCGCTCGACCAGCGGCTCAGGCGTGTAGACGGTTGCCGCCGAGCCATCGGCAAACACGACGGAATGCAGGCGCTCCGGCCAATCGAGTGAGCGCCAGGCACCGCCGAGGATCGCGCCGGGGTCGATGCTCACCTCCGCCTCCAGGACCGGGTGGGTGCGCCAGACCGGGTGCGCCACGCGGTAGCGGAAGCCCTGGCCCGTCCACCCTCGGTCGAATCCCCAATAGTGCTCCTTCAGCCAATGCGCCTGGCTGCCGGGAGGCGGCGTCTCCGGCGCGTCGCGCGCCACCAGGCGAAGCTCGCCGTGGTGGCCGCGGTGCGCGAAGGTCGTGTGCACGCGGATGAGCCCACGCTCGCTGCGCACGCGGTGCGCGACTGACGCCAGGTGGTACGGCTGGCGGTACAGCAGTCTGGCCCCGAGCACGACCAGCGGCACGGGCACGAACTCACGCAGGAACACCGCCGCGCGCCGCTCGCCCCGGCGGGCGTAGAAGCGCAGATTCAACTCGGGGAAGTCCTGGGCAGTCGGCACGGGAACTCCTAAGACGCGTGTGTCCGAAAAGCGCAGGGCCACCAGCGAGAGCAAGTGCAGTCCCGGCGCATCGTCGGGGGCGTCCAGCTCGCTGCCCGGTGGGATGTGGGGCTGCAGCAACTCTGGCGGTACGCGGTAGCTTGCCAGCACGACGTCCGTCCAGCGAGCGGTCAGGAAGGGTCGGGTCACGGTCACTAGGGTCACGGAACGCCTCGATAGTCATGGAGCTCCATGCGCCCGTGCGCTTTCGCACGCCAGGCCTGGATCAGGGTCACGAGCAGGGTCGCGAGGAAGAGCAGGATCGCCAGCGCGGCCACCAGCCGGAAGTGCGCCTCCAGCGGGAGGGCGGCAGCCCGCCATTGCATCGCATGGGCCGTGCCCAGGAAGGTCGCCGTCCAGCCGGAGAGGGCGACGCCGAGCGCCGAGACCACGCTGATCGTCCGCGGCGTGGACAGATCCGCCCAGATGGCGAAGCTCACCACCCTGTACATGCTCACCGCCAAGGCATAGAGCTGCGGCAGCCCCACCGACGTAGCCGTACAGGGCAAGAGCCACGTGTGGAAGGTGTACGTCAGGTGCACCAGGCCGAAGGTGCCGAAGATCCACAGGAACAGCCGCCGCTCGTCGAGCGCGGCGTAGAGCACTCCGGCGATGAACGCACCCAGCACGTACGCCCCGGCGATCTGCAGCAGCGGTGCCAGTTCGGGAGCATGCCAGCTCGTCTTCACGTACAGCGGCGTGGCGGTCAGGCGCAGGAAGCCCAGGCTGTCCACGAAGAAGACGCCGAACATCAGCGCAATCAGGAGCAGGGTCTTGCGGCCGATCGATGCGCGTCCACTCGCATCCGTATGTACGAAGCGCCCGACGGCGAACGTGGGCCGGAGGTGCTGCCGTGCCAGCGCGTCTATAGACGTTCAGAAAATGGACTGGAAAGGTGACTAAAGTGAGCCATCGTTGGCACACTGGGGGTTCCTAGACCCAACCAGGAGGGACCAACGATGACTCCCATCAGGATACGGATCACCGG
>JACQGX010000137.1 GCA_016199265.1 Chloroflexota bacterium | reverse complement strand
GCGGCACGACCCCAAACCTCTCCGTGTCTCCGTGTCTCCGTGTCTCCGTGTCTCCGTGGTGAATTCACCCCTCCTGCGCGCGGCGGACGAGGTCGGCGAGGCGGTTGAGCGCGTCGAGGGGAGTGAGGGTGAGAACGTCGAGGGATTTGAGCTCTTCGAGGACGGGGTGCGGCTGGCCGAAGAGGGAGAGTTGGTAGGTGATGCCGTCGATGGTGTCAGACGAACGACGAACGACGAACGACGAAGGCCTGGGGACGGCGCCGTTGTCGTCTCTAGCCCTGCGCCGATGAGGACGGGGACCGGCGCCGTCAGGCCCATCCGGTGTATCGAGATCACCGCCGGCATCGACGGCCCGCTCTTCGTCTTCCGCCCTTCGTCCTTCGTCGGTCCTTCGCCCTTCGTCAGTCGTCATTCGTCTTTCCAACAGCGCCAGCACCTCGGCGGCGCGGCGGGTGACGGAACGGGGGACACCGGCGAGGCGGGCGACGTGGATGCCGTAGCTGCGTCCGGCGGCGCCGGGTGCAACGCGGTGCAGGAACACGACGCGGTCGCCCTCTTCGAGCACTTCCATGCGGAAGTTGCGCACGCGCGCCAGGCTCTGTTCGAGCTCGGCAAGCTCGTGGTAGTGAGTCGCAAAGAGCGTGCTTGGTCCACCGGAGTCGCGATCGTGCAGGTGCTCGACGACGGCCTGCGCGATGGCGACTCCGTCGTAGGTGCTCGTGCCGCGGCCGATTTCGTCCAGAATGACGAGGCTGCGGCGGGTGGCGTGGCGCAGGATGGCAGCGGTTTCGAGCATCTCGACCATGAAGGTGCTCTGGCCGGCGGCGAGGTCGTCCTGCGCGCCCACGCGGGTAAAGATGCGGTCGACGACGCCGATACGCGCGGACGCGGCAGGCACAAAACTGCCCACCTGGGCGAGGAGGACGATCAGGGCGACGGCGCGCAGGTACGTGGATTTGCCAGCCATGTTCGGGCCGGTGAGGATGATGATCTGGGCGTCGTCGGCGGTCAGGTGGCAATCGTTGGGAACGAAGGCCGTGGGCTGCCCCACCTGGATCGTCGACGCTTCGAGCGCCGCCTCGACCACGGGGTGGCGGCCCTGGACGATCTCGATGGCTTCACTTTGGTCGAGCTCGGGACGGGCGTAGCCGCGGCGGACGGCGACCTCGGCGAAGCCGGCGAGCACGTCGAGCTGGGCAACCGTGGCCGCGGCGGCCAGCAGGCGCGGCGCCTGTGCGGCGATCTCGCGCTGGAGCTGCGTGAAGATCGCTCGCTCGAGCGCGCCGATGCGCTCCTGGGCGTGAAGCACGAGGTTCTCGTACTCCTTGAGCTCAGGCGTGATATAGCGCTCGCCATCGGTGAGCGTCTGGCGGCGAATGTAGTGCGCCGGCACCTCGCCTTTGTAGGCCGACGAGATATGGAGGTAGTAGCCGAAGACCTTGTTGAAACCGACTTTGAGCGATTTGATGCCCGTGCGCTCGCGCTCGGCGCTCTCCAGGCCGGCGATCCACTTGCGGGCGTCGTCGCTCGAACGGACAAGCTCGTCGAGCTCGGCGCTGTAGCCGGGGCGAAAGAGGCGCTCGTCCTCCCAGGTGGCGAGCGCGGCACGCCTCGGCGCGGCGCTCGTCCCGTCATAAACGGCGCGGTGGACGAGATCGGCGACGTCGGGGCAGGGGTCGACCGAGGAGAGGCAAGAGGCAAGAGGCGAGAGGCGAGAAGGGGCGAGAGCGCGAGGGTGCGAGGGCGAACCGGTAGGACGCTGCCCCCTCGTCCCCTCTCCCTCTGGGCGAGGGCTAGCGTGAAGGCGGCCGCTCGCCGCCGCACCACCGCTCTCGGACGGACCACCGCTGCCCTCACCCTCCCTACGGGCGGCCTCTCCCAATGGGAGAGGCGGAGACTCGCCTTCGCTGCGCTCGGCGTGGCTGGCGGCGAGGGCGCACAATTCAGCGGCGGCGAGGAGGGAAGTGCGGAGGGCGAGGAGGTCGCGGGGCTGGGCGGTGCCCTGGCGGACGCGGTTGGTGAGGCGCTCGACGTCGGCGATGCGGCCGAGAATGGCGCGTAGCTGGGCGCGGAGGAGGCCGTCGTCGACGAGGGCGGCGACAATCTCCTGGCGGGCACGGAGGGAATCGAGGTCGAGGAGCGGCTGGCCGAGCCAGCGACGGAGAAGGCGGCCGCCCATGGGCGTGCGCGTGTCGTCGAGCACAGAGACAAGCGTCGTGCGCGGGACAGCCTGGTCGAGACGCGGAGTGGCAATACCCGATGCGGGCTCCTGGAGCTCGAGGTTGCGCCGGGTGAAGCCGTCGAGGCGCATGAACGCGCCGGGTTCGTAGGTGCGCAGGCCGTCGAGCAGCGCCAGGAGCGGGCGATGGGTCTGTTCGACGTAGGCAACAAGCGCGCCGGCGGCTCGCGTGGCGAGCGGCAAATGGGCGCAGCCAAATCCGGCCAGGCTCGTCACGCCAAAGAGCCGGCACAACGCCTCCTGCGCGGTGGCCAGCTCAAAGCGCCAAGGATCGAACGGCGTGACGTTCCTGCCCGCCAGCGCAGCCGCTTCGAGCGACTGACCAGTCCCCTCTCCCCCTGGGAGAAGGTGGGAGTGAGGGCTCCCTACTTCCTGAAGCCGCGCGCCGCTGCCCGCCGTCTCCCCTCCCCCTGGGAGAGGGTTAGGGTCTACCCTGGGCTTGCCGGAGGGGTGAGGGCGGCCGCCGTCTACAGCGGGATCGCCGGTGCTCAGACCACCGCCGCCCTCACCCGCCCGGCGGGCAGCCCCTCCCAACGAGAGGGGCGGCCAGGTGCCCGGCACCAGGCACTCCGCGGGCGAGAGGCGCTCGAGCTCGCGGGCGAGATCGGCGGCGGCCTCCTCGCCGGTGAGCTCGGCGACGGCAAACTCGCCGGTGGTGAGATCGGCGTGGGCGAGGCCGAAGCGAGGGGAGCCATTGGGCGCGTATTCGCCGACGAGGGCGCACAGATAGTTGTTGCGCCTCGCCTCGAGCATGCGCGGCTCGACGACGGTGCCGGGCGTGACGACGCGCACCACTTCGCGGTCCATCATGCCTCGGGATGAAGCGGCTTCCCCGCGCAGCCGCTGCGATACGCCGGACCTTGGCTCGAAGAAATACTCCGTATCTCTGTGTCTCTGTGGTGATCCCGTTCCCGGCTCCAACTGTTCGCAAATGGCCACCTTGAAGCCGGCAGCGATGAGGCGGGCGATGTAGCCTTCGGCCGCGTGGTAGGGCACGCCGGCCATGGGGACGCGCTGGCCCTTGCCGATCATGCGCGAGGTGAGGGTGATCTGGAGGACGCGGGCGATCGTCTGGGCGTCGTCGTCGAACGTCTCGTAGAAGTCGCCGAGACGGAAGAAGAGGATGGCATCGGGGTGGCGGCGCTTGAGGGAAAGGTACTGGCGCCGCATCGGCGTGACGTTCGCACCACCGGGCGAGGGCTTGCCTGCCATGGCGCCCGATTCTAACGCAGTTGGCAGTAGGCTGTTGGCAGTAGGCGGTAGGCAGTTCCGACTCGCCCCCAGCCAGCGAGATGAGCCTACCGCCTACCGCCTACCGCCTACTTCTCAAGTAGGCATGAGCCGGCGGACGTCGTTGTAGGAGACGAAGAGCATCAGGGTGATGAGCAGCATCAGCCCGACGAAATGGATGGCGCCTTCGATGCGTGGATTGATGCGCTCGCCGCGTACTCCCTCGACGGCGACGAAGGCGAGACGGGCCCCGTCGAGGCCCGGAATCGGCAGCATGTTGAAAATGGCCAGGTTCAGGCTCAAGAAAGCGGTGAACTGGAGCAGATAGGTGAGCCCGGCGCGGGCGTAGCGCCCCGTCATCGCGGCGATGCCGACGGGCCCGGCGAGCTCGGCGGGCTGCTCGCGGCTGACAATCTGCCCAATCCCCTGGGCGAAGAGCCGCAGCGTGTCGGCGGTACGCTCGATGCCGAGCGGCACCGCCTCCCAGATGGGGCGCTTGACGGTGACGAATTCGGGGCCGAGCGCGATGCCGATGATGGGGCGGCCCTCCTGCGGCGACATTCTGGGCGTCATCCGCAGCGACACGTTCTGGGTGTCGCGCCGGACGACGACCTCGATCGGCCGCTCGCCCACGGCACGGATCAGGCGGCGCACATCGTCGGGCTCCTTGATCGGCTGGCCATCGATCGTGACGAAGATGTCGCCTTCCTGCAGACCGGCGCTCGCCGCCGGTGAGCCCGGCTGGATCCCGTAGATCTGCACGCGCTCACAACGACCGCACGGCACCGACTCGCCGACCATGAACGCCGCGCTGAAGAGCACGGGGACGAGCAGGAAGTTCATCAGACTGCCGGCGACAAGCACCGCCGCGCGAACGCGCTTGCTCTTCGAAGCGAAAGCGCCAGGATCGCCGGGGGCCGCGTTCTCGCCGAGCATCTTGACGAAGCCGCCCAGCGGCAGCAGGTTGATCGAATAGATCGTTTCGCCGAATTTGATGCCAAAGAGACGAGGTGGGTAGCCGAAGCCGAACTCCTGTACGGTGATACCGGCCCGTTTGGCGACGACGAAATGGCCGAGCTCGTGCACAAAGACGAGCACACTCAGCACGACGAGAAAGACGAACGCGGTCTGAAAGAAGCTCATAGTCGTTGGTGAACAACTCACTTTCTCATGCCGTCACAGATGGTGGCGGCGGTCTGGCGGGCTCGTGCATCGATCTCGAGGAGGTGCTCGAGGCTCTGCACACGTTCGGGCGCATGTGCTTCTAACGCGGCATCGACGACGCGCGGGATGTCCATGAACGATATACGCCTAAGCAGGAACTGTTCCACCGCGACCTCGTCGGCAGCGCACAGGACGACGGGTGCGGTTCCCCCCTCCTTGCCGGCTTCGACGGCGAGCGCGAGACAGGGGAAGCGCTGCGTATCGGGCCGCTCGAAGTGCAGCCGGCTGATCGACGCCAGATCGAACGGCCGGACGGCGGGATCGGGGCGGGGCAACCGCTCGCCGCGCGTCAAAGCGAGCTGGATTGGCAGCTTCATATCCGGCCAGCCCAACTGCGCCTTGAGCGACCCATCGACAAACTCTACCAAGGAGTGGATGATACTTTCGGGATGAACGACGACTTCGATTTGCTCGATGGGCACGTCGAAGAGCCAACGCGCCTCGATCGCTTCCAGTCCCTTGTTCATGAGCGTGGCCGAATCGATCGTGATCTTGGGGCCCATCCGCCACGTGGGATGCGCCAGCGCCTGATCGACGTCGACGGTCTGCATCCGTTCGAGCGGCCACGTGCGGAAGGGACCGCCGGAGGCGGTCAGAATCATGCGCCGAACGGTGCGCGAGCTCTCCCCCATGAGACACTGCCAGAGGGCGCTGTGCTCGCTATCCACTGCGAACAGGCGGGCGCCGCTGCGCCGCGCAGCAGCGGTGACGAGCTCGCCGGCGATGACCAGGCTCTCCTTGTTGGCCAGCGCGATGTCCTTGCCCGCCTGCGCCGCTGCGAGCGTGGCGGGCATGGCCACACGGCCCGACGTCGCGACCAGCACGACGTCGGCTTCAGGGAGAGTGGCCAGCGTGGCGAGCGCCGCCTCGCCACGAACGAGCTCCCAGGAACCGCGTCGCAGGGCGGCGCGGGCCTCGTCTTCGTCGTCGTGAATCTCGCCGTGGCTGCCGGCATGGCCCCGGCCGGTGCCGCCGGTCTCGGCGCCCGTGCCCGTGAGGCAGATCACCCGCGGCCGGAACTCGGTCGCCTGCTCCGCTAGTAGCCTGGCGCTGCGGCCGGCGGCGAGTGCAACGACCTCAAAGCGGCCGGGCAGCTCGCGGACGACGTCGAGCGCCTGCCGGCCGATCGAGCCGGTCGAACCAAGAATAGCGAGGCGGATCGGGGTCACGGGTTCACCACGGAGTTTTCACGCCTCGGCGGGCACCACCGGGAGATGAAAGCGGGGAATCTACCGGCCCGCCGGGGCACCAGAAGCGCCTGTTCACAGCAGTCACGGAGACACGGAGAGTACATCGGGGAGTGCTGCACCGTTCCTGGAATAGTCTATCCGCGTTCATCGGCGTTCATCGGCGTTCTTCGGCGGTTTCGTCGCCTCACGCGAGGGCGACGGCGACGGCATAGTAGTAGACGACGACGACGGTGAAGAGGAGAGAGTCGACGCGGTCGAGCATACCGCCATGGCCGGGAATGAGTTCGCTGGCATCCTTGGCGCCGGCCTCGCGCTTGATCATCGATTCGGCGAGATCGCCGAGTTGCGCGGCCACGGAGACCACGAGCGCGAGCAGCGGTACGTGCCAAAGAGGAATGGGTAGGGGCATCCAGCCGAGGGTGGCCGCCAGGATCGAACCGACGATAGGCAGTTCGCTGCGGGCGACGAGGGTGGCGAACAGGGTGAGCACGACTCCACCGGCGGCGCCTTCCCACGTCTTCTTGGGACTGATCCAGGTCATGAGGCGGTGCCGGCCGACGCGCGAGCCGACGAGATAGGCGCCCGAATCGAAGCTCCACGTGGCGGCCAGCGTGTAGAACACCCACCCCCGACCGGCATCGGCGCCGGACTCGCCGAGGAGCCGCAGCGTCTGAAAGTGGCTCATCAGCCAGGCGACGTAGAGCGTCCCGGCCAGTGTCAGCGCCCAGCCGACGAGCCGGCCGCGCAGGTCGCGGCGCTCGAACAGCAGCACGACGAGCGGCACAATCACCGCCGCGGCGACGGCGAAGCGAGCGAAATAGGCGAAGCGATCGGGGCGCAGCAGGGCTTCGAGCTCTGGGCCCGCCGGCACGTAGGGCAGGCTCTGGATGACAAGATCGCGGCCGCCGTTACCCAGCAGCAGGACAAAGGCGAGCAGGAAGCCAAGCGGCTGGACGAGCCGCGCACCGGGCCGCGTGGAGAGCGAATAGAACTCGCGCAAGGCGAGAACGGTGATCAGCGTCGTCCCCAGCAGAAACCAGGCCCCACCGGCATACACCGCCAGTAGGATCGGCGGAGCGATGACAAGCGAGGCGAAGATGCGCCGGCGCAGCGCGCCGCCCCGGCCGGCCGTCGATGAAGAGGAACCCGTCGGAACGCCGCTCGGCATGCCCGGTATACCTGTCGTACCCGGTGCTCCCGGTGCCCCCCGTGTCTCCGATGTGTCGGGCGCACCTGTTGCCGTCATGCATCCATCAGTCTGGTCGGTTGAAATGCCCGTCGCCCCCGACGTGGATTGAACGCCGAACCAGGAACCAGGATCTTTCGTCAGACTTCCATCACCTCCGCTTCCTTCTTCTGGCCGAGCTGATCGGCCTCGGCGATGAAGCGGTCGGTGATCTTCTGCAGGCGCGCCTCACCCTCTCTAACGTCGTCTTCGGTGATCATGTTCTCCTTGCGGAGGTCGCGGATATCGTTATGGGCCTCGCGGCGCACGTTGCGGACGGCAACGCGCCCGTCTTCGACGCGCCGGTGCACCAGCCTGACGAGATCGCGGCGGCGCTCTTCGGTGAGCTGGGGCAGGACGATACGGATCACGTTGCCGTCGTTGGACGGCGTGAGGCCCAGCTCGCTCTTCATGATCGCCTTTTCGAGCGCCGGGATCGAGCGCTTGTCCCATGGCTGAATGACGATCAGGCGCGGCTCCGGGACCGTAATGCCCGCGACCTGTTGGAGCGGCATATCGCTGCCGTAGTACTCGACGTGCAGACGATCGACCAGCGCGGGGCTCGCCCGGCCCGTTCTGATGGTGGCGAGATCGTGCTGCAACGCCTCCACCGCCTTGGCCATCTTGCGCTCGGCATCTGCCAGGACACCTCTCAGCATGTCATCCGTCATCGCACACCTCCCTCAGTTGTCAGGTGTTGGTGAACGGGTGTCGGCTTTCAGCCGACACCCGTTCACCAACTCTACCCACATTCTAAGGGCCGACGTAGGTACCGACGGGCTCGCCCCGGATAGCGCGGGTCAGGGCGCCTTCTTCTTCGAGCCGGAAGACGATAAGCGGGAGTTGGTGCTCCATGCACATCGAGATGGCGGTGCTGTCCATCACCTCGAGGCGCTGGTTGAGCACGTCCAGGTAAGAGAGCCGGTTGTACTTCCTCGCTCCCGGCACCTTCTTCGGGTCGGCATCGTAGATGCCATCGACGTAGGTAGCCTTGAACAGCACGCCCGCGCCGATCTCCATTGCCCGTAGTGCGCCGGCGGTGTCGGTGCTGAAGAAGGGATTGCCGGTGCCGGCGCCAAAGATGACGACCTTGCCGTCTTCGAGGTGGTCGATGGCGCGGCGCCGGATATAGGGCTCGGCCACCTGTCGCATCTCGATCGCGGTCTGCACGCGCGTAATTACGCCCTCGCGTTCCAGGGCTTCCTGCAGCGCGAGGGCGTTCATGACCGTGCCGAGCATGCCGATGTAGTCGGCCTGAGCCGGCTCCATGCCGTACTGCACGGCATCGCGGCCACGCCACATATTGCCGCCGCCGATGACAATCGCCAGCTCGACTCCGGTCTCGGCGATGGTCTGAGCCAGCATGCCCGCGAGGCGCTGCGCCGAGCGTGGATCGATGCCGTAACGGCTATCTCCGCCAAGGAGAAACTCGCCCCCCATCTTGAGGAGTACGCGCTGGTACGTATTGGGCGGGCGCATGTGTTCTCCTGGTGATGTGGTATGCGGCCGTCTACTTGCCGAGCTCGAAACGGGCGAAGCGGCGCACGCGGACGTTTTCGCCCGTCTTGTGGATGGTCTCGGTGATGAGGTCCTGGATCGTTCGCGACTGATCGCGGATGTAGGGCTGCGAGAGGAGCGATTGCTGGGCGATATCTGCGTCCGAGAGCTGCTCGGCTCGAATCACCTCCAGAGTGGCTTCGTCCTTGCTGACGAAGCGCGGGTTCATCGCCGCCACCTGCATCGCGATCTCACGCGCGAGACTGCGGAACGCCTCGTTGCGCGCGACGAAGTCGGTTTCGCAGTTGACCTCGACCAGCGCGCCGATCCGGCCGCCGCCGTGGATGTACGCCTCGACAACGCCCTGCTCGGTTTCGCGCTCGGCCTTTTTCGCAGCGGCGGCGAAGCCCCGCTCGCGCAGGACGACCTTGGCCTTGGCGATGTCGCCCTGCGCCTCCGTCAGCGCGCGCTTGCAATCCATAATCCCGGCGCCGGTCTCCTCGCGCAGGGCCTTCACTGCATCAGTCGTAATCTGCATAGTCATGCTCTTTGTCTTTTCACCACGGAGACACGAAGACACGGAGCGCTTAACCTTCAACGCCTAACAGAACCCCCACTCACCCTGAGCGTGTCGCAGGGTGAGCGGACAAGTGATTGGCGTCCTTTACGTCTATCGTCTCTGGGCTCTTCTCCGTGTCTCTGTGTCTCTGTGGTGAGACTATTCCTCTTCGTCCTTGCGGCGCCGGCCGGCGTACGCCCGGTCGTCTTCCTCCTCTTCGAACTCTTCCTCGAACACGTCTTCGGTACGCAGGCGGGCCTCGAGCTCTTCCTGCGTGAGGTCCTCCTCTTCGTATTCCTCTTCCTTGGCGATCGCGTCGGCGAAGCCACGGCCCTCGATGCAGGCATCGGCGATGCGGCCGGCGAGCAACCGGATGGCCCGGATGGCGTCGTCGTTGGCCGGAATGGGATAGTCGATTTCCTCAGGGTTGCAGTTGGTATCGACAAGCGCGATGATGGGGATGCCCAGCCGGCGCGCCTCGGCAACGGCGATGTGCTCCTTGCGCGTGTCGACGATGAACAGCGCGCCGGGCAGGCGGCGCATCTGCTCGATGCCGCCGAAGCGCTTCCGCAGGCGCTCCATCTCTTCGGTGAGCTTGAACGCCTCTTTCTTGGCGAGCTTCTCGAAGTCGCCACGCTCCTGGCGGATCTTGAGCTCTTGCAGCCGGCGGATGCGGCCCTGCATCGTCTGGAAGTTGGTCAGCATACCGCCGAGCCAGCGCTGGTTCACCCAAAACTGGCCCGCGCGCTTCGCTTCTTCCTCGATTGCCTCTTGCGCCTGCTTCTTCGTGCCGACGAAGAGAATCGCGTCGCCGCGCTGGGTGAGCTCGCGCGCGAAGTTGAACGCTTCGGCAAGGCGCGAGACGGTCTGCTGCAAATCGATAATGTGGATGCCATTGCGCTCGGTGAAGATGAACGGCTTCATCTTTGGGTTCCAGCGCTTGGTCTGATGCCCGAAGTGGACACCCGCTTCGAGCAGGAGTTTCATAGAGACGACGGCCATAGGTTGTGGTGATTCCTCCTTGGTTTGTACCGCACGCGCCCTCCAGCCGCCGATTTCTCCCGATCTCTCGCGGCTTCACGACAGCGCGGCGCGGAATGTACCTCCGCCCCCTTCAGCCCCGCCTCCAACCGTCGCCGGCGTGTACCCGCGCTCTCACGCGCAGGCCGCACGCGACTACAGAACCAGAGTGGATCCGGGGACGTGCGAATTCGGGGACCCGTACCGGCTCCCCTAGCAAGCTTGAGCTCCGATTGAGTATACCAGGGGGCTAGGACGAGTCGGCCGTGTGCAGAGCGCATCAGCCAAACCAAAGCCACAGTGGGACCCGCAGGGATCCTCACTTTGCACTTTGCCTTTTGCACTTTGCACTTTGCACTTTGCACTTGGTCTGGTGGCGTGTGGCACGATTGAGCGCGCCCTTCCGCCCACCGCGCCTGCGGCCGCTATGGGTCTGCTCTGCTGACCGCGACACTACCTATACACGTTGAGGAGACGACGAGATGGCTGAAGAACCGACAAAGTATTTACTGAAAGAAAGGGACATTCCAACGCACTGGTACAACATTCTGGCGGACCTGCCCTCGCCACCGCCGCCGGTGCTGCACCCGGGTACCGGCCAGCCGATTGGACCGGCAGACCTGGCGCCGCTCTTTCCGATAGAGCTGATCAAACAGGAGGTGTCGACCGAGCGCGAGGTTCCCATCCCGGGCGAAGTGCGCGAAATCTACAAATTGTGGCGGCCGAGTCCGCTGTACCGCGCGCGCCGGTTGGAGCGTGCGCTCGATACGCCGGCGCACATCTACTACAAGTACGAGGGCGTCTCGCCTGCCGGGTCGCACAAGCCCAACACGGCGGTGGCGCAGGCCTACTACAACAAACAGGAAGGAATGAAGCGCCTGGCGACCGAGACGGGTGCCGGACAGTGGGGCTCGGCGCTCGCGCTGGCGTGCGGCCTCTTCGGGCTCGAGTGCACCGTCTATATGGTCAAGGTGAGCTATCAGCAGAAGCCGTACCGGCGCTCGATGATGCAGACGTACGGCGCCGAGGTCATCCCCAGTCCGTCCGATCGCACCAACGCCGGCAGAAAGGTGCTGGGCGAACACGCGGATTCGCCCGGGTCATTGGGAATTGCCATCTCAGAAGCAGTGGAGGACGCGGCAACACACGACGACACGCATTACGCGCTCGGCTCGGTGCTCAACCACGTCCTGCTGCACCAGACGGTGATCGGGCTCGAAGCGAAGAAGCAGATGGAGATGGCGGGCGAGTATCCCGACGTGGTGATCGGCTGCGTCGGCGGTGGCTCCAACTTCGCCGGGCTGGCCTACCCATTCGTGCGCGACAAGCTGACCGGTGCCCAGCCAAAGCTGCGCTTCCTGGCAACCGAGCCCGAATCGTGCCCGACGCTGACGCGCGGCGAGTACACCTACGACTTCGGCGACACCGTGGGCCTGACGCCGTTGGTGAAGATGTACACACTGGGGCACTCGTTTGTCCCGCCGGAGATCCACGCGGGTGGGCTGCGCTACCACGGCGACGCGCCATCGCTGAGCCAACTGGTGCACGAAAAGGTGATCGAGGCGGCCGCGTACCACCAACGGGCGTCCTTCGACGCCGCGGTGCAGTTCGCGCGCGCCGAAGGAGTCATTCCCGCGCCCGAAGCATCACACGCCATCCGGGCGGCGATCGACGAGGCACTCCAAGCGCGAGAAGCCGGCGAGCGCCGGACCATCCTCTTCAATCTTTCCGGCCACGGCTTCTTCGACATGGCCGCGTACGACGCCTACTTCGCCGGCAAGCTCGAAGACTACGCCTACCCCCGCGAAAAAGTCGAAGAAGCCCTCCAGCACCTGCCCAAAGTCGGCTAGGTGTTCAGCCACAGAGATCACAGAGATAGCCGCGTGTTCTCTGTGGCGAAAAATCACTCGTACACGACTTTGCCGGACTCGTGGCGGCGGAGGTAGTCCCAGTCGAGGGTGACGCCGAGACCGGGGCCTTGCGGCACGGGGACGTGGCCGCGGCTGTCGACGGCGTCGAGGTCGTCGGAGTAGCCATCGGCGTAGATGGGCGGCCGGTTGGTCTTGATGGAGGGGTGGACGAGGCCGAGCTCGTAATAGTTGGTATTGCGGATGGCGGCCATGAGATGGCGGTGTGCCGGGCCGGGAGCGTGAATCTCGACGTCGAGGCCGAGCGCCTCGGCGGCGTGGGCGACTTTCAACGCGCCGGTTATGCCCCCGTCGTAGTACGAGTCGACACGCACGAAGTCGGTGCCGCCGGCAAGCGTGAAGTCCATGCGCGTCTCGAGGTGCCGGACGTGCTCGCCGAGCAACAGCGGCGTCTTGATCAGCTCGCGCAGCTTCTTGTGGGCGAACGCCGAGATGCCGCCGTCTTTGAAGGGGTCCTCATACCAGAAGAAGTTGGCCTCGTCGCACGCCTTGCCGACCTTGAGTGTGTCGGCCCAGGTATCGTACTCACACGCCGGATCGAGCATCAGGTCCATGCCGGGACCAACGCGCTTGCGCACTTCGAGCACGTTGTCGACCTCGCGTTCGATGTACTTCGGATCGGCCGGATCGTTGCCCCAACCGTGGATCTTGTACGCCTTGTACCCAAGCTGCTTGCACTGCAGGGCGAAGTCGGCGAACGCTACGGGGCTGGAGAGTCCGCCTTCGGCGACGTGGTCGCCATGGAGCGTGCTGGCGTAGGCCGGTAGCGTCTGCTTCCAGCCGCCGAGCAGCTCGCAGATTGGGGCGTCGTAGGCTTTGCCGGCGATATCCCACAGCGCGATATCAATCGGCCCCATACCCATGCGGTCGAGCTTGCGCATCGCTCGCTTGATGTCGTTGTACAGACGCTCGCGCTCGAGGGGGTTCTTCCCCAGGAGATAGCGGGCGACGATGCCCACTTGTACGTACGACGCGGCGTCGCCGCCGGCGAACTCGCCGGTGATACCGGCATCGGTCTCGATGGCAAGCACGTGGCCTCGGGCCGTACGCTTCGCTCCCGGCGAGTAGACGGTGTTGAAGCCGTTGTAATCAGTACCGAGATCGCGCGACTCCCAGTTGTACTGGTGAACGGTGATGCGGGTGATCTTAACGTTGCGTGGCATAGACCCAACTCCTCCTTGCGGCGCTTATCATAGCAAGGCGGCGCCCTCACCCTCTCGCCCTCTCGCCCTCTCGCCCTCTCGCCTCTGGGGTACGGTGTTAGAATCGCTGCATGAGGCGGCCAGCCGGCATTGAAACCGAGTACGGCCTGAACTGCGAGGGCTTCCCGCGGACAGGCGAGAACGGCGCGACGGGGCAGAACGGCGGCGACGGCAGCGGTGGGCCGAGCGCCGCGGTCGACTTCGGCTACGAGGCGTCGCGCGTCGTCCGCTGCGCCGACGTGCCCGGCGCTTTTCGCGGATGGGACTACCAGGACGAAGATCCGTACCGCGATCTGCGCGGCATGCGGGTCGACCGCCTGGCGCGCGATCCCCACGACCTCCAGACGCCGAGCCCGCGCAGCCGCCAGCTCACGCGCGACGAGCTACTGGCGAATACCGTCCTGCTCAACGGGGCGCGGTTCTACAACGACCACAACCACCCCGAGTACTGCACCGAGGCGTGCCTCTCGCTGCTCGAGCTCGTGGCGCACGACAAGGTCGGCGAGCGAGTGTTGTTCGCCTGCGAGCAGCGGCGCAACGCGGAGCTCGCGGCCGAGTATGGGCCACAGACGCGCGTGCGCCTGCTCAAGAACAACTCCGACTACCACGGGCGCTCCTACGGCACACACGAGAACTACCTCTTCTCCCGCACGGTGCCGCTCGAGGCCGTGGTGCGGGCGACGATCCCGTTTTTTGTGACCCGGCAGCTCTATGCCGGCGCCGGCAAGGTAGGGATCGAGCACAGCGGCGGCCAGGTGCAGCCGGGGTTTCAGCTCAGCCAGCGCGCCGATTTCTTCGAGGAACGGATTGGGATCAACACCACAGCGCAGCGACCGATCTTCAATACGCGCGACGAGCCGCATGCCGATCGGAACAAGTACCGCCGGCTGCACATGATCGTCGGCGACGCCAACCGCTCGGAGTGGGCGACGGCGATGAAGGTTGGCACGACGGCGCTGGCGCTCGACCTGATCGAGGATGGCTGGCAGCCGGCGCTCGAGTTGGCCGACCCGGTCGGGGCGCTCAGAGCCATCTCTCGCGATCCCGATCTGACCGCGACGATTGCCCTCACCAGCGGACAGGCGGTGCGTGCGCTCGACGTGCAGCAGCGCTATTTCGAGGCGGCCGAGCGGGCGTTCCGCGGGCGCGACGAGGAGACCGATTGGGTCCTGACCGAATGGCGCGAGGCGCTCGACGCGCTCGCCGGCGACGCCAACCGGATCGCCGATCGGGTCGACTGGCTGGCAAAGCGGCGGCTGTTTGACCAGGTGCGGCGCGCGAACGGCGCCACCGGCGCGAACGACGGTTGGGGCGATCCCTCGCTGCGCCGGCTCGACCTGGCGTACCATCTCGTCGATCCCAACATGAGCTTGTACGACGCGCTCGTGAAGCAAGGGCGCATCCGGCGGTTGCTGGCCGAGGAGCAAATCGAAGCGGCGCGGACGAGCGGTCCGGCCCGCACCCGCGGCGCGGTACGTGCACTAGTGCTCGCACGCTTCGGCGAGGCTGTCCGGCGGTTAGAATGGGACTCGATCACTTTCGGCACCAACGGGCGCGAGGTGCGCCTGCAGTTGGACGAGATCGCCGGACCAGTGATCGAGCGGGTCGAGGCGCTGGCGCGGGAGGCGCCGGACCTCGAGTCGCTGATCGCGACGATGAAGGGTGGGACGTCGGCGTGACGCTCTGATGGAAACGATGCCGATGTTGATCATCCGCAGAGACGCAGAGCACGCAGAGAAGACGCAAGGAGCGATGAGGATGATGGAATCGAAAGATCGTCCAGCCGCGATTGAGCCGACCCTCGTCCTGCCGGCAAGCGCGGCGCCGGAAGCGCCGACGAAGCCGGCCGAGACACCGACGGAGGTCCCGACGCGGCCAGAGCGAATTCCCGGCGAAAAAGAGAAAGAGTCTGAGCCAGACATCGACGAGCAGATCAAGCGCATCATTCGCGAGATCCCCGATCCGACGCCACAGCCGGGCGGGGAGTAGCGAATGCAAAGTGCAAAGTGCACCGCGAAGAGCGGGCTAACCGCTGACCGCTGAAGCTGACCGCTGAAAGCTGACCGCTAACCATGGATGGGGCGCTTTTTGGAACGGAAACCGAATACGCCTGCGCCGGCAACCTGAGCCCCGCGGAGGCGGCGAGCCGCGTCAAGGACGGCGTATTTTCCGAGCGCAAGTACGGGCTCATCGAGCCGGCGCCCCGCGAATGGGGGGAAGTGCCCGGCAACGGCGGCTTCCTGTTCAACGGTGGCCGGCTGTACCTCGACTCGGGGCACCTCGAGTACGCGACGCCGGAGTGCCGCTCGCTCCACGACATCGTCGCGGCCGAGCGCGGGGGCGATCAGATCCTGGTGGCGGCCGTTGTCGATCTGAAGGTAGAGAACGAGATCTTCTTCATCAAGAACAACACCGACCACTTCGGCCACACCTACGGCTATCACGAAAACTACTGCTTGCGCGTGAGCCCTCGCAGCCGCGACATGGTGCAGGGGCTGCTGCCGTTCCTTGTGACGCGGCAGCTCTTCACCGGCTCGGGCATGTTCTTCCCGGCGGCGCTCCGTGGGCGTTCGGGCTCTCGGAGCGGCCTCTTGACCGATTCGTCCGACCCCCCGGGCAAGTCGCGCTTCGGCGTGTTCGGCGGCGGGAACAGCGCCGGAGCATCGCGTCCGCCGGTACCATTCCAGATCAGCCAACGAGCGCACTTTGTCTCGGTCGACGTCAGTCACCGCGTGCGATTTGGCGGCCGGCCGATTCTGAACCTCCGCGACGAGCCGCTCGCCGGCGGTCGCTTCCGCCGGCTGCACATCATCATCGGCGACGCCAACCGCTCGGAGTGGGCAACGGCGCTCAAGCTCGGCACGACGGCGCTCGTCGCGCAGTTGCTCGAGCTGGGCTGGGACCCAGAGGTTGAGCTCGAGAACGCCGTCGCGGCGCTCAAGGAGATCGCACGGAACCCGTACGGCGGCTGGACGGTACGGATGACCGACGGGAAGACGATACCGGCGATCGACATACAGCGCGTGTACCTGCTCGAAGCGACGAAGCGATTCCTGGGGAGAGATGCCGATACCGACTGGACGCTCCGGCAGTGGGCGACAATCCTCAACGCGCTGGAGATGGACGCGCTGCGGCTCGACGGGTACGTCGACTGGGTGACGAAGTTCCTGCAGCTCTCGCACTATGCCGAGAAAGCGGCGCGCGGCTGGGACGATCCGGCGCTGATCAAGCTGGACCTGGCGTACCACCACGTCGATCCGCGCGTGAGCCTCTACACGCTGCTGTGCAAGCAGGGGAAGATCCCGACGCTGGTCGACGACGAGAGAGCCGAACGGGCGATGCACCAGCCACCGGCCGACACGCGCGCCGCCGGCCGCGGCCACGTCGTGCGGGCGATGGCCGAGGCGCGGGCCGACGACAGCATCCGCTGGGAAGTCCTGGCGCGGCGCCTCGGCGAGCGGGCGGTGTGGGGCGACGAGCGCTTCGTCGTCTACGAGTACGTCGACGACTGGCGCGACATCCGCGACACCGGCGCGTGGCACATCATTCCCTACCTGATCGACTGGGGCGCGATCGCCGTCAAAGACCACGTCCTGGAGCTGTCCGACCCCTTCCGCGACTACGCCGAAGAATCGGAGCGCTTCGGCAAATCACTCCCCTCCCTGCTGCGGCGATAGGGACTCACCACGGAGACACGGAGACACGGAGAGGATTTAGGGTAGTGAGTAGCCCAGCGGCTATCGGGGTTTGGCAACGGCGAACGGAGGAGCAACGCTGCAACGAGAGCGGAGAGCGCACGGAGAGATCGAGATGCTGCCCTACGCAGAACGGAACTTTGGTACCGCAAGGCTCCGCCTCGACGTCTCCGTGAACTCTCCTCTCTCAGCGGGTCCGCTGTTCACTCACGAACGCACCACACTGAGCGATGCTCCTGCCTACTGAAAGCACCCAAACCCTCTCCGTGTCTCCGTGTCTCCGTGTCTCCGAGTCTCCGTGTCTCCGTGTCTCCGTGTCTCCGAGGTGAAACCCGACTAACCGTATGAGACGCTGACGGACTTGC
>JACQGX010000138.1 GCA_016199265.1 Chloroflexota bacterium | reverse complement strand
GGCGAACGTCGATCGCTGCCTCGGCAAAGTGCCGGCGGTTGAAGTAGACCTGGCGCGCCTCGACCTCCTCGGGCAGCGCGTACAGGCGCTCGTCGAGAGCGTACGCCGGTTGGAGCGCGACGGGCATGAAACGCTTGAGGTCGAACCGGTCGCGGCGCACGAGCTCGCCGATCGACCGCAGCCACCGGCGCCGGGCGAGGCGCGGCAGGTCTTCGAACGGAAGCCAGACAAGGTGCGCTGCCTGGGGATCGGCGGCGGCGACCGCCTCGAGCAACGCGGGATCCACCGGCACACGCTCGGGAAGCGGTGGTGGCGCGGACGCGGCAAGCTCGACGATCGCGCGACCAGAGGGGGCGGCACCCACCCGCTCGTTCCACGCCGCGACCTTTGCCTGGCGACCGGCGTGTTGTGGCGCGAGCAGCCGCACGCGGTCAGGATGGCGGGCACCTTGGCCGCCGGTTACGCACGCGGCGCCGAGCAGCGGCACGAGCCAGGCCGTGTGGTGCAGCACGGCGCGGCGCACAAGTCGACCGGCGTGGGCGCCGGACGGCAGTGGCGCTGCCGGAATCGGCGTGGTCGCAGTCATCATGAGATGGTAACGTGGTACGGGGAAAAGCGGTCGTTCCATCGAGTGAAGCGCTATGGGTTGGGAAACGGCCCACACGAAGCTGGTGCAGCAATTGCGGCGGGAAGGCGCGGCGGGCGAGCGCGTTCTCGCCGCCCTGGCCCGCGTGCCGCGCGACATGTTCGTCGACGAGGCGCAACGCCACCTGGCGTTCGAAGATACCGCGCTGTCAATCGGGTGGGGACAGACGATCTCGCAGCCGACGGTGGTGGCCACGATGACCGAGGCGCTCGACGTCGGGCCCGCACACCGCGTACTCGAGGCAGGCACCGGTTCCGGGTACCAAGCGGCGGTGCTGGCCGAGCTGGCGGGCGTCGTCATCACCGTCGAACGGAACCCTGAGTTGGTGGCGCGGTCGCGCCGGCTCCTCGGATACTTGGGGTACCGCAACGTGACTGTGGTGGACGGCGACGGCACCCTTGGCTGGCCCGACGGCGCACCGTACGACCGGATCGTCGTGACCGCCGCCCCGCCTACGGTGCCGCCCGCGCTGCTCGACCAGCTCGCCGACGGGGGTCAAATGGTGATCCCCGTCGGCGGACGGCGCGAGCAGCAGCTCGTCGTCGTTTCACGCGACGCCGGCGGCCGCCTGAGCGAGCGCCCACTCGGGCGAGTGCAGTTCGTCCCGCTGATCGGCGCGCAGGGCTGGCTGGATTAGCGATCAGCGATCAGCCGTCGCCGATCCGATCGTATCCGGCACTGACGGCTGATCGCTGACCGCCGATCGCTGACCGCCGATCGCTGACCGCCGATCGCTATCCCCCGAGGGCTTCCAGCAGCTTCGACGCCTGCTCGGAGGTGATCTTGCCTTCTCGGAGCATCTGGAGGATGGCGAGGCGCTCCTCACGCGTCGCCGCAGTGGCGGCGCGCGGTACGCCGGGATGGTCGGGGGCACCTTCGGGCGAGGCGGCTGCGTGCGTGGCCCATTCGTCGAACCGGTCGGCGAACCACCAGCGGCCGCGACCGGCTCGGCCGGCGCGGCCGCCGGCGCGCTGGGCGACGCGTTCGGCAACTCGCCGCGCGCGCTCTTCGTGGCGCGCGGCGTGATGCGCGGCGCGCGCGGCCGCTCGCTCGGCGGCGCGCCGGGCACGTTCTTCGGCACGCGCGGCCGCGTGGCGAGCCTGGTGCTGCACGCGCTCGGTCGTCTCCATTGTGCGCTCGACCTCGTGCTGGATACGCTCGGCAAGGCGACGTGTCTGCTCGTCGATGCGCTCGGCCGCTTCTTCCATACGGTGTGCCATGTCGTCGGAAATGCCGGCGCCACTCGCCCGTAACGTGCGCGTCATCTCTTCGAAGATGCGGCGGCCGCGCTCGGACATGACACGCGCGAATTCGCCGATGTCCGGTGTCCCCTCGGCCGCACGCTCGTGCGTTTCGCTCGCCTCGGCGGTGTCGCGCGCCGCCTCGGCCGTGACCGGGCGCACCACCGTCTCGCCGCCGGCGCGGGTCACCCGCATCAGGCGCAATTGCACTGCGGCCGGAACGAGCACGTCGGCCGGGAGGCCGGTGGGCATCGTTATCGTGCCGCCACCATCGAGCCGCACGCGGAACACATCGCCGTCGCGCGGGACGAACGGCTGCGCCTCGCCCTCGGCGACGATACGGATCGCCGGCTCATCCCAATCCTTCAAGACGATCGTTCCCGTGCAGTCCCGGAGATCGAGCGTGGCTCGTCCCCCGGCAGGGAATGTGACTTCAGCCATGATTCCTTACTCCCACAACGTCTATCCTGGAGTATTCACCGCTCCGGGGCAGGGCGTGCGCGTCCTTCGACAAGCTCAAGATGAGCGGAGCCCGCGTGAATAATCCGGGCTATTCCAAAATAAGCTCGACTCGATCGCCGCCGGCTTCGTCGCTGGCCTGGAAGAGCGTCCCGGTCGGCCGGCCGAGCACGGTTGCCAGCACCAGGTCGGGATCGAGTAGCCGCAGCTCCGGAATCCAGCGCGCGCCGAGACGGAGCGCCAAACCAATAATGCCGATGGGCAACTGGACGTTCAGCTTGCTGCGGTCGTGCCGGTCGACGACGCGGATGCGCAGCCAATGCGGTCCGGCGGTCCCCGTGGTCTGGCTGTCGTTTGCCGGTCGGCCCAGTCGAAGCGCGATCGACGGCGGATGCCCGCCGCGAGTAGAACGTCGGTCGGGCGCCATCGTGCCTGCGGTCGAGTCCGACGCTGACGCCGCGCCCGATGAGCCGGTACTGCGGGAAGCGCGCCACGCCGCACCGGGTGTGCGCTCGGTTTGCTCGAGCACGCGCAGGAGCTCAACGGCTTGTTCGGCGGTGATGGCACCCGCCTCGATCATCTTGAGCACGAGCAGCCGTTCTGCCTCCACGCGCCTACCCCTCCTGTCCCAGGCGGCGCAACTCGCCGATCGTCTCCTCGGCGCTGATCTCGCCGGCAGCAAGACGATCGAGGAGATGTCGCCGCCGGTCCGCCACGTCTTCCTTCGGCGTCGCCCCCGCCTCTGGTGGCACAGAGGCGGGGGCGACGCCGTCATCGCCGGCCGCCGTCCCAATCGGCTCGACGGTCGACGCCGGCGCGACCGATTCGTAGCCGAGGGCGCCGATGACCTCGTCCAGCCGGCTGCGAACGGTGGGATACGAGATTCCGAGCTCGCGCTCGACGTCGCGGATGACGCCGCGGTTCTTGATGAAGACTTCGACGAAGCGCAACTGCTCGCGCGCCAACCGATCGAACCGGGAAAGATGAAAGACGCCTTCGAGACCGGTGCCGCATTGCTGGCAGCGCAGGTGCGTGACGACCAGCTCGGCCTCGCACATTGGGCAATGGCCCGTCACTTCGGGCATAATGCGTGCTCCTTGTTCACGTGCATGTGAAGTTTTTCAATAGCATACGCACGTATGTTAATGCTTCTCTGCGCTTTCGTCAACGGTGGCGTGGCAGAGGTTAAGTCTGTTGGGGGTGTCGTCCACGCCGGCCGATGACCTACGCCGGGGGGTGCGGCTGCCTCGCTCGAGGCGTGGCCGGGGGACCATCGACGCGAACTCCGACGCTGGGAACAACAGGGGAGGACCAACGCTCGATTTGGCGGACCGGCGCCGTCGAGCGGCGGCTAATGCGTTATGATTGGGTCGTAGGGTTCAGGAGGCCAGACAGTATGCCGTTTAACCTAGGCGGCCCCGAGTTGATCATCGTCCTCGTGATTGTGCTGATCGTCTTCGGCGCCGGAAAGCTGCCCAGCGTCATGCGTGACGTAGGTAAAGGGGTGAAGGAGTTCAAGAAGGCGCAGACTGAGGAAGAGGCCGCGGCCAGCGCCAGTACGACGGTGCAGAGCGCTGCGACGCCACCACCGGCTGCCTCGGCAAGCCAGAATGGCGCACCGACCGCGCCCTCGCGCACGACGACCGAGACGACGACTCGGGCGTAGCATCCGTTCCCGCCCGGCTAGCCTCGTCGCCACGGCGTGGCCGCGCCGCGGGCACGATGTCCGCAGCCGTCGAACTGAGGACCGAGGACCACAGAAAACGAGCACCCGCCATGGCGGGTGCTCGTTTCGGTTTGGTGGCATCGGTGTCGCCCGCAGTCTCGCCGGTCTACGCCAAGACCCAGCGATCGATCTCGCGCTCGTACGTGAAGAGCTCGTGTTCCTTGAAGTAGAGCGTGATCTCACTTGAAGACGTCTCGGGCGAATCGGAGGCGTGCATGAGGTTGCGCAGACCCTCGAGGGCAAAGTCACCGCGGATGGTGCCGGGTGCGGCTTCATTCGGTCGCGTCTTCCCCAGCATCGCGCGGACAACGTCGATCGCATTTGGGCCCTCGAGGACGGCGACTACGACGGGGCTCGTGGTGATGTAGTCGACGAGCTCCTCGTAGAAGAACTTGCCGCGATGGACGGCGTAGTGCGTTTCGGCAAGCGTCCGGTTGAGGTGGATCATCTTCATTCCGGCGATCTTGAAACCGCGCCGTTCGAAGCGGCTGAGAATCTCGGAAATGAGTCCGCGCTGGACGCCGTCGGGCTTGACGATGATCAGGGTACGTTCAACGGCTGTGACCATCGGTACTCCTTAGTGATCAAGACGCACCGCGGCGGAGGCGGCGCATCTCTAGCCGGATCATACCGAGATTGGCCTTGGGTTCGGCGACGACGACCGCCGTGCGCCCGCCACTGAGCGTGCCGGCCATAACGGCGCCGCCGGCAGCCTCCACGATGGCTTCGCCGAGCTCGCCAAGCGCCAAATCGGCGGCCGCTTGGCGCAACGCACCGACGATGGCGGCGAGCAGCGCCCCCTGGGTCTCGCCGATCTCGCCGTGAACCGTCGCGCCGGCGACAGCGTCGCCGGCGACGACGTACACCGCGGCGACGCCCGGCACGCGGCGCAATTGCGTCAGCGTCTGATCATCCATAGGTTTCGCTCTCCCCACTCGATTGCCGGTGTGCTTTGCGGAGCTCGCGCAGGGCGACGCCGTAGTGGCGGGCCGCCGCGAGGTAGTCGCCCACGCGCATCGCCGCGTCGCCCGCAGCGCGGACTTCGTTCAGGGCCGGTGATACGGGTGATGCGTGGCCTGGTGCGGTGTCAGTCCCTGCGTCGGCCTCTGCTTCGGCCTGCGCAGCCGTGGACGCGATTATCGGCCGGTCTCCGGCCGATTCCTGTGCCGGTTCCTCCAGACGTTGGACAACCGTCGGCTCGGCAACCGGCGTTTCCCCCGATACGTACGATAGAGACACGTCCACCGGCGACGGCGCTTCCATGTCATCCGTCTCGTCTGTCTCGTCTGTCTCGTCTGCCCCATCCACTGTTCCGTCTGCCCGTTCTGCGTCCGCTGTCTCGGGTGCAGCAGGCACCTGAGGCCGCTCAACGGCGTCGCCGACCGTGGCATCGATCGCATCGACCGTACCGGCCGCGTCGATCGCGGCGATGGCCTCAACCGGTGCAGCAGCCTCGACCAGGGGTGCCGGCGTCGTCTCGAGCGACGCCGCCACCGCTTCGGCGGGCGCTCCAACCGCGGCATCTGGTTCCGGCTGCGGCTCCGGAGGCGGTAGTGGCTCTGGAGGCGGCGCGACCGGCAGGAGCTGCGTCGCGGAAGGCGACGAAACCGGCGCAGACGCTTCGCCGGCCGCGATGGCGTAGAGGCCGCTGCTGGCAACGTCTGCGCCCGGCAGCGACGGAGCCTGATCGGTCTCGAAGAGCGGCGGTGGCTCGCGATCGTCGAACAGGCGCGACGCGATACGGCCGGCGGGATCGGCGGCGCGGACGCGCATCAGGAGCGCGACTGGGTCTCTACCGGCGGCGTGCCACTGCGCGGCGGCGAGCAGATTGGCGGCGGCGCAGTCCGGATACCGATCCAACATCGCCTCAGCCGCGGCGGCGGCGGCATCGACTTCTCCCGCACGCCAGTAGGCCTCGGCGAGCGCGAGCTGCATGTCCGGGCGCTCGGGCTCACGCGCCAAGACGGCGCGTGCCTCAATGGTCGCGTGCTCGTACAAGCCGCCACGGAGGTAGATGCGTGTCAGCGCCGGACGCGTCAGCGGCGGCGGGCCGTCGTTCACGTCGAGTGCTCCGGCCGCGCGCCGCGCCGCCGCGAGCCGCACCTCCACGTCTTCCAGTCCTGGCTCCAACTCCCAGGCGCGGAGCCAGTCCGCCTCGGCCGCGGCGCACCCGCCGATGTGCTCCTGCGCCTCCGCGATGCCGACCTGAGCGACGACGTCGTACGGATCGCACACCAGCGCCGCCTGCAGCGCCGCGATCGCCGGCCGTGCCTCGCCCAGCTCGAGCAGCGCGAGGCCGAGCAGGCGCTGGGCGTCCAGCCCGCGCGGCAGCAGCGCCAGGGCACCGCGCGCCGCTTCGGCCGCCTCGCCGGCGCGCTGGTGGACCAGGAGGTTGCGGGCAAGATCACAGAGACCGCCGTAGTCCTGCGGCTGCGGTACAACCGGCGCCGGCGGGACCGTCTGCGTTGGCGCAGCGGTGACGGTGCCGGCCGGGGCGGCTGCACGGGACGATGCGCCGGTGGTCGCGGCCGGCGTGGCTTCCGGCGCAGAAGCGCCGGTGCCGGCCGGCCGCTTGAAGCGGTTTCTGCGGCGCCGTGGGGCGGAAGCCGGCGGCGCGCCGATCGCGCGGCGGGGATCGGGTGGACGTGCGGTGCGTGTGGCTCTCATGATCCCTGGGCATCGGCAGGGTGGGACTCGACGGCGTCGAGCGCGTCGAGCGCGCGGATGGCGGTACACATCGCGTGGTTCAGAATCAGATGGCCGTCTTCGGCCTGCTCGATCGTGCGGCCGGCGACGACGAGCGGCACGTCGACCAGCTCGCGCAGCTTGCCGCCGGCGAAGCCGATCAGGCCAATGACCTGACAGCCGATCGAGCGCGCGTACGCCACGGCGTGGAGGACGTTGGGCGAGTTGCCGCTGCCGGAGATCGCCACGAGCACGTCGCCGGGTCTCAGGAGATTGCGCGCCTGCTCGACGAACACCTGATCGTAGCCGTTGTCGTTCCCCCAGGCGGTGACCAGCGCGACGTTGTCGGTGAAGGCGATCGTCCGGAACCGGCCCTTGGCCGGGTGCGCCGTGTTCTTCGCCAAGTCGCACGCAAAGTGCGAGGCGGTCGAGGCACTCCCCCCGTTGCCGCAGAAGAACACCGTCGCGCCTCGTTCGCGCGCTCGGCGCAGGATACCCACGGCGTCGTCGAGCTGCGGCGCGAGCACGCCGCGCATCGCATCGTGGAGCTCGTCGAGGTAGGTAGCGATGACAGTGGTGGCGCTGGCCGAACTGGTCATGGCGACGATACTACCAAGATTGGGGGTCACCGGCGGTCATCGGCGGTCACCGGTCGTCTCGATCCCAGCCAACTGCTTCGCGTACGCCTTGGCGGCGCCGGCATCGTAGTTGCGCAGGATGGTGAGCTTTTCGGCCTCGATCGAGCCTTCGGCGTGAATGGCGAGCACCTCCTGGTAACCTCCGAAATCGGAGGCGGTGAGGTCGGACGCCAAGTTGAGCGCCCGCAGCCGTGCCTCGGTGTCGACGCCGAGCTTGCCACCCAGGTAGCGCCGGACGTACTCGCCCAGATCGGGCGAGGCCAGGTCCTCGGCGGCCGGCGCGGTGACCAGCAGCCCGCCGGCGATATCCTGCACGCGGGCGACGGCCTGGTGGTAGTTCGTGGCGAAGTGCAGCTTGGCGACGTTCACCGTGAGCGGATCGGGTATGGCAATCCCCGTCGCGTGGGTCGTGCAACGGTGCGCCGCGATGTGCGTCAGCGCGCGCAGCCCTTCGGCGTAGGCAATGAGCCACGCCAACTTGTCGCGCACGTGGCCGGCGCGCTCGACCCCGTTGTAGTCCGCCAGCAACAACGCGGCGCCAACCAGCACATCCACCAGCGGCAGCTTGTACGAAACGGCGGTGAAGCGGTGAAACTCGACGAACGTCAGGGCGAGCGGCCCGGCGAACTGCCACTCGCCGGCCAGGAAGATGCGTTCGTTGGGGACGAAGACGTCGTCGAACACCGTGAGCGTCTCCATCATCTTGTGGCGCGACGAGACGGGGTGCTCGAAGCCGCTCTGGGAGGCACCGCCGTGGGGGCCGGCAATCAGCGTTAGGCCGGGCGTGTCGATCGGGATAGCGAACGACACCGCGTAATCGGCGTCGGCCTCGCCCATCGCCCGCGTCGGCAGCACGATGAGCTCATTGGCGTTGGTCGAGACCGACGTATGCGCTTTGGCGCCGCGGACGACGATGCCGTCGCCGCGGCGCTCGACGACGCGAAGATAGGCGTCCGGGTTGCCGCGCGCCGCCTGCTCTGCCGGACCGAGCGAGCGATCGCCTTTGACGTCGGTCTGCGCCACGGCGATGGCTAGGTCCTCGGCGGCGCAGCGTTCGAGCAATGCGCGCACGCGGAGCGCATACGCGCTGCCGGTGCGTCGATCGAGCTCGGCGGCGACGATGCTCAGCGCGTAGAGAGCGTCCGAGCCAATCTCCTTGATCAGGACGACGAGCGTGCCGCCCAGCCGCGTCGCCGTCTCGATTAATCGACTGCGGGCAAGCAGATCATCGGCGTTTCGCGGTGGGACAAAGTAGCGACTCACGCCGTCGACGACCGCCAGATCGCGGTAGGCCGGGTCTTCCGCCATCTCATAGTCGATCGCGGCGTGGCGCGCGGCGATCCCGATCACCGGGTGGGTCGTGACATCCTCGACGCGCCGGCCGCGGTAATACACCCGCCGCCCATCGCGCAGGCTCTCTAGATACTGCTCAGGTGTCCTCAGTGGCATCGTCCTTGGTCCTTCTTGAAACCACAGATGCAAACCACCTCAAGTGGTCAAAACGGTTCGGATGGCGGAAAGGATATCGTGTGTGCCGGGCAGGAACCGGTCACGCAGCGGCTTGGCGAGTGGCAGGGGAGTCTGCGGCGCGCCGACGCGAACCACCGGCGCATCGAGATCGAAGAAACACCGTTCGGCCGCCTCGGCCGCGATCTCGGCGCCGAGCCCACCGACCTTCCACGCCTCGTGCGCCACGATCAGCCGGCTCGTCTTTCGGATCGAGGCGGCGATCGTGTCGAAGTCGAGTGGCGCGAGGCACGCGACGTCGATCACCTCGACACTCACGCCCTCGCCGCCGAGCAGCTCGGCGGCGGCGAGCGCCTTGTGCACCATCCAGCCGGTCGCGGCCACCGTCACGTCCGTCCCCTCGCGCCGGACGAAGACCTTGCCGAGCGGCGTCGCGTGGTCGCCGTCGGGCACGTCGCCACGGATGGCGTGGTAGAGGTACATGTGCTCGAAGAAGAGCACCGGGTTGGGATCGCGGATCGCCGCCACCATCATGCCCAGGCCGTCGGCCGGCGTGGAGGGCATCACCACCTTCAGGCCCGGGACGTGGGTGAACCAGGCTTCGAAGCATTGCGGATGGCCGCGATAGGGGCCATCGCCGACGCGTGTGCGCAGCACCATCGGCACGGACGCCTTGCCGGCGGTCATGTAATGCAAATTCGCCGCCTGGAGCACGATCTGGTTCATACACGTTGGGAGGAACTCGCCGAAAGAGACCTCGACGATCGGGCGCTTACCGGTCAGCGCGGCGCCGACGGCGGCGCCGACCATCGCCGATTCGGAGATCGGCGTCTCTCGTACGCGCCGCGGCCCGAACTCATCGTAAAGTCCCTTTGAGCCCCCCATCGCGCCGCCCATCACGCCGACGTCCTGGCCCATCAGGAACACGTCTGGATCGCGGCGCATCTCGCCACGCATGCCCTCGACCAGCGCCTCGACAAAGGTGAGGCGTCTCGGGGGCATGGCCGGCAGCCTGCCTTCACTTACAGCCATTTGCCAGCGCACTTTCTCCTGCAAACACCTCATCCAACCCCAGGTCGGCCTCGTCCGCCGGCGGTGCGGCCTGCGCCTCGGCCACCGCGGCGGCGACTTGGGCCCGGACCTCGTCCCAGAGGCGGGCGAGCGCCGGTTGGTCGACGAGTCCCTCGGCGAGGAGCTGTCGTTCGTAGCCAGGGAGTGGATCGCGCCGGCGCCATTCGTTCTCTTCCTCTGGCGAGCGGTACCCGCCGGGGTCGGACGCCCAATGGCCGCCCAGCCGGTAGGTACACGCTTCGATCAAGGTTGGCCCTTCGCCGGCGCGCGCCCGGCCGATGGCCTCCTGCACCACAGCGTGAACGGCGCGCACGTCGTTTCCGTCGACCGAGACGCCGGGAATGCCGTAACCGGCAGCACGCGCGGCGATGCTGCCGCAGGCGAGCACCTGCGAGGCGTGGAGCGAGATCGAGTACTGGTTATGCTGGCAGACGTAGACGATCGGCAGCTTCCAGACGGCGGCGAGATTGACCGCCTCGTGGAAGTCGCCGCGGTTCGACGTGCCGTCGCCGAACGAGACGACGGCGACGCGATCGCCGCCTTCGTACTGCAGCCCAAGGGCAGCGCCAGTGGCGACGCCGAGACTGGTGCCGAGATCACCCGCGACCCACGGCACGATGTTGAGCTCGACCGGCCCGGTGAAGCCGAGCGCGCGCCCTTTGGCGTACCCGTTGGCTTTGCCGAGCGCCTGGCCGACGAGCCGCCCCAGCTCGGCGCCGCGCATGGCGTAGGCGATGAACGGGCCCCGGTAGTGCGCCGCGATCACATCGTCGGGCCGCAGTCCATAGAAGGTGCCGACAATCGTCGCCTCTTCGCCCTCGGCGGGAAACCAGCGCGGATTGAGCTCGCAGCACGCGCGTTCGAGCACGCGGCAGAGAATCATATTGCGCAGCAGCGCGAGGCGATCGTCGGGCGAAACGTGCGCCGCGAGGGTGTCCCGGATTGACTCGCCGGCCGGTGCGCCGTGCACGGCACCGGACGAGCTGCCGGCGGTTGTGGAAGAGATGGTCATCGTGGCTGTGGCAAACGCTATCGCTATGGCCTACCAGGGTAGCGCATGGGGCCATGTCGTCGTCCAGCGCATATAGTCATGGGCAAGCGTGGAAGAGCACCGCCGGGCAGCGCGTGTGCCAACGCGGCGCTGATCGCGCACGCAGCGTGTGTGGTGCTCCGGGCAGGAGGATCCCATGGCAACCGATTCTCGCACTCTGTTGGTACTCGTCGTCGACGACGACACCAGTATGCGCATGCTTTGCCGGGGGGCGCTCGAGCCGCTCTATCGAACAATCGAGGCGTCAAACGGGGCCGACGCGCTGCGCCAACTGTATCAGAACCGGCCCGACCTGGTGCTACTCGACGTGGGCATGCCGGTCATGGACGGCTGGGAAACGTGCCGGCGCGTGCGCGACATCTCCGACACGCCGGTCATCATGCTCACCGCGCGCGATGCCGAGCACGACGTGGCGCGAGGCCTCGATTCGGGCGCCGACGACTACGTCGTCAAGCCGTTTAGCCCCATCGAGCTGCTGGCGCGCATCCGTGCGGTGCTCCGCCGACGCAGCCAGGCGCTGCCGGCGTCAAACGAGCTGATGAGCTTTGACGACGGCCGCCTGGTGGTCGACCCGGCGCGCCGGCTGGCGATTGCGCGCGGGGAGGAAGTGACGCTGAGCGCGACCGAGTACAAGTTGCTCGAAGTGCTGGCGCGGCACGCCGGCCAGGTGCTCTCGCACGAGCAGATCCTCGAGCACGTCTGGGGCCCGGCCTACGCCGGAGAGAGCGGCTACGTCAAAACCTACGTCGGCCTCCTCCGCAACAAGATCGAGGCCGACCCGCGTAATCCCGAATACATCCTGGCGCGGCGCGGGCTAGGCTACTACTTGGAAAAGCGGGGGCGGCGCAGTCATGACTGAGGTGCCACAATAGGCAATTGGTCGTATGCGAGCCGCCAGAAATGGCGGTGAATCTGGTAGAATTTCGTGTCTGCCGATGTAGCTCAGTGGTAGAGCAGCTGTTTCGTAAACAGCAGGTCGGGGGTTCAAATCCCCCCGTCGGCTCCATAAACGCCAGATGGGCAGGCCTCTTCTCGTTGACCACGAAGAGGGGCTTTTTGCATTCTGTGGCGAGCTTTGTGCCGCCTCTTGCAGGGGCAGGATTCTGCCCATCAGCGCCGGCACGACCAGCCGGTTCGACGGCGAACAGTCCAATCCGGCCGCAGGCCCTCAGCCAAAACCGGACGCGGCGAAGGTGAAGACGACGAAGCCGCCCACCAACAACACCGTGCGTTGTCCTACTTGCGGCGTCCTGTCAGCGGCGGACGTGCGCGAATCTGTCGACGCAGTCGAGTAGTGCGTCGAGGTCGAACGGCTTGCCCAGGCAGTCGTCGGCCTCGATCTCGGCGGCGCGGGCACGCGCATCGGTCGCCGCCGTGATGACGACAATTGGGGCGCACGACGCACACGTCTGCCGGTACATGCGGGCGAACGTCCAGCCGTCCATCACCGGCATCTGCATATCGAGCAGAATCACGTCGGGTGGGTATTCGCGCGTGAAATCGAGCGCGATCGCCCCGTCCGAGGCCGCGATGACCTCATACCCTTCGTCGGACAGCGCCATCGTCACTAGGTCGCGGATGCAGGGGTCGTCTTCAACCACCAGCACGCGAGCGGCGGACACTGACTATCACCTTCGTTGATCGGATCATCGAGAGCAGTTGTGTAGAGCGCGGTCGGACGAGCGTTGTGTGACACTGACTCGCCCGCGCAAGGGTGCGTCTGTGAAAATGGTAATTCACCCGCACGGGTAACCGCACGTGCGGTCACCCGTGCGGTGATGTTAGAGCTGGTAGAGCTCACCGTATTTGCGGCGGAGGTACGCGACGTACGGCTCGATGCGCAGCGGTCCACCGGTGATGCGCTCGACGAGCTCGGCCATGGTGAACTTGCGGCCGTGCCGGTAGATCTGCTCCGTGAGCCAAGTACGGAGTGTGCCGAACTCCCCGACGGCGAGCTCACCCGGAACCTCGGGACGGGCTCTAACGGCGCAGTCGTAGAACTGCGCGGCGAGGATGTTGCCCAGCGTGTATCCCTGGAACATGCCGCCGATGCGCCCGGCGAACCAATGGACGTCCTGCATCGCACCATCGCGGCTATCCGGTGGGGTCACGCCGAGGTGGGCGTGGTAGCGCGTGCGCCATGCCTCCGGGAGATCGCGTACGGGCAGCCGCCCCTCCAGCAGGTCGAGCTCGAGGTTGAAGCGCACCATGATGTGCAGGTTGTACGTCACCTCGTCGGCCTCAACGCGGATGAGCGAGCGCTCGACCTTGTTGATCGCGCGGTAGAACGCGTCGAGTGAGACGCCGCCGAGCTGATCGAGGAAGATCGCCTGGAGACGCGGATACAAATGCTCCCACACGGGACGGCTGCGCCCCACGACGTTCTCCCACAGGCGCGACTGGCTCTCGTGGACGCCCGCCGACGTGCCCTGCGCCAGCGGCGTGCCCTCAAAGTCGGGAGAGACGCCCTGCTCGTAGACCGCGTGCCCGGCTTCGTGCATCGTGGCGAAGAGCGCCTCGCGCAGGTCGTGCTTGTTGACCCGCGTCGTGATCCGCACGTCGCCGATCGAGAACTTGGTCGTGAACGGGTGGTGGGTCTTGTCCTGGCGGCCGCGCGTGAAGTCGTAGCCGAAGCGCTTAATCACCTCCTCGCCAAACGCCCATTGCTGCGCCTCGGGAAAACGCTGCCGCAGGCACGAGTCGTCGGCCGAGCACGGCGGCGGAGGAATTGAGGTCGTCGACCCCCAGCAGGTGTTGCCTGAGCTCCTGCAGCTTGTCGTTCAAAAGGAGGGCCTCCTTCTCCACGCTCCGTTCTCCACGCTCTGTGCCCATCGGCGCACGAAGGTCGGGCTATTCGTCGGCGGCCGGCAATTCTCCGCCTTCTACCGGCGCCTCATCGTCTTGTGCCACGGCGTCCTGTCCCTCTAAACCAAGGCCAAGGTGAAACCCGCAGGCATTCTCACTTTGCACGTTGTACTCTGCACTTTGCACTTGGTTTAGTGGTGTCGCTTCGGCGGCATCATCGGCACCCGGAAGACCAAGGCCGTCGATGGATGCCAGCACGTGAAGCTCGGCTTCCTGGCCCAAGACGCGGTGCAGGCCCTCGCCGACGGGGCAGAAAAGGTCGAAGCGGCCGGCGACTGGGAAGGAAAGCTCGAGCGAAGCCGAACCGCCGCTGCCGATGGCATCGGTCTCGACGTAGACGTCGTCGCCCTCGACGGCCAGCACGTGCGGCAGCGCTCCCTCGTTCACCGCCACCAGCCGGATGACGCTCCCGGCGACGACGTTGACGACCGTCGGCTCGAGCGCCCACTCGGTCAGGTGCAGGCGAATCTCCTGAGGCACAAGCGCTTGCGCCTCGGCCGTCGGTGTTACTCCGTTCGTCCAGTGGCACGGTAAGGCGCCGGCGCCAAGCACGGCCAGCAACGCGACGAGCGGGAGAGAGCGCGGGTGTGCACGCATCGATCGATTGTAACGTCGTGGGTCTGCACTCCCCATCTCCCCGGCGCGTAGGTTTCCACTCCCCTTCTCCCCGGCGTGGGAGAAGGGGCTGGGGGATGAGGGGGATCCCCGGTTAATTCACAAACGGAATCCAATCCTCCGCGCGTGGCACGTTGGTCCGCGGCTCGGTCAGTTCGGCGGCCTCGGTGACCGGCGCCACGGCGCTGGGGCGCAGCTCGATCAGCCGTTCGACCTCGCGTCGCTTATAGAGCCGGCGCCGCCGTATTCCCTGCCGGTAGCTGGAGAGCATGCCCCGGCTGACGTAGGCGTACAGCGTCGACGCCTTTACGCCCAGCAGCGAGCACGCCTCCTCGGCGGTCAAGTATTCCTCGCCGTTCAGGTTCAGCATCCTAAGACCCAGACCAACTATACCGTGTCGATCTATATCCAGCTAAATCAATATAAATGACGTATTATCAACCTGAACGACAATCACCGGCGACTGTAAGGGAGCGACAGCCATGAGCCAGTTTCAGCCACGACGGCCGCAGCCACGCCTGGACGTGCACGACGTGGATGCGCCGAATCTCGTCCGCAGCGTGTTTCCGTACGAAGACGTGCCGCACGTGCTGTTCGAAAAGAGCGAGGTGCCGCTCTCGCCCGCACCTGAGCTGTGGATCACCGACACGACCTTCCGCGACGGCCAGCAGGCGCGCGAACCGTACACCGTCGAGCAGATCGTGCACCTCTACGATCTGCTGCACAAGCTCGACGGCGGCAGCGGGTTGATCCGGCAGTGCGAGTTCTTCCTCTACACCGAGAAGGACCGTACCGCGCTCGAAGCGGTGCTCGCGCGGGGCTACCGCTATCCCAAGGTGACCGGCTGGATCCGCGCGGTGAAGTCTGACTTTCAGCTCGTCAGGGCGGCGGGCCTCAAGGAGACCGGCATCCTGACCTCGTGCTCCGACTACCACATCTTCAACAAGCTGGGCATGCGCCGCCCCGACGCGTTGCGCTTCTACCTCGAAATCGTCGACGCGGCGTTGGATGCGGGAGTCAAGCCCCGTTGCCACTTCGAGGACCTGACGCGCGCCGACGTCTATGGCTTTGCCCTCCCGTTCGCCCAAGCGCTGATGGAGCGCGCCAGCGCGTCGGGAGTACCGATCAAGATCCGGCTGTGCGATACGATGGGCGTGGGGCTGCCGTGGCCTTCGGCAACGCTGCCACGCGGCGTGCCAAAACTGGTGCGCGCCTTCGTCGACGAGGCCGGGGTCCCGCCACAGCAACTCGAGTGGCACGGGCACAACGACCTGTTCAAGGTCCACGCCAACTCGGTCGCCGCCTGGCTCTATGGCTGCTCGGCAATCAACGCGACGCTGCTCTCCACCGGCGAGCGCACCGGTAACTCGCCGCTCGAGGCCGCGGTGATGGAATACATCGGCCTCGTCGGACCGACCGAGCAGCGTGCGCTGATCGATACTCGCGTGCTGACCGAAATCGTCGGCTACATGCGAGACGTCTGCGGCGTGCCGGTGCCGGCGAACTATCCGTTGCTGGGGTCGGAGTTCAATGTCACGCGCGCCGGCATCCACGCCGACGGGCTGCTCAAGGACGAAGAAATCTACAACGTCTTCGACACGAGAAAGCTGCTGCGGCGGCCGGTCGGCGTCGGGATCAACGATAAGTCGGGTACCGCCGGTGTGACATTCTGGGTCAACGAGCAGCTCGGGCTCGATCGCGAACCCACGGCAAGCTCGGTGCAGGCTCCGGCGACGGGCTCCTTTCGAGCGCCATCAAGGCAGGCAGGGCAGGCCCGAATCGACAAGCACGACCCGCGCATCGTGGCGATGCACCAGGCCATCCAGCGCCAGTATGACGCCGGCCGCGCCTCGAACATGACGCAGGACGAGCTGCTCGCGCTGGCACAGGAGTATCTGCCCGATCTCTTTGGCGGCGGGCCGGACCGGTAAGGAGCCCTCACGCTAACCCTCTCCCTGCGGGAGAGGAGACGGGGACGCCAGGACTGACCGCAGCCGTTGATAACGACGGAAGACGGTGAGGGGCGGCTCGACCGGTTGGAGCCAGCGTCGGGTGCGCTGCCACCCGTCGGGGTAGCGCCGGTGGAGCCGCCGGCGCTCCGCCAGGATCGGTCCCAGGCCGTACAGTGCGGCGAGCCGGCCGCGGAGCGGGCTGAGGTCGCGCCTGGTGACGACGGTGAACGGCAGCGACGCCAGGTCGTAGGCGACGATGACCGGGAGGTACCACACAAGTCCCGGCGACGGATAGCACTTGGCGATCGTCCACAGCTTGTTTCGTCCCAGGTGCCAGTTCTTGAACGGCGAGCCCTCCCCGGCGCTGCCGGAGTGGGCGTGCCGCACGACGGCCTGTGGTGCGTACATCGCGTCCCAACCGGCAAGCTGCGCGCACCAGGCAAGGTCGACGTCTTCGAGGTACATGAAATAGCGGCCGTCGAAGCCGCCGAGCTCCTGGAGCATCGCCCGGCGGTACAGCGCAGCGCCGGCGCTGGCACCGAAGATCGGAACGGGCCGAGTCTCGCTTTCCGTTACGGGCCGGCCGGCGAGCCGGTCCCACGCGATGCCGGCGCGGTCGATCGTGATGCCGGCCGACTGGATCATGTGCGGCGCGTGGGCGAAGACCATCCGGCTGGCGACGCTGCCGGCGCGCGGGTACACGCGGGCCGCTGCGAGCAGCGCCGCAAGCCAGCCCGGCTCGGGCAGCGTGTCGTTGTTGAGCGTGGCGACGAACTCGCCGCGCGCCTGGGCAAACGCTCGGTTGTTGGGCGATGCAAAGCCCTCGTTGCGGTCGTTTAACAGAATGCGCAGGCGCGTATCGCGCGCGGCGATCTTGGCGAGATACTCGCGCGAGCCGTCGGTCGAGGCGTTGTCGACGACGAGCACCTCGAAGGCCTCGCCACTGGGCAGCTCCTGCGCGAATACGGCCGGCAGGCAGCGCTGCAGGTGCGCCAACCCGTTCCAGGTGACAATGACGACGGTAGCGACGATTGCTGCTTCGGTGCTCGCGGTCCGCACGGGGATAACGGCGAGTCTAGCACGGTTGGTTAGAATCGCTCGGTCTAATGTGTGACGAGCCATGACCAGTTCTCAGGCCGAGGGCGAGCTGGCCCCCATGGGACCGGTAGCGCGCATGATGATGAGCGTCGCCGGCCACGCCATTACGAGTTACGTCCAGTTTCGGGCGCTGGCCGAGCTGCTCATCGCCAAGGGAGTGATCACCCGCGAGGAGCTGGAGAACCGGTTCGTCCTGATGCGCGAGCGCGAGCTCGAGCGCACGATCGACGAGTGGTTCACGCCCGACATCGCCTACCACCTGAAAATGGCGGTGCAGTCGGCGATGGCGCAGGAGGCCGCGACCGAATCGGGCGTGCCGGCTGAGCCGGGCCAGCCGGGTCAGCCGGATGAGCCGAGCGTGGGCATGCCCGAGCCGGACGAGATGCGGCGCGCCCGGATGATGCAAGCCGGCGGCACCATGC
>JACQGX010000144.1 GCA_016199265.1 Chloroflexota bacterium | reverse complement strand
GCTGGCGTTGTTGAAGTCGAGCGTCCCGGCGTTGACGGTCAACGCCAGCGTCGTCGGGAGGGTAGTAACCCCCGAGCCGATGGTCTGTGTCCCGGTGCCGTTCTTGACCAGGCTCCAGCCAGTACCGGTGAAGGTGCCGGTGAAGGTGCCCGAGCCGCTGCTCGAGAGCGCTGATGGGCCGCCGACGGTCAGCGTCGTGCTGCCCACGTTCACGGTGCCGGCGCCGGCCAGCCCGCCGACGATCTTGTTCCCGCCGGAGGCATCGAGTGTGGTATCCGCCGCCACCGTGACTACGCTGTAGTAGATGTGCCCACTCGTCCCAAGGGCCAGCGTTCCATTCGAGATTGTCGTCGCGCCGGTGTACGTGTTGATGCCGTTAAGCGTGAACGTGTTCGTGCCGGTGCCGCCCTTGGTGAGGCCACCGCTGCCGGTAATCGAACCGTCGAACTGCGAGCCCGCGGCGGTGGTATTCACCGTCACGATGCCGGCGATGTTGAATGTCGCCGAGCCGGTGAGCGCGTGGATCGTCTCGCTCGCGGTGTCGCTCATCCGCAGCGTGCCGGCGTTCACGGTCACCGCGAGGTAGGGGGAGCTTGTCGGGAACGTGCCCGACCCACCGGCGAGCGTGAGAATGCCGCTGCCGGCCTTGACCAACGTCGGTCCGGTTCCGATGCCGCTCTGAGAAAAGCTCCCATAGAACACGGTGTCCTTCGTGTCTCCCACCGTCAGCGTGCCGGTGCCCAGCGCGATGGTGCCGCCGCTGCCAGAGAGCGAGCCAAAGGTTGTGCTGGTCCGCAGCGAGAGGTCCAGGGTGCCGCCGTTGACGACGACGTCGTTCGTCGTGGGGATGATCGTGCCCGACGAGGCGAACTGGAAGGTGCCGGCGCCGACTGTTGTCTGGCCGGTGTACGTGTTTGTGCCCGAGGCGAAGAGGGTACCGCTGCCGGATTTAGTGAAGCCACCCGTGCCAGAGATGACCCCCGACAATGAGCTGCTGCCATTGCTGAGTCCCACGGTAAGCGCCCCGATGCCGAGCGAAACGGTGGACCCGCTACCCGTACTTAGCCCATTGAAGCCTTCGATCTTCCCGTTGAGGTCTAACGTGCCTGATGAGCTGATCGACACAGACGACGAATTGCCGATCTGTGCGTTCCGCAGCAGTTGTACCGTCGTGCCGGAGCCAATACTTAGAGATCCGCTGACAGCGCCATCCGTGGCCGTCTTGTCGAACAACAACGTACCGTAGGCCACGTTCGTGGAACCGGTGATCGCGTTCGCCGTCGCCCCGCTGAATTTCACCGTCCCGGTATAGCCACCGGCGCCAATGGTGATCGTATTGGAGGCCGTGATTGGGCCCGAGATGTTGAGCGTGTCGGTGCTGTCCTGCACCTTAATGATCTGGGCGACGGCGCCAAAGTCGAGCGTGGCACCAATCGTGTTCGTCCCGCTGCTGGCCGTCGTGGTGTAGATAATGCCGTTGGTGTTGTCGCAGTCGAGCGTGAGAGTCCCAGTGCCGGATAGGGTGTACCCGTCGCCGTCGAATCGGATCGACGCCAAATGCACCGAGGTGTCGACGTTGACCGTCCCGGTGGACGACAGCGGGAAGATGACGGCATCGCCGTCGACCGGGACGGTGTTGGCGTCCCAGTTACCCGGCGTCGACCAGTTGCCACCAGTTTCGCCGATCCAGACGCGCGTGGTCGCGCCGCAGGTGGCAGCCCTCGTCGGCGCAGCCGACCTTCCGACCGCCGCCAGGACCAAGACGATGAGCAAGAGACCGCTCAACGCCCCTGCTTGCCATCGGTGCCGGTGAAGTTGCGCACCCTCGCGCTTGGAGCCCAAGAACATGGCATTTCCTTTCCGTCGTTCAGGTTGTTCAGTTCGCTGTGCCGGCGGTGTCTTCATTGCTCACTCTACCCCCACAGACGCGCCAGCACGCCGGCCAGCGCCGCGCCGTCGAACGGCTTGAGCAGGTAGGCGTGGGCGCCGGCGCCGAGCTCGTGCCGGCGCTCGACTAATTGCGCATCGACCGTCGTCAGCACCAGACGCGTCGCGGCGAGCAGCGGGTCGTGCCCGATCGCCCAGCACACCGCCAGCCCGTCGAGCTCGGCCAGCTCCGCCGCGAGGACGACAACCGCCGGCTGGAGCGCGCGCACCAACTCGAGCGTGCCGAGCCCATCGGCGGCCTCGTGCACGCGCCAGCCGGCGCCGGCCAGAGTCGCGCCGATGCGCTGCCGCAGCGCCGCGTCGCCGTCGGCGACCACCGCCACCGGCGCCGCAGGCGCATCCGGCACCGCGGCGGCGTCTGCGGGCGGCGCGCGGTTTGGCCGGGGCCCAGGGTGAGACGCCACGTCGCCGCTCAGGCGCATACTACGCACGCCATCGAATGTACCGGACGAATATCACCGTTGCGTCACCGTTGTATCACCGTTGCATCACAATTTGTCGCCGAGGGGCGGCGGGCGAGCCGTGGCGTGACAGATGACAACTGGGCACGAACTTCTGCCGTGCTGTACTCGGTGTATACTGATCATGTACCGACCGGGCGGCCCCGATGCTGATTCTTGATGAGTTCGAAGGGTTCGACTGGGACGAAGGTAACCGAGGTAAGAACTGGGAGAGGCACCGCGTTTCCGACGTCGAGTGCGAAGAGGTGTTCTTTCATGAGCCCCTGCTCGTCTACCCAGATGAGGAACATTCTGACAGCGAGCAACGGTACTACGTGCTAGGCCGCACAGACCGAGGGCGTTGTGTATTTCTGGTCTTCACGGCTCGGGGCCAGCGGGTGCGCGTCATTTCTGCCCGGGACATGACGAAACGAGAGCGACGAGAGTATCCATGGTGAGGCGTCGAGCCATTCCACGATTTGACTCCGAAGACGAAGAGCGTGCCTTCTGGCAAACACACGAGGCGACGGATTTTATCGCGCCATCGCAGTTCCGGCCGGCCCAATTCCCCCGGCTCAGGCCATCGGTGAAGACCATCTCCATCCGCCTCCCAGAGTCGCTCGTGCACTCTTTGCAGGTAATGGCCCACAAACGAGATGTGTCCTACCAGTCCCTCGTGAAGCTGTTGTTGACGGAGGCCATCGAGCGAGAGCACGAACGAGGGCCTGGAGCCGCGGCGCAGGCGTAGACGAGTAGCACTCGGTCTAATCGGGCGGCGCTAGGAGGTACCCGATTCCGCGGTACGACAACAGGTACACGGGGTTCGTGGGATCGTCTTCGAGCTTGCGCCGCAGCCGCCAGACCGCCGTGCGCAGCAGCGCCGTCTCGTGCTCGTAACCGGGTCCCCACACCTTGTGGAGCAGCTCCTCCTGGGGGAAGACCTGGCCGGCGTTCCGGGCCAGCAATTGGACCAGCCGGTGCTCCAGCTTGGTGCACCGCACCGCTTTGCCCCGCAGCAGCACGCGGGGCCGGTCGAGCGCGATCTCGAGCTCGCCGTTACGGTAGGCGGCAATCGTGCGGGCCGTGAGCCGGCCGGTGCGGCGGAGCACCGCCTCGACGCGTGCCAGCAACTCCTCCGGGTCGAACGGCTTGGTGACGTAGTCGTCGGCGCCGAGGTGCAGCCCGCGTACCTTTTGTTGCCGACCGGCGCGCGCGGTGACCATGATGACCGGCACGCGGCTGATCTCCCGCAGGCGCCGGCACACCTCGTACCCGTCGACGTCCGGAAGTTGCAGATCGAGCAGCACCAGGTCGACCGCCTCGCGCGCCAGCAGCGCCAGCGCCTCCTCGCCGCTTGAGGCGACGACAGCGCGGTACCCCGCACGCGTCAAATTGGTCTCCAACAACACGCGATGCAGCCGGTCGTCCTCGACCACCAGCACACTGGGCGGCATCATTCTTCCATCCTCCGGAGTCGCTCCCCCTCGCCCCTTGTGGGAGAGGGGGTCAGGGGGTGAGGGGCCGCCTCCACCGCACACGGCAGCGTGAAGTGAAAGACGGCGCCAGGGAGCGCGCCCGGCGGCCGGCCCGGCACAGGGCTCTCGGCCCAGATGCGCCCGCCGTGCGCCTCCACAATACCCCTGGCGATGGCCAACCCGAGGCCGCTGCCGCCCACACGGCGGAGCCGCGCACTGCGGCCGCGGCGGTACCGGTCGAACAAGCCGGCCAGCTCGCCGGCCGGGATGCCCTCACCCTCGTCGGCCACGCTGATCACCACCTGATCGGCGTCGCGCCGTGCGGTGACGGTGATGGCGCCTCCGGCCCCCGCGTACTTACAGGCGTTGTCGAGGAGATTGTGCAGCACCTGCTCGATGCGCGCGCCATCGGCCAGGACACGCGGCAGCCGCGCCGGCGCGGATACGTCCATTCGGCAAGTGCACTTGGCGGCGCGCAGCCGCCGGACCGCCGCCCGCACCAGGGGCGCAACAGGCATGCCGCGCGGCTCGACGGCGAACTCGCCGGCCGCCATTTGCGCCATCTCGAGCAGTTGCTCGACCAGGCCCAGCAACCGGTCGCACGCCTGGTCGATGTAAAACAGGAACTGCCGCTGCTGGGCGGCACCCACCGGCGTGCCACCGGCTGGGCTCTGGGCCCCGGGGGAACCGGCAGCGACGGCCGGCGGCTGCAGCAGCGTGCGGGCGAAGCCTTTGATCGCGCTGAGCGGCGTACGCAGCTCGTGCGAGATCATCGAGGTGAAGTCTTCCTTGGCGCGCTCGAGCGCGCGCTCTTCGGTGACGTCGCGCATCAGCAGCCCGTAGCCCATCCCCGCACCACGGCTGTCCACGATCGGAAAGTGGAACACCTGCACGTCACACGGCGATGGCCCGCCGCACACCAGGTCGACGGTGCCGGCCGAGCGCAGGGTGTCCAGGATGGCGGACCACCCGGCCGGCGCGCCAGACGGCGGGCCGTCGGCCGGCCGGGCAGCGTCGCGTTCGGCCGGCGCGCCGACAACCCGTACGCTGGCAAAGACGTCGTGCGGCCGCCGGCCGAACGCGCGGCCGGCGGGCACCCCCAGCAGGTCGCCGGCGCGGCTGTTGCAGTACCGGATATTGCCCGCGGCGTTGACCACCACCAGCCCGTCACGCATGCTGTCCATGACTGCGGCCAGGGTCGAGCGCTCTTGATCGATGAGCGAGAGGATGCGCTCGCGCTCGCGCTCGGCCTGCCGGCGGGCGACGTGGACCTGCACGCGCGCGACGATTTCTGGGGCGTGGAACGGCTTGGTGACGTAGTCGGCGCCGCCGGCATCGAACCCACGCAGCTTGTCCGCCGGCGTGTCGAGGCTGCTGAGAAACAGCACCCCTACCGCCGTGGTGCGGGGGTCGTGCTTGAGCCGCCGGCAGACGTCGTAGCCGCTCATGTCGGGCAGCATGACGTCGAGCAGGATCACGTCGGGCGGCGCCAACTGCGCGGCGGCGATGCCGCGCTCTCCGGTTGTGGCCGCGCGCACGCGGTAGCCGTGCGCCTTGAGCACGCCGGCCAGGGCCCGGAGCTCCGCCGGACTGTCGTCGACCAGCAGGACCTCGCCCGATACCGCCTCCCCTTCCCTCTCCGTGGTCGCGTTCACGATGGCCCCTCCGTCGACGCCGTGGCCGCCGCGAGCGCGGTGTGCGTCGTGACGCCGGCGTGCGCCACGGCTTCGACGTACGCCGTGGCTCGGAGCAGCGCCTCCTGGTTGTATTCGCCCGCCCAGGCGGCAAGGTGCGCGGCGAGCTCGCCGTCGCGCGGGCGGAGGCGCGCGATCATCGCCTCGACACCGTCGAAGTCGCCCAGTTCGGCGGCCGCACGGAGCGCGGCCACCCACTCTGCCGGGCACGCCGCCAGGCGCGCCGCGACCTCGAGCGGCGCAGCGACGCGCGCCTCGCCATACGCCGGCTCTGCGCCGCGGTATTCCACCCGCATTCCCAGGTGCCGCACCAGGCAAGCGAGGACGTCCTGGGTGCGGTACGGCTTGGGTACGAAATCGTCGCAGCCGGCGGCGAGGAACGCCGCCTGCTCTTCTGGAAACGCGCTCGCCGACAGCGCGACGATCGCCGTTTCGCCGCCGGCCGCCGGCGGCGCGAGCGCTCGCTCCTTGATCGCCCGCGCGACGTCTTGCCCGCTGCGGTCGGGCAGGCGCATGTCGAGGAACACCAGGTCGGGACGCCACGCCCGCCAGAGGCGCAGCGCGTCCTGGGCGTCGTGCGCCTCTCCCAGCTCCAGCACCGGCGCACCGGGCGCGGAGAGCGACGCCAGCAGCGCCATCAACGCCCGCCGGTTGGCGTCGTCGTCGTCGACGACCAGCACACGGCGCGGCGCCTGGCCGGCGGCGAGTCCGGCCATGGCGCGTCCACGGCCGATCGCCGCGGGCGCCGCTGCTTCGCCTTCGAGCGCCTCGACGGCCACGTCGAACGTAAAGGCCGAGCCGCGCCCGACTTCGCTCCGCACGGTTAGCTCGCCGCCCATGCGACGGACGATCTCGCGGCTCAGCGCCAGACCGAGCCCAGTGCCGGCCTGCGCCTGCCGGCCGCTTTCGGTCTGCACGAACGGCTCGAACACGCCGGCGAGCTCGCCGGCGGCGATGCCGATGCCGGTATCCGCCACGGCGAAGCGCAGCCGGTAGTCCGGCGCCTGCGCCCGGTCGACGCGCTCCACCCACAGCGCGACGTCACCCCGCGTCGTGAACTTGAGCGCGTTGTCGAGCAGGTTGAACAGCACCTGGCGCAGGCGCGCGTCGTCGCCCACGACGTAGCGGGGCACGCCTTCCACCCACCAGATGCGGAGCGCCAGCCCACGCGCCGCGGCCTGCGGGCGAAAGAGACCGTCGAGGTCGGTGAGCAGGCGGTGCAGATCGAACGGGCGCGGCTGCAGCTCGAGCCGGCCGGCGTCGCTGCGCGCCATGTCGAGCACGTCGTTGAGCAGCGTCAACAGATGGCCGCCGCTTTGCTGGATGAGCCCGACGTGCCGGTGTTCGTCGTCGGTCAGGGTATCGCTGCGCGCCAGCACCTGCGCCAGGCTCAGGATGACGCTGAGCGGCGTGCGAATCTCGTGGCTCATTGTCGCCAGGAAGGTGGCCTTGGCGCGCACGCCGGCCTCCGCCGCCTCCTTGGCGCGCTCGAGCTCGGTGACGTCGTGCAGCACGACGAGGCGTCCGAGCGTACGCTGCTGCCGGTCGTGAATCGGCGCGATCGAGAGGTGGTACGAGCGCCGCTCGCCGGCTTCCTCGACGGCGATCTGCTCGCTCACGCCTTCGGCCTCGCGGTAGCGCTCGACCAGATCGAGCCAGCGCGCGGAGACGACCTCGGCGGGCTGGCCGATCACCCGTTTCGGATCGAAGCCGATCGCCCGCTGCGCCGCCGCGTTGAAGTCGACGATACGGTTCTGCCGGTCGACGACGAGCATCACCGCGTGCATCTGCTCGACAATCGTGCTGCGGGCGATCGGCACGAGGTCAAGCACGTGATAGCGGAACAGCGCCCAGGTGACCAGTAGCCCCGACAGGGCAAAGGCGCTGGGGGCGAGATTGTAGCCGGGCACCGGCGTAAGCCGAAAACGAAACAAGACGTCCGCCACCACGGGCACCGCGAGCGCGACGATGAAGACCGCCGTACGGCGCGTGTAGATCCAGGGTACCCCCCGTGCCGCCTGCACCAGCAGCACGACGGTGGCCGTTACCATCGCGTAACTATAGGCAGCGTGTACCCAGTACCAGGGACCAACCTCATAGAGCAGGACAGAGAACGGCTCGTCGACTGCCAGGTAATAGCCGTGCCGCCACAAGGTGTGCCATTGGCTCGTGAGCGCGATCGCGCTGGTGAGCACAGGAACGACGCACAGCGCCGCCAGCCGCGGCCGGGTAAGCCAATACCCGTGGCCGGCGAATTGCAGCGCCATCGCGACGACGGCCACCGACAGAACGGTGTTCGCCGGGAAGTTCAGGTTGGAGACGAGCGTCTTCCAGGCGAGGTCGGTCGTGGAGATGTCCAGCACGTAGGCCAGCGCCCACGCCGCCGCCGAGCCCATTAACCAGGCGAACGGCGCCGCGCCGGGTACATCGCGTCGCCGCCAGGCGTAAGACGCCAGCGTGACGCCGAACCCAGCCGACACCAAGAGCGGCAGGATGTAGGGCGTGTATCGCAAGCCGCCGTTACCGTTGACTTACTTTTGATCGACGCTTCGGCCGGCCAATATGTCGCAATGATAGGCCAGCCCCGCCGGTCCGGCACAAAACCGGTACCTCATGGTGTGCTTATACCGCGTGCGTGTACGGCCACTCGAGCTCGAAGCCCTGGGCGACGCAGAGGGCTTGGAACTCTTTGAGCTTGGTCTCGTTCTCGCGGACTTGCTGGGGCTCGAGACCCTTTTCCAGGCAGTGGGCGGCGAGGAGGCCGGCGGCCTCGCCGATGTTCCATTCGACGGGGTGGAGACGGTAGCAGCCGTTGGTGATGTGGGTGACGCCGAGGTTCTTGCACGCCGGGAGGAGGTTGCGCACCCGAATCGGCAACAGCGCGCCGAGCGGGATGCGGAAGGGCAGCGAATCGATGTCGATGTAGTTGTCGAGCGCCGTCGACGGGTGCAGGTCGATGCGGTAGCAGCCGACGCCGACGCTGTCGGAGAAGGGTTCGCCCTGCCCCGGCTGGCCACGTTTGATGCCGCGCGCCGCCGCGCCGACGTGGTTCTCGGTGACGGTGAAGACGGCCTTGAGGCGCCGGCTCTCGCGGATGTAGGGGTACTTCGCCAGCCCATCGGCGGTGCCCACCAGGTCGGGGCGGAGGTAAAGGCCGGGGTAGCCCTGGCCGCCGTCGCGCCGCGGCGCCTCGGTCTGCATCCAGTAGAAGAGGCTGAGGGAGAGCTGCTTGGCTTGTTCCAGAGCAAGCCGGACGTGTTCTTCAGGCTTGTCGATGATGTTGGCCGATGTTGCGCTTTCCGGGCCGACCGGCGATCCAGAGGGCTGCCCCGCCAGAGGGGGCAGAAACTCGTAATAGTCGTTCTGCGGCCAGTTGACGAGCGTGACCTCGTGCGGCATCAGCCCCTCGGGGTAGTGGCCGCGGTAGATGATTCTCCGAAAGAGCCACAGCGCCTGGCCGGGCGTCTCCTGCTCCTCGGGCAGGAGCACGCGCGTGCGCGGCTCGCAGGTGTGTGGGTGCGGATGCGTCCAGTCGAGCAGCTTGCCCGTCCACGCCGGGCGCGTCGGCGGCACGTAGTCGCGCCAGCGCTTGTACTGCGCCGGCTTCTCGATGACGTGGTTGGCGCCGGGTGCCGGATCGTACGCCATGGGGAAGCACCAGGCGATGCCCTGGACGTTGTCGGGCTGGGCCGGGCCTGCGACGGCGTGCGGCTCTCCCGTCTCGGCCTGGCTCTCGGCGCCGGTGACATACTCGACTCCCGCCAGCGGCAGCAGGTCGCCGAGCTCGGTCGCGTCGAGGACGTACCTCGCACAGATCACCGTCTCGGCGCCGGTCTCGAGGTCGCGCAGCCGCACGGCGCGCACGCGGTCGCCGTCGGTCTCGGCGGCGACGGCCTTGGTGCGCAGCAGCACTTCGACGAGCCCGCGCGAGCGCAGGTAGTTGAGCTGCTGGTCGAGCACCGCCAAGCCGACGCGGAACTCGTGGCAGACGCGCGAGACGCCACCCTGGCCGGGGTTGAGATGGGGGATGGCGCGCGCCTGGGGCGTAAGGGGATAGTGGTCGCGGTAGTATTGGCGCACGAGGTTGCGGTACTGGCGGTAGCGCCGGGTGCAGCCGTGGCTCTCGATCCAGCGATGCTCGTCGGGCGGCACCGCCTGCTGCGTGAGCTGGCCCCCGATCCAGTCGGTCTCCTCGGCCATGACGACGCGCCGGCCAAGGCTGGCGGCGGCCATCGCCGCGGCGCACCCACCGGTGCCGCCGCCGACGATCAAGATATCGGTGTCACGTTCGCGACGCATAGTTCCTGGTTCCTGGTTCCAAGTACGACAACGAGTGTGAGCGGCTCGTTTGGGCGAGCCTCATAGTAAAGGAGGAAACCGCGCGCCGACCAGTAGTCACCCCCAATTGCTCCGCGCCGTCTGGACGTTGAGGTAAACGTTGAGGTTCATGGGGTTTACTGGAGAAAGGCAGCGGCCGTGGCCCGCTACGGCTGAGGGCGCCGGCAACAGCCACGAGCGACAAAGGAGGCGCAGATGATCTCTCTCACCAGTCCGAGAGACCAAGCACGCACCACCGCACACCGCCGTTCCACACAAGGGACGGTCGCGCATGCACCCGCATCGGTGGCGACGCGGAGATGGGTGCTGGCCGGGCTAGCCGGCCTAAGCGGTGCGGCCGCCGCGGCGTGCGCCGGTTCCGGTGCGCCCGAAGCCTCCGGTGGAAAGACTGCCGAACCGGTGACCGTCCAGTTCGGCACCCGCGGGACGCCCGATACCAAGCCGCTCTACGAGGCGGTGGCCGACGCGTTCGCGCAGAAGCAAGAGCGCGTGCGCGTCGAGTTGTGGATCAACGAACCCGACTACTACACCAAGCTGCCCGTCGCCTTTGCCGGAGACGATGCGCCCGACGTGGCATTCACCACCTCGCGCAACCTGCTGCCGTGGCACCACCGTGGCTGGCTGCTCGACGTGACCGGCGCGCTGGCACGCCGCAAGGTGCGCGGGTCCAACTGGTTCCAATTGGCGGCGGATGAGTGGCAGGTAGGAGGCAAGCGGTACGGGGTGCCACAAGGGTGGGGCACCGGCGTGATGGGCATCAACAAGACGCTCTTCCAGGGTACTGGAATTGCGCTCAAGCCCGAGTTCGACGCCACCTGGAAGCACGACGACTTCATCCGCCTGCTCAAGCAAGTCGTCCGTATTGGCGGCGACGGCAACCTCGAGCGATGGGGTATCGACGGTTGGCAGGCCTGGAGCTTCTTCTGGGATTTCGGTGCCGAGTTCCTCAGTAAGGAGAAGACCCGCTGTACCGTGAACACCCCGGAAGGGGCCGCCGGGATGCAGTGGCTCTACGACCTGGCCTGGTCTCACCGGGTGATGCCTCGCCCGAAGCCGCACGATCCGCCGGTGGGTGGGGCCAACATGTGGCAGAGCGGGAACTCGGCGCTGACGCAGAACGGCGGACCACACGTGTTGCCAGCCTGGCCACGCCAGCTCACCTTCGGCTTCGACATCGCCCTCTATCCGGCCGGTCCTGCTGGAAAGCACCACCGCTTCTACTCCGATGGCTACTTCGTCTGGAGCGGGAGCAAGCGGCAGGACGCGGCGATGGACTTCCTGGCGTACTTGGGTACCGAAGGGCAGCAGGTGCTCGAACAGCACGGTGGGCGTCTCGTCCCGGCGTACCGGCCGGTGGCCGAAGGCATCTTCCTGAAGGGCGAGTCGCCCTTCACGAAAAAGAAGTGGCTCGACGCGCTCAAGGGCGCCAAGTCGCAGCCTCTGGTAGTGCCGTTCGACGAGATGTCGAAGATCGTGAACACGCACAAGAACAACGTGCTTGCCCAGAAGGAGTCGCCCCGCGAAGCCGTCGCGGCGATCGAGCGCGAGGTCAACGTGCTCCTGGCCGGCTATCCACCGCCGGGCGGTTGATGGCGTCGAGCCGGCAGTGCTCGTGGCGCCGCTAGCGTTCACCGCAGAGACGCAGAGAACGCCGAGACGCGCCGAGCGATCTCACCGCAGAGACGCCGAGACGCGGAGTGACGCCGAGCGAGGTGAGGGAGAGCAGACCACCTCGTCCCGCTGTGCGTTCATCGGTGTTCATCGGCGGTTTCCTCTCGTTTCTTCGCTGCGTCTCGGCGTCTCTGCGGTGGACCCGTCCCGCTCTGCGTCACTCGGCAGACTGTGCGTCTCGGCGGGGAGAGCAACTGAACGGTTACGCCTGTAGCCGGGCCAGCAGGCGCTCGTCGATCTCTTCTGGCGAGACAACGTCGCCCAGGTCACCGGCACCCCCGGCCATCCGCCGCGCCGCGGCTTCGTCCTTCAAGCCATGCCCGGTCAGCAGACAGACGATCCGTTCGGCGCGCCCGATGATGGTGCCCTCCTGCGCCGCCTGCCAGAGCCCCGCCACCGAAGCGGCGCCGGCAGGCTCGACGTACAGTCCCTCGCGGCGCGCCAGCAGCGCTTGCATCTCCCAGATACGCTCGTCCTCGACCAGATGCCCATCGCCGCCGGAGGCACGCACCGCCTGAAGCGCCGCCGTCGCGTCGAGGTCGAGCGGCACGCCGAGCCCGGAGATACGGGTGACCTGTTCCGACACCACTTCGCGCGCCACGGCCGCACCCGCACGCAGCGCCGAGACGAGCGTATCGTTGAGCGCCGGCTGCACGGCGTGGATGCGCGGCCCGGAACGCAGCGCACCGCTGCCGGCATCCTCGCCGGCAGCGCCGTTGTTGCCGGCCAGTGCCGCGACCACGCCGTCGCCGGTACCACCGAATCCCCGCCACGTGGCGACCAGCAGGCCGCCGCCGCCCACCGGACAGAACACTCGGTCCGGCACGGCCCCGAGGTCGCGTGCGATCTCGGCGCTCATCGGCTCGATGCCGGCCATCGCCTCCGGCGACAGCGCGTACGCCGAGACACCCAGCGGCAACGCATGCCGGGCGGCGAATCTCGCCAGGCGCTCGGTCGTGGCGCGGAGCGCGCGCGGCGACGCGACCATCCCCCGCACCCGCAGCAGCCGCGCACCGTACGCCCGGATCTGAACCAGCTTCGCCTCCGGTGCATCCTCGGGTACACACAGCACGCACGGAATGCCGGCGGCCGCCGCGTAGGCGGCAACCGCGGCACCCGTATTCCCCGACGACATCGCCAGGCAGAGTTGATGGCCGCCCGCCAGCAGCAGCGAGATCAGCCGCGCGGCGAAGCGGTCTTTGTACGATCCAGTTGGGTTGGTCTGCTCCAGCTTAAAGTAAACGTTGTCAAGGCCAAGCCGCGACCCGATCCATCGGCTGCGTACGAGCGGCGTGTTGCCTTCGCCAAGTGTGAGCGCCGTGGCCGTACCTGACGAATGACCCTTCGTCTGCGCCATCAGATCCTCTCCGCTGCCAAACGTGTTTGACGGGTGCGCTACACCGTATCCACGCCGAACGTACGGTCGTCAAGCGGGAATCGCACCTTCGTTCCGCCGGCCCGATGCGAAAGGTGCAGGCCGAGGACCATCTCGAGTGCACGGGCCGCTCTGATTTCGTCGCAGCTCGTCTTCCCCCCACGGTCGAGCACGTCGAGTAGCTCTTCCATTTGCGTGACTGAATAGCTCTTCTCTTGGCGTGGCGAGAGCATTGGCTCCGGCACCAAATCGACGATGGCGGGAGCGGCACCCCTACGCCAGAGCTGCACCTGGCGAAGATCGTTCCAGAGAGAGATCCTCCCTTTGGTTCCGGACACGTGAAACACGCGCGGCCCCGGCGAACGCGCTTCCATTAGTAGTTGGACCCCGTTGGACATTTGGATGAAGCCGCCGCCCGGCGGATCCATCTTAGGCCACTCGGCTTGCGGTAGGCTGGGATCGACATCAACCGTCCCGAACGCCCACTCGGGATCGACGTCTCCGGCCAGCCCGGCCAGCGCGTCGGCCTGGTGCGTGCCCGAGTGCAGCAGCGTGCCCATCGCCGAGCACGTGATCGCCCGCACCTCGCCGATGGCGCCGTCCCTGATCCATTCGAGCGCCTGCCGGTAGCGTGCATTCCAGCGGAAGACGTGCGCGCAGGTGTACACCACGCCATGTCGCCGGCAGGCGGCGACGATGCGGTCGGCCTCGGCCATCGAGGTGGCAATCGGCTTCTCGCAGTAGATGCCCCGGACGAGACCCGTCTGCGCCACCTCGGCCGCGAGCTTGGCGTGTGTACTCCCGTACGATGTGACGATCGCCACGATGTCCGGCCGCTCGCGCTCGATCATCTCGCGGAAGTCGGTGTAGCCCGCCGGCACGTGCCAGCGCTCCTGCATCCGCTCGACCAGCTCCAGCTTGAGATCGCACACCGCCACCAACTCGAGCCGGTCGATTGCCGCACACACCGACGCCATCGCACCCGGCACCCACTCGAGCGACCGCCCCCCGTCCTTCGCGGCACGCTCGCGCTGGATGTCGTCAAACCAACTCGCCATCCGCGACGCCCCAATACACGCCACCCGATACGTCTTCGCCACGCCTACCGTCCTTCCATGCTGCACTGTGATCCAGGGCTCACCACGGAGACACGGAGACCAAGAAGACCCAAACCGTCTCTGTGTCTCTGTGTCTCTGTGGTGAAAAGCGTCATCCTCGCTTCAGGTCTTCGTCGATCAGCGGCTGCATCTTCTGTTGGGCGTCCGCGAGCGCATCTCTGGGGCGGAGCTCGCCATTGGCAACGCGCTTGAGGTTTTCGCTCAGAATGTTGCCGACGGCCGTCCAGTTCGGGAAGTTCGGCGTGAGTTGGCTGTATCTGCCGAACTCGTTGATCTTGCTCAGAATGACATTATCTTTGATGCGCCGCGCCAGGTTCTCCGGCTTGGCCGCCGTGAGGCTCGACGCCGGATGCCCCGACGCCTCGGCAATCTTCACCTGGACGTCGGGCCGCGCCGCCCAGCCGGCGATCTCCGCCGAGAGCGCCGCCTTGCGCGCGTCAGACGGCTTGAGCACGACGAGGCCGTAGTTGTTGGCGTAGGTCATCACCACCTTACTGGTGTTGCTGGGACCAAACGGGAAGTGCGTGATGTGGATGCCGCTCCCATCACCTGGGTCGACATTCGGGAAGCGCGGCGGTTGCGCCGCCGCGGCTTCGTTCACACTCTCCGTGACCGAGCCGCCGTCGTTGAACTGCGACGCACCGTTGCGCGCAATGCCTTTCGTCACCTGGTCGTGCAGCCATTGGACGGTCTCCACCATCTGCGGCGTGTCGTACTGCAGCTTGGTGCGCTCCTTGTTCATCGGCTGGAGCCCGTTGGCGAATAACCAGCTCATCAGCGCGCTCCAGGTGTAGTTGAAGGGGAACAGCACCCGGTCGGGCGGCTCGGCGACCTTGCGCCCGAGATCGAGGAAGTCGTTCCAGGTAAAGCCGTGGGGCGGGAGCGGCACGCCCACACGCGCCAGGACATGCTTGTTGATGCCGAGCACCTGCTGCGCCAGCATCATCGGCATCATCGCCAGCTTGCCTTTCCAGGTGCAGCCGTCGAGCGTCTGGGGTATCAAGTCGGCCTTGTTCTTGGCCCACTCCTTGTTGGTGCGCAACTCGGCGTTGATGTCGAGCAGCGCGCCCAGCGCGAACAGGTCGGCTGCCGGCGCCTGGTAGAGACCGCCGTACAGATTGGGCGGTGTGCCACCGGCGATCGCCGTCTTGATCTTCTCCATACTGAGGGCCGCACCGCCCTCGCCGATCTCGAGCGTCACCTTCCCGGGATTCTTCGCCTGGTAGTCGTCGAGCGCCGCCTTGGGCCCCAGGCCGAGCCGGTCCTGTGGCCCTCGCTGCGACCAATAGAGCAGCGCCACCGGTGCACCCGCGGCCGGCGCCGCCGGAGCCTCGGACTTGGCTTGCTCCGGTCCGCCGCACGCCGCGACATAGGCCGCACTCGCCGTTGCCCAGAAGCCCCCCAGCACCAGCGGCCGCCGTGTCATACCTACTCGTCCGCTCATCGCCATAATCTCCTTTCTTGCTCTGCACCTACTCTGTACTGCCACCTTACCACTTCGGGCGCGATGAATCGCGCCCCTACGCGGCAACCGACTACCGACTACTTCTCACTGAGGCCACTCCAGCAACACACCCAGCGCCTGATCGATGTGCTGGTCGAGGAGCGCAAACGCCTCCGCTGCTTGCGCCGCCGGAAAGCGATGCGTGATCAGCGGCTCGACGCGCATCTGCCCGCCGGCAATCAGCTCGGCGGCGCGCACGCTCAGCGGCCCGAGCGGCTCAGTCAGGTAGTAGCCACCGATGAGCTTCTTGCGTTGGATCTTCCCCGAGTCGAGCAGCAGCGGCTGTCCGTGGTAGAGCGCTATCAGGTGGATTGTCCCAAAGGTCTTCACCATTTCCAACGCGTGCTGAAACGACTGCACACCCGGCGGCCCGCCGACGCAGTCGACGACGACATCGGCGCCCCTGCCGCCGGTAAGACGTTTCACTTCGCTCACCGGATCTCCCTGGCCGGCATGGACGACCTCGTCGGCGCCGCACTCGCGGGCGATCCGGACGCGGATGTCGAGCATATCGACGGCGACGACTCGTCCCGCGCCGCGGCACCGGTGCGCCTGCATGACGAGGTTGCCGACGAGGCCCTGGCCGAGCACGACGACGGTGTCGTCCGGCCTGGCATCGCTCGCGATCGCCCATGCCACCCCTCCGCGAGCCAGCGCAAGAAACGGGATCTCGTGCCACGTCATCGTGTCCGGCACCTTCAGCAGCCGCGCCTCATCGCCAACTTCGCCGACGACGTACTCCGCATGCGGCGCGCTGACGAAGACCCGATCTCCCGGCCCCAAGCCGGCAGCCCGCGCTTCCCTACCGGCTTCAGTCACCGTTCCGGCGACGCTGTACCCCATAGCCCCCGGATCCACCGGCCCATCCTTGCGGTACCGCGCCAGGATCTCCGAGCCCCGGCTGATCAAGCTGGTATGCGTCTTGACCAGCACCTGCTGCGCCGTAATCGACGGCACCGGCACCTCTTCCAGGTACACGTTGCCGTAGCCGTCCCCTTTCGCCAGCCGTTTCATCGCATGCTACCCCCAATTCGTTCAGCCACAGAGGGCACAGAGAGGCGTCTGAGATTGGGGAAACCGCCGATGAACGCCGATGAACGCCGATTGATTGCACCCTTTGTCTGTGTGCATCTGTGGTTACTTTCGTGTCCAAACTCTCTGTGCGCTCTGTGTCTCCGTGGTGAATCCATTCCTACTTCTTCCCTGCCAGGTCCTGGTCCAACAGGAGCTGCGTCTGCTTCTCTGCCTCGAGCAGCGCATTCTTGGCGCTCTCCTGCCGCTTGTAGACCTTGACCATCGCCTCGGTGCGGATCTTCCACATCTCCTCGAGGCTCGGCACCGCGGGGTAGACGTCGACGTACGGCATCATCTCGGCGAACGTCTTCATCTGCTTGTCCTGCGCCAGGTACTGCTGGAAGGCGGTCGACTGCAGCGCAGACTTGGTTACCGGCAGCCCCAGGTGGATGCGGCACATCGCGGTCTGCGGCTCGTCGGCCAAGCAGCCCAGCGCCACCTGCGTTGAGGCGCGCTGCTTCGCCGGATCCGACGATTTGAAGATGAGGAAGCTGTACATCGACGCCAGGTTGTACGGCGTCGGCTTTTGTGGGCCGCGGGGCATCAGGATCGGCTCGAAGCGCACACCGGCCTCGCGCAACACGGGCATGCGGTACGGCCCTTGCCGCTCGAACACCGTTTGCCCCTTGATCAGCAGCTCGCCCATCGGCTCCAGCGGCACGAGCCCCAGGCCGTGCGTCAGCTTGGAGAGGAAGTCGACCGCGGCGAGGCTCTCCGGCTGCGTGTAGCTGATCTTGGTCATTTCTTTGCTGAGGAAACGCGCCCCGTTGCTGCCCGCCCAGATCTGCCAGTTCGTCGTGTCCCAGGCGAGGTCGAGCCCCCACACGTCCGGCGGACGCGCCGCGCGCTTGGCGATCGTCTCGAAGTCGTTCCACGTCCAACTCGATGTTGGCGGCGCGATGCCGGCCTTTTCGAGGTGGTCGGGCGCGTACATCATGGCGAGATTGACGGTGTAGAGGGGAATACCCACCAACTTTCCCCGCCAGGTGATGCCCTCGAGGAAGTTCTGCGGCAGCGCCGGCCGTACCTTCGCCCACGCCGGCAGGCTCTTGAGCTCGGTCTCGACGTCGAGGCCGGCGCCCATGTCGAAAAGCTGCGCCGCGTTGTTCGGCCGGAACACGAGCAGGTTCGGCGGCTGCCCAGCGGTAATCGCCGCCACGATCTTCTCCCAATTGGTGCCGCCGTCCTGCTCGTACTTCACCTTCACATACTCGGCATTCGCCTGTTCGGACAGCTTCATCGCCTCGACCCGGCCCTGTCCCTCCGGGTGCGTCGTCCGCAGCGTGCTCCAGTATTCGACCTCGACCGGCGCCGCCGGCTTAGCCGGCGCCGCTGCCGGCTGCGTCTGCGCTCCCGGTCCGCCGCACGCGGCCAATAGCGCCGCACCCAGCGCGCCGGCCCCCGCCTTCAAGAAGCCGGCGCGCGTTACTATGGTCTTAGCCACGTCCTGTTTGCTTGTAACCATTAGTGGGTCTCCTCACATTAGTGGGGTAGCTGGGTCGAGTCCGCCGTGTTCGACCAGGACGTGGAGCCGGAAATGCTCGAAGACGTGGTAGCCACAGGCCCGGCGGATGATCGCGCGGATCGCGCG
>JACQGX010000143.1 GCA_016199265.1 Chloroflexota bacterium | reverse complement strand
GCGGGCCCCAGTCACCCCAGCCGATGTTCGGCGTCATCGGCAGCGGATGGCCGATCTTCACCGCGTCGAGGAAGACCTGGTTGCCCTTGACCGAGGGTGGGGTCTTGGCCAGGTAGCGATCCTGGACCGATTTCTCCTTGACGGGCGGCACGGAGACCCCCGTTTCGATGTTGATCGTCTGGCCCTCGGGCCCCGTCCAGGCCTTACAGAACTCCCAGGCCACTTCAGGATTCTTGGTCGAGGAGGCGACGGTCGGGCCCGATTGCAGGAAGACGTTGGCCTCCTTCTTGCCTTTCGGCAGTGGGTAGGCGTCCCACTTCACGCCGGTCATCTTGCGCAAGTCAGGGATGGCCCAGCGGCCCATCCACCACAGCGCCACCTGGCCCTGCTGGAAGGCCTGTTGCACGTTCTGCACGCCCATGGCCGTCATGTCCGCCGAGAGTCCGGCCACTCGGTGCTTAGTATAGAGATCACCCATCCACTGCAGCGCCTCGACCGCCGCCTGGTCGCCGAGCGTGCAACGTGTCACCGCTTTGTCGAAGAGGTCACCGCCGTTCTGCCAGACCAGGATGTTCCACGACGGATTGAACAGGCCCATACGGCTGAACTGACCCGCTGGGCTGCGCTGCGTGAAACGACGCACGGTCTCCAGCAGATCGTCCCAGGTCCATCCCGGCTTCGGCAGCGCGACGCCGGCCGACTGCAGCGCGCTCTCGTTGACCCATATCACGTGCGGCGAGTAGTCCTTGGGCAGGCCGTGCAGCTTGCCCTTGTACTTGGACATCTCCAGCAGCTCCGGCCAGTAGTCGCCGGTCGCCTTGTCTTTCGCGGCGATGTTCGTCAAGTCGTAGAACGTGCCGCGCGAGGCGAAGATGGAGAGGTGCTCGGCGTTCATGTAGAACGAGTCTGGCAGCGAGCCGCTCGAGAGGAGCGACAGGATCTTCTCGTTGTAGTTGCCCGCGGCCGAGCCGTGGAACTCCATCTCCGCCGTCCAGTTTCGCGACCGGAAGCGGTCGTGGAACAGCTTGACCGCCATTTCCAGCTCTTCTTGCTGCGCCGGCGCGCCACGGTGCATCACACGTATAGTCACCGGCTTGGCCTGCGACGGTGACGCCCCGGCGGCGCCCTCCTGCCGCCCGGGCAGACCGCAGGCGGCAATGCCCACCACGCTCGCCGCGCCACCGCCGCCGCACGATATCACCAGCTTCCGTCGCGTTAGATTTCTGTCCATCGGGATCCTCTCTCCATCCGGTTTGTTTGACTGAATCTGCTCGGGGCACGCTGGGCCGCTTGGCCTGTCTGCGGGCCAGCGCAACGTCACGGCTCCTACCATTGCCGCCGAGCAACACCAGTGTACGCCAGCGGCGCCGTTCGCACGTCAGGGTTTTCCCCGATGTGCCGCGGTACGCGTCGTGCTAAAAACGTCGGAACGGAGGGAACGGGCCGTGAGTCCAAAGCGAGTCTAGGCCAAGGCATGGTCGTTCCCTGTTCCGTGCGTCCCGGTTGCCAAGTGCCAAGGAGGTTCGGCGATGACGATTCCAGTCCAGTCTCAAGTTTCACGGCGTCGTGTTGTTCAGGTAGGCTCCGCGGTGATGGCCGGAGCGGTCGGCGCAGCGTGCGGCCCCGCGGGCTTCGGGGGCGGCGATAGGGGAGCTGGTGAGGCGCTAAAGGCGAAAGCGCCCACCACGCTCACCTGGTGGGCGGGGAATGGCCAAGACCCCGGCTTCATTGCCATCAAGGATGCATTTACCGCCCGGTTTCCCAATGTCACCATCGAGTATGAGAAGGAGGCGTCGCACCTCAAGCCAGAGAATCTCGTGGCCGGCGTCCTGGCAGGAACGGCGCCCGACGCGACGCGGTTCGCCGATGCCGGGTTGGGCGACTGGGCGTCGAAAGGCGCGCTGCTGGCGCTCGACGATCGGCTGAAGAGCTCGCAGTTCTTCAAGAAGGACGACTTCGCTCCTCGGTTGCTCGACTCGGGCAAGTGGGCCGGGAAGTTCTACGCCATTCCCTTCCTGACCGACACGCGGCCGCTGTTCTGGAATGCAGAGGTCTTCAAGGCCGAGGGGCTCAACCCAGAAAAGGGACCGGCGAACTGGGACGAGCTCAAGGAGTACACGATGCGGATGACCCGCCGGCAGGGCAGCGGCTATGAACGGGTCGGGTTCATCCCGCTGTTCGGCAATTCGTGGTTGTACCTGTTTGGCTGGCTCAATGGCGCCGAGCCGGTGAAGTTCAGCGCCGACGGCAAGAAGGTGCGCTGCATCATGGACGACGCCAAGTGGGTGCAAGCGCTGGAGTACCTGACCGGCCTGTATACCGCGATCGGCGGGAAACCGGCGATGGACGGGTGGCTCAAGGAAGCCAGCGGATCGGGGGCACAGCATGCCCTGCTCACCGGGAGACTGGGCATGATGATCTCCACCGATACGTTTGGGGGCACCTTTGGCCGCTACGCGCCGGATCTGGAGTACGGGTTTACGCTCCCGCCGGCACCACGAGGCAAACAGCCACTGACGTGGTCGGGCATCTGGAACATGGTGGTAATGAAGGACTCGAAGCAACCCGACGTTGCGACCGAGTTCATCAGCTTCACCACCTCGGTCGACGGCTTACGTGCCTGGGCCGAGGGCGCGCTGAACAACTTCCGTTCGGCGAGTGCCGGCGCGGGGTACTGGTACCCCAACGTCGCGACAAATCGCCGCGGGGGAGACGCCATCTTCGAGGTGGCGAAGGGGCAGATGCCCGAGCGTGGGCAACGGTTGCGGCGTTTCAGCCAGCAGGCGCTCGAGTCGTCGCGGCACCGGCCGGTCATGCCGGCCGGCCTGGATGTGTGGGACGTTCAGCGGCTGGCCCAGGAAGATGCGCTTTCAGGGAAGATGACCCCCAAGTCGGCGCTCGAGGAGCAGACGCGTATCGCGAACGCCAAGCTACAGGAGCTGGGCATCCTTCTGTGACGCCAACCGGGGTGAAACCCGCAGGCATCCTCACTTTGCCCTTTGCCCTCGGTCTAGGGGTTTTCCCTGATGCCGGTGTGCGCTTGCGCCGGTATAAGCACGGGAGTACACGGGAAGGGAGTCCTGCCGGGTGGTCATGACTTCGCGCCAGCGGGTAGAGGCTGCGCTGAACTTTCAAGAGCCCGATCGCGTACCGATCGATTGCTCGGGGATGCGGTCGACGGGGATTGCCGCGGTGGCGTACGGCAACTTGAAGCGTCACCTGGGCCTCGGCGGCGAGCCGCCGCACGTGTACGACGTGGGGCAGATGCTCGCCGAGATCGAGGAGCCGGTGCGGCAGCGCTTCCGCTTCGACATCGTGCCGATCGAGGCGTGGCGCTCGACGTGGCGGACGCCGGAGGCGGTCGGTCGGTGGGCGCCACGGCGGTTCTGGGACGGCCAGTTCCTCTCGTTCCCTGCCGATCTACCGCTCGAAGAGGATCCCGTCGAAGGGTGGTTCCTAACCGACGCCGCCGGCCGGCGGACGCGGCGGATGCCCCGCGGCGGCTTTTACTTCGACGCGATCGCGAGCAAGCTGCCGCCGCCTTCGGACGACCTACCCATGCCGCCGCTCGAATCGATTCCGTTCCGGCGGACCATTGTGGACGAGGACCTCGACTGGCTGCGGCAGCGCGCCAGGTGGATCTACGGGAATACGCCATACGCGATGCTCGGCGCGGGCTACGGCCATTCGTTCTCGAGCGGCTTTGGCGGCATCCCGTGGGTCGACTGGATGTGCCTGCTCGCGGCCGAGCCCAACTACTGCCGCGATGGGCTCATGCTGGCGGCCGAGGCGACCGTCGAGCGGCTGCGGCTGGTTGACCAGGCGGTGGGGCAGCACGTCACCGCGTGGATGGTCGCGGCCGACGACATGGGAACGCAAAAGGGCGAGCAGTTTCGGGAAGAAACGTTCCGCGAGATCATCCAGCCGGCGTACGCGCACGTCTGCCAGTGGATGCGGCGCCACTCGCGCATGAAGAGCTTCCTCCACTCGTGCGGCTCCCTCTACCATCTGATCGAAGGGCTGATCGACGCCGGGCTCGACTGCTTGAACCCGGTGCAGACCTCGGCGGCCAACATGGATCCCCGCCGGCTGAAGGCGGAGTTCGGCGGCCGCATCGTCTTCTGGGGCGGCGGCTGCGACACGCAGCACGTCCTCTGGCGGGAGCCACCTGAGGTGGTGGCCGACCACGTGCGCGAGCGCATCGAGATCTTCGCGCCCGGCGGCGGGTTCATCTTCTGCCCCATCCACAACGTCCAGGCCAACGTCCCGCCCGAGAATATCGCCGCGATGTACGACGCCGTGGCGAAGTACGGCGCCTATCCGATCGGCCGCACGTGATCGGCAGTGGCGGCGACGAACACGTCTTCGAGAGACGGGGGAACCTGCTCGATACGGGCCGTGTGGATTCCGGTGCCGGCCAAGAGCGTGCGTAACTCCTCGACGGCGGCGTCGAGGGTTACTTGCGGCCGCAAGAGGACGTGCACGAGCGAGCCGAACAGGCTGGCGTCGGCCGTGTAGAGCCAGGTGCCCACCAGGGCGAGCGCTCGGTGTGGCTCGTCGCACTCGATCTCGAGGAGCGCCTGACCTGCCTGGTCGAGGCTCGTCTTGAGCGCGGTGGGCGTGTTCCAGGCGACGAGACGCCCGCGGTGCATCAACCCGAGCGAGTGGCAGTACTCGGCGTCTTCCAGAAAGTGTGTCGTGATCAGGATCGTCGTCCCGGCTTGGGCGCGCCGGTGAATGGCATCCCAGAAGGCGCGGCGGGCAACGGGGTCGACCCCGGCAGTCGGCTCGTCGAGAAACAGCAATGGCGGCTGGTGGAGCGAAGCGCACCCGAAAGCGAGCCTCTGGCGCAGACCGCCGGGCAGGTGGGCGACGAGCGTGCCGGCGCGCGCGGTGAGGCCGGTCTGTTCGAGGAACTCGTCCATGAGTGCCTGTCGGTGGTTGCCACGCAGGCCGTACAGGCCGCCATAGAAATCGAGGTGCTCGCGCACGGTGAGGTCGTCGTACAAGCCGGCGCGCTGCGACATGTAGCCGATCCGCCGCTTGACCTCGTCGGCGGCGGCGCTGACGTCCAAGCCGAGCACGCGGGCGCTGCCCGCGGTTGGCGGCAGCACGCCACACAGCATGCGGATGGTCGTCGTCTTGCCGCAGCCGTTGGGACCGAGCAGGCCGAAGACCTCGCCTCGACGGACACTAAAGGTAAGGCCGTCGACGGCGACGAAATCGCCAAAGCGGCGGGTGAGGCCGGCAGTCTCGATGGCCAGGTCGGGGTTAGCGGTCATGTTCTGGAACCCCAGACGGGTACAGTTGTCGGTCGTCGGTCGTCCTTCGACAGGCTCAGGACGAGCGGAGGGGGAGTCGCTCATCCTGAGCTTGTCGAAGGACGGTCGTCAGCCATCCTCCTTCTCTTCCGACGAGGCAAGTGAGACGAAAACATCCTCCATGGCGGGCGTGGCAAGGGCGAGCGAGTGGACATGGACACCGGCGCGCGTGACGTGGGCGCGGATGGTGTCCGGGTCGACGTCGGGAGTATCGAGGAGGAGGTGGAGACGATCGCCCAGCACTTGCACGCTGCGCACGCCGGGTGCGGCCGCGGCCGCGGGGCGCGCCGCCGGTAACGGCGTCGCTCGAAGGGCGAGAACGCGGCCGGCCAGCCGGTCGCGCAGCGCCTGCGGCGTGCCGCCGGCGAGCAGCCGTCCACGGGAGAGAAAGGCGACGTCGTGGCACCGCGACGCCTCGTCCATGTACGGTGTGCTCATCGCGATGGTCAGCCCGTCGCCGTTGAGGCGGTGGAGCAGCGCCCAGAGATCGCGGCGGGAGACGGGATCGACACCGGTGGTCGGCTCGTCGAGGAACAGCACCGCCGGCCGGTGGAGCAGCGCGCAGGCGAGGCTGAGCTTCTGACGCATGCCGCCGGAGAGGTGGTCGGCCAGGCGGCCGGTGAATTCGCTGAGACGGGTGAGCGCCAGCAACTCGCGCGACCGCGCCTCGCGCTCGGCGGCTGAGACGCCGTAGGCGTCGGCAAAGAAGCGCAGGTTCTCGGCGATGGTGAGATCGCCGTAGATGGCGAAGCGTTGCGCGACGTAGCCGACGAGCGGCTTGACGCGCTCTGGCTGGCGCACGACGTCGACCCCGGCGACACGAGCCGCACCCGCATCAGGAGGAATGAGGCCGCACAGGAGGCGGATGGTCGTCGTCTTGCCGGCGCCATCGGGCCCGACCAGGCCGCAGATGGTACCCGCGGGCACGGTCCAAGTGAGCCCGTCGACGGCGATGGTCTCGCCGTAGCGCCGGGTCAGGCCGGCGGTGGCGATGGCGGGGGGTGCGGGTGAGGTCATGTGGTGGTCACATTACTCCAACGTCTTACGGAACCGGCTGACGCTGAGCAGAAAGATCCCGAGGCTGAAGATGGCGAGCGGCACGACCTCGACCCAGAGGTGTTCGAGGCCGACCCCTTTGAGGATGATCCCGCGCAGGATGCGCAGGAAGTAGGTCAGCGGGATGAAGTAACCCAGATAGAACATCGGCGCGGGCATCGCCTCGCGGGGAAAGAAGAAGCCGGAGAGGATAAACGACGGGAGCATGATGAACATCGCGGTCTGCAGCGCCTGCGCCTGGGTGTGCGAGATGGTGGAGATGAACAGGCCGACGCCGAGCGAGCCAAGCAGGAACAGCACCGAGAGCAAGAGGAGCAGCGCGAGGCTGCCGTTGACGGCGACGCCGAAGACGAGCCGGCCGATGACGAGGGCGACGCCGACGTTCCAGAAGGCAATAAGGACGTAGGGCATGATTTTGCCCAGGAGCAGCTCCCAACGCTTGATGGGGCTGACGATCAACTGCTCGAGTGTGCCCCGCTCGCGCTCGCGGACGATGGCGAAGGCGGTGAGCATGAGCGTGAGCATCTGCATAATCAGGCCGATCAGGCCCGGGATCATGAAGTTGGCGCTGGCCATGCCGGGGTTGTAGAGCACCTGCGGGCGAAACTCGACCGGCAGACCAGACGCACCCGCGGCTCGGGAGGTCGCCGCGGCGCCCGCCCGCTGTAACAGGCGCGCCTGGGACTCGGCGGCGCGCACGCGGTTGAGCGCGTCGGCGGCGAAGAGGGCGGTTTGCGCGATATTCGGATCAGACCCGTCGATCAGCACCTGAATTTGGGCGCTGCCGCCGGTGGCGAGTGCGCGGGCAAAGTCCTGCCCAACGACGAACGCTACCTTGGCGCGGCCCGAATCGACGGCGCGGCGGGCGGCGGCCGGGCTGTCGACGTAGTCGATCACGTCGAAGTAGGTGGTGTTAACGGCGGCGGCGATCAGCTCGCGGCTGGCGACGTCGCGCGCCTGGTCGTTGACCACGGTAGGGATGTGGCTGACGGTCGTGCTGACGGCGTAGCCGAAGAGTAGGAGCTGGACGACGGGCATGACCAGCAGCATCCCCAGCGTGCGCCGGTCGCGCACAATCTGCAGGAACTCCTTGCGCATGATTGGCCCGAGCGTCGTGCGCGGCCGGCGGGCACCACTAACCGGCGACGCAATCGAGGGCACGCGCGTGCTTGGCACGCCGCCGGCAGACGCCGCCTCGATCGGCGCGGCCGGTTCGGCGGTGCCCGTCTGGCCGTCGGGAGACAGGGTAGCAGGGCGATCGAGCGCGCCGGCCATGGTACGTTACCCCAGCCGGATGCGCGCGTCGACAGGCATGCCGGGCTTCAGCCGGCCGTCGGCATTGTCGACACGAACCTTGACGGCGAACACGAGGTTGATTCTTTCTTGGCGCGTCTGGACGTTGCGCGGCGTGAACTCAGCCCGTGTGCCGATCGAGCTCACCTGGCCGTGGAACGTCTCCTTGGGGTACGAGTCGACCGACAGGTCGACGGCCTGTCCCGTCTTGACGCGGCCGAGGTCGCGCTCGGAGACGTAGAGCGTGAACGTCAGCGTCTCCAGATCGGCGAGCGTGAGCAGGGGCGCCCCAGGCGCGACGGTCTCGCCGGCGCGGACGAGCCGCTTGGTGACGATGCCCTTGCGCGGCGCGGCGCTCTGCATCTTGGCGAGCTGCGCTTCGAGCACGCCGGCGGCGGCTTCGGCCTGGCGAACCTGCGCTTCGGCGACGGCGAGCTGCTCGGCGGTGGCGCCGGCACGCGCGGCGTCCAGCCGCGCCTGGGCGGCGGCGAGCTGGGCATCGGCCTGCGCAAGCTGCGCCCGGGCAGCGTCGACCTGTGCCTGCGCCGCGAGCGGCCGGTCGCGCATCGTCTGTAAGTCGCGTACCTGCGCTTCGGCCTGGGCGACCGCCTGGCGCTGCGTCTCGAGGTCCTGCTCGGCGAACGGACGGCGCCGCAGCGCGAGCGTGGCCTCCGCCTGGGCAAGCGCCGCCTCCGCGGCGGCGACGTCGAACGGCGAGGCCGTGACGACGCGATCGCGCTGGGCTTCGGCCTGCGTCACCGCCAAGCGCGCCGCCTCCCGGTCAAAGTCGGTGGGCCGTTGCGCGGCGGCGAGCTGCGCTTCTGCCTGGGCCAGCGCGGCCTGCGCCTGCGAGACCTGCGCCTCTGCCACCTGCACGTCGTACGGATTGATCTCGGAGAGCCGCTGCACGCCGGCGCGTGCCTGCGCCACCGACTCCTCGACCAGGCGGATGTCCCAGGTCGTTGGCCCCGCTACCAGCCTACCGAGCGCGGTGCGCGCCTGATCGCGGGCGATGCGCCGCTGCTCGACGGCGGCTTCGACCTGGTGGAGCGCCTGCTGCGCCTGCGCGACGGCGAGCTGCGCCTGGTCGGGCGTCAACAGCGGCGGCCGGTTGTCGCGCTGCTTGACGGCCGCGTCATAGGTTGTCCGGGCGTCGGAAACGGCGGTCTCGGCGGCTGCCAGCGCGGCTTCGGCGGCTTCGGTAGCCAGGCGAGCGTTGGCGACGTCCTCGGCGCGGGGGGTGCCTTCGCGCAACTGCGCCAGGCGGGTCTCGGCCTGGTCGACAGCGGCCTGCGCGGCGGCCAGATCGCCGGAGCGCGGGCCGGACTTGAGCTGCGCGAGTCGCGCCTGCGCCGCCTGCATCTGAGCGTGTGCCGCATCCATCTGCGCTCGCACGCGCCGAAGATCCTCGTCGCGCGCGCCGGCTTCCACCTGGTCGCGCCGCGTGCGAGCGATCGCCGCCTGCGCTTCGGCCGCAAGCACGTCTTCCGGCCGGCCGCCGGCCCGGAACTGATCGAGCCGGATGCGTGCCTGCTCGACGGTGGCCTCGGCCGCGGCGATGTCCTCGGCGCGGCCGCCGGCCTCCATTAGCGCCAGGCGGGCTCGTGCCATGGCGGCGGCGGGAATGGCGGCGTCGAGGCGAGCGATTAGCTCCTGCGGCTCGTCCCGAAGCCGGACGGCATTTTCCAGCGCGGCGCGGGCCCCCTCGACCGCGGCCTGCGCCTGGTCGCGCGCCGCTTGGAGCGCGCGCACGTCCTCCTCACGCGGACCGGCACTTACGACCGCCAGGTTGGCTCGGGCGACGTCGACGGCGGCGCGGGCCTGCCGCAACTGGGCGGCAACGAGCGAGTCGTCGAGGCGCGCCAGGATCGTGCCGGCGGCGATGGTATCGCCTTCGTCCACCGGGAGCTCGCGCACGCGGCCGGCGGACTCGGCGGCGATCGTCACTTCCTCGCCTTCGATGGTGCCTGAGGCGCTGATGGTGGACCCGGCGATGGCGGCGCTGGTTCGCCCAGCCAGGTCGAGCCCACCCGAAAGGGCGCCCCAGGCCCCGGCCGCGATGACGGCGGCGGCCGCGGTGCCCAGTACCATGCGATGGCGACGATCCATAGCCTCCCCTCCACGTGGTGCGCGTCGACTCCGGTGCGGCGTACGTGAATGATAGTGCCATTCGCACCCGCATCGAGCACAACAGGAAGGACCACACGGCAGCACCGCGTTCCCGCCATGGGTCGTTGGCAAAGCATGGCCCGCCGCTCGGCCTAAACCAAGTGCAAAGTAAAAAATGCAAAGTGAGGATGCCTGCAGGTTCCACCGTGGCTTTGGTTTCGTTTCGACCAGCTCAGTCGGTCGGTACATCCGGGTTTTCCCTGATGCGCGGCCGGCCACGGCTGGTTAGGGTGGCTGCGGAGGGAAGCGGCGTGCGGCCGAGCGATCTGTGGCCACGAGCAGTCCGCGTATTAGACCCGGCTGCCTGGGCGGATCTAGCGCCCACGTTCGGCGATTCGGTGGAGCGCCGCAAACACCAGATGTGATGGCGAACGTACAAACAGGGACGGTCACCTTTCTGCCGGACGGCGTCACGCACCGAGCGCGGGACCGCGAGTCGGTGCTTGACGTCGCGCGCCGGGCAGGCCTCTACGTCGAAACCGATTGTGGCGGCGAGGGGACGTGTGGCAAGTGCGCCTTACGGGTCATCGGCCCGCTCCCGGCCGCGACGTCGGTCGAGCAGCGGCATCTCACACCGGCCCAGCTCGACGACGGGTGGCGCCTAAGCTGTCAGGTACAGCCGGCCGCACTGGATGGCCTGATTTCCGTACAGCTCGTCCACCAGCTTCAGTCGGTCAAGGCCGGGGCCGATCTCATGGCGGCGCCGCTGGCGCTGCGGCCGCGCATCCGCCGCGTCGCGGTGCAGCTTGATGAACCGACGCTCGAAGATCAGCGCTCCGATGCGGCCCGGCTGGTCGCCGCCCTCGCGGCGCGACGCTTTCACGCCCGTCCAACACCCGCCGTCCTCCGGGCGCTGCCGCGCGCCGCCCGCGCTGCCGGCGGACTGGTGACGGCCACGATTGCCGGCGGCCAGATCATCGGCGTCGAGCCCGGCGACCGCAGCCGGCACGGCTACGGCATCGCCTACGACGTGGGCACGACGACGGTGGTCGGCACACTCGTGGACCTCGTCCGCGGCACCGAGGTAGCGACCGCTGCGATGCTCAATCCACAGGTCACCCACGGCGCCGACGTCATCTCTCGGATCAATCGCAGCATGAACGATCCCGACGGCCTGCAGCGCTTGCACGAAGCGGCGCTGCAGGCCGTCGCGTCGATCGCCGGCCGGCTGGCCGCCGACGCGGCCGTCGATCTGGCCGACGTGTGGGAGCTCACCTTCGCCGGCAATACGTGCATGCTCCACCTGTTGCTCGGTCTCGATCCGCGTCACCTCGCACCGTCGCCGTATGTCCCGGCCGTTACCGACGCGGTGTCACTCACGCTGGGCGAGCTGTGGGGTGAGACGCTGTTCCTTCCGACGGCTTCGACGAAAACGACGGGTAATGGCCGCGCGGAGATTGGGAGCCCGGCGCTTGTTCGCGCGGAGCCTTCTCCCAATGGGGGAGGAAGCGATGGGCATGCATCGGGTACGGGCACGCTTCGTCCCGAAGCGCTGTGCTACCTTTTGCCGGGCGTGGCCAGCTTCGTCGGGGCCGATGCGGTCGCCGTGGCGCTGGCGACCGAGATCGGCGAGCGCGACGAGCCGACGCTGGCGATCGACATCGGCACAAACGGGGAGATCTTGCTCGGGTCGCGCCACCGGCTGCTGGCGTGCTCGGCGGCCGCGGGGCCGGCGTTCGAAGGTGCGCACATCCGGTTCGGGATGCGCGGTACGTCGGGAGCAATCGAGCACGTGCGGCTGGTGGACGGCCAGGTCGAGTGCGACGTGATCGGCGGCGGCACGCCACGCGGCATCTGCGGCTCGGGCCTGGTCGACGCCGTAGCCGAGCTGCGGCGGGTTGGCCTGGTCGACGTCATGGGCCGGCTGCTGCCGCCCGACGAAGCGCGCCGGGTGGCCGGCCCGCGATTGGCCGAACGCGTGGTGCACGGTCCGGCGGGAGTCGAGTTCATCCTCGCGCGAGGCTTCGACGGTAACCCGCCGATCACGCTCGGCCAGCGCGACGTGCGCGAGCTGCAGCTCGCCAAGGGAGCGCTGCGCGCCGGTGTCGAGCTTCTGCTGGCCGAATTGGGTGTTAATGCGCAGGACCTGCATCGCATTTACCTGGCCGGCGCGTTTGGGAGCTACGTCAGCGCGGCGGCGGCGCGTGCCATCGGCCTCATTCCGCCGGTGCCGCTGCAGCGGGTAGAAAGCGTCGGCAACGCCGCCGGACGCGGCAGCCGGATGGCGCTGGCGTCGGTCGAGGCGCGCCGCCGAGCCGAGACGCTCGCACGACGCATTGAATACCTCGAGCTGTCGGCGCACCTTGGCTTCACCGAGCAGTTCATGGAAAGCATGGTCTTCCCCGAATTGCACGATCTGTGCGCCGCCGAAGTTGCTTCCGGCCAGCCGGTCCAGTCCGACCAGCGCACCAGAAGCAACGGAATGTCGATATGACGACGACGCACGCGACAGTTCGCAACACGCTGGCAGAGGCGCTCGCGACGCCTGGTCGCGTAGTGTATTCGGTTGAGCTGGTGCCGGCAGGTGGCTGCCTCGATCGGCTGTACCGCTTCGCCGAAGCCGCGCGGGGCAGCGATGTCGACGTCGTCCTCTCCGACGGCGTCGGCGGTTCGCGTGTGCCCTCACCGGACCTACCGGCCGCCGAGGTGGCCCGCATTATGGACCGGCAGCCGGTTGTGACGGTGACGTGCCGCAACGGCGACCGCGACCAACTGCGCGAGCGGCTGGCGGCGCTCTATCAATCCGGGCTGCGCAATGTCTTCGCCGTGACCGGCGACTACCCGCGCGGCGTACCGCCCGGCCAGTTCACCTTCGATCTCGACTCGGTCGGCTTACTCCTCGCCATCTCGGCGCTCGAGGCCGGCTTGGATTTTCCCTCGCTGCGCCCAGGAACTGCCGGCCCGCTGCGCGGGCTGGTTGCCGGCGCGGCCGTCTCGCCTTTCAAGTACGCCGATGCCGACATTTGGGGGCAGCGCATCAAGACTTGGAAGAAGTGGCGCGCCGGCGCATCGTTTCTCATCACCCAGATTGGCTTTGACGTCAAGAAGTTCCACGAGTTGCGCTCGTGGATGGCGCACGACGGGATGGGGCACGTCCCGGTGCTGGGCTACGTGTACTTCTTGCATGCCGGAAGGATCGCCCCGTTTGCCGGCGGGCACGTGCCGGGGGTCTACTTGCCTCCTGACCTACGGTTCATGCCCGCTGCGCCGCCGCAAAACGGCCGGACGGGCGCACAGAGGGCGCCGGCCGGCAACAAGGCCGCGGCGAGGCGGCGCGCCGCGTTGCTGGCCGACGTGCTCGTGCGCGGCCTCGGCTACCGCGGCGTGCACTTCGGCGGGTTCGGGTCATACGACGACCTCGCCGAGACTCTGGCCATCGTGCAAGATCTGGCCGGTCGAGACTGGCGCGAGAACTATGACGAATACCGGACCGGCGGCGGGCCGAAGCCGTTGCGCTTTGCGCCCGACGAGGCCTTCTATCTGTTTCCCAAAGAGGGCGATGGCCTGCTGCGCGATGGCCCCATGCAACAGGCCGATCGAACCGACGACCCGCGCCCCTCGCCGTGGCTGCCGTGGGTGCACCGGCAGTGGTCCGAGCCGGACGGCGCCGGTGCGCCGCTCCTGCGGTAGGCGCTCGGGGCCACTCGCTGGATGCCCTCGAAGACGTGCGGCTGGTCGTACGCGACGGGGCGATCGTTCGGCACGTGTAACGGCTCGTCACCGTCCGCTGCGCCTGCCGGTGCTACCGACGGTACGCCCTCTTGGTTAGGAACCGGCAGCGTTCTCGTACAGACACTGCTCGAAGCGCACGGTCGCGGGCGAAGTCACCCGTTTGACATAGTCGTGAATGGCCTGCGCGGCCCGGCGGCCCAGCGCCGCGGCATCGGTCACATTTGCCCGGCCACCCGCGGCATCACCGCAGGCAAAGACCCCGGGGATTGAGGTGCCGAACGATTCGGCGTCGATGTCGAGCATGCCGTCACGCGTTGCAACTGGCACGCCGGGCAGCGCTCCATCGAGATCCGGCTCCTGGCCGACCGCCGCGACGACCACGTCCGCCGGCAACTCCCAGCAGGCGCCGGGTATCGGAACGGGCAATGGCCGGCCACCAGATTGGTTGGGCTCGAGGCGCATGCTCTGGAACTGCACGACTCGCACGCCGTCGACGCCCTCCTCGATAGCATCCGGCGCGGCCAGGAAGCGGAACGCAATTCCCTCCTCTTCCGCCTCGGCAACTTCCGCCGGTCGAGCCGGCATTTCGGTGCGTGACCGTCGGTAGACGAGGGTCACCGTCGAGGCGCCAAGCCGGCGCGCCGACCGGGCCGCGTCGATCGCCGCGTCACCGCCGCCGACGACCACGACCCGACCGGCGATCGGCGGCGCGCTACCTGCGGCGACGTCCCGCAGGAGGTCCAATCCCGCAATGACCCGAGGGAGATCCCCTCCCGGCACGCCGAGTGATCGGCAGCGGTGAGCGCCGATCGCCAGCAGCACTGCCCTATACCCCGCCGCGAACAGCTCCTCCACGGTGACATCCCGGCCCAGGCGAACCCCCAGACGGAATACTACGCCGGCCGCTCGCGCCTGCTCGATCGCCGCCGCCGTCACGTGATGCGGGAGACGGTAGGCGGGGATGCCCCAGCGCAGCAGTCCGCCCGCCTCGGGCAAGGCGTCGAAGACGGTGACCGGGCGGCCTAGATCCGCAAGCGTGCGGGCGGCGACCAGGCCACTTGGCCCTGCGCCGATCACGGCCACAGGTTCTCCGCAGCGACCGACCGCCGGTGGGCCGGCAATGCCGGAGCCGTGACCTTCGGTTGCCTCGACGAGGAAGTGCTTGAGCGCGCGGATAGCGACGGGTGCGTCGACCTTCCCGGCAAGACAGACGGCCTCGCACGGCCGGTGGCAGACACGCGCGCAGATGGCCGGCATCGGGTCGTTCTCGGCCAGCACCGCGGCCGCCTCGTCTAGTCGCCCCTCCGCGATCAACGGCACGTAGACGTCCGCGCGAGTGCCGAGCGGGCACGCCAGCGTGCACGGCGCGCGCCGGCAGCGCAGGCATCGGGCGGCCTCCTGCCGCGCCTGATCGATGGTGTACGGCACCGCAACTTCGTCGAAATCGTGGACACGCAGTTCGGGCGGGCGGCGCACCTCCGGCACGCGGGGTAAGAATCGTCGCGGCATGACTCCTTCCCTCTCCTCCTCACAGTCTCGCTCACGGTAGCGGCGCACCTGCGCCGTGCGCATCGTACCGGCAGCGCCGACAAGGAGCATCGGGAGAAACCCTGAAGCCGCCGACGCCGTACGGCAACGCAGCGTCTTGCCCTACCGGTCTGTCACGGCGATTCTGGGGGGACAGGCCTTCGTAACCGTTCCGCCGCGCTCACCGCAGAGTCGCAGAGTCCGCAGAGTGACGCAAAGCGAAAGCAGGTCGTTCACGTCTCGCTCGGCGCGTCTCGGCGCTCTCTGCGTCTCTGCGGTCAACGCTAACCCGCAGTGTGCGCGTGACAGATGACTACGTTTCTTCCCCGGTCTTGAGCAGGTGCTCCAGCTTCGGGCGGGCAGCCTTGGCCGCCTCTGTGACCGGCCGCTGGCCGTTCCAGACGGGGTTGAACTCGCGGTTGAAGATGTTGCGGAACTCGGTGACGTAGTCGCCGAAGTAGGAGCCGTAGCGGTCGCCGGGAGCGCGCAGCGCCTTGGCATCGATCTCCTCGTAGAAGACGTCCTGGTTCTTCGGCGGCTTGTCCGGCTGCGCGAAGGCTTGGCGCAGGCTCTTGAGCGGCGGCATGGAGACGCCCGTCGTCACGGCGTGTTTGAGCCCCTCCTCGGAGACGTTCCAAAAGATCCACTCCCACGCCGCATCTTTCTGCTTTGATCCCGGCGTCATTGCCATCATCGACCACCAACCGAGCGTCGCGCGGGCTTTCCCCGCCGGTGTCGGCGCGACCTCCCAGTTGAAGGTCGATAGTTGCCGGTAGGACGCGAGGTTCCACACGCCGGCGTAGAACATGGCAATCCTGCCATCCTGCCAGCGCACGGGCGATGGCGGAGGGAACTTGGGGCTTGGCGCGACGGTGTGCTTGTTGAGCAACTCCTCGAGAAAACGTAGGCCGGACTGGGCCGCGGGCGTGTCGATCGGGACCTTGCCGTCCTTCTCGACCACTTCGCCGCCCGCGCCGTAGACGTAGAGCTGCCACTGGCCGCGCGTGGGATCGAACCCATACTGAACGACACGTCCCGGATCGAAGCCAGATTCCCCTGCCCGCCGGCCGTTGGCGTCGATCGTTAGCCGCTGGGCCACGTTGACCAGCTCGTCCCACGAGAGCGATTTCTTTGGGTCCGGCTCCTTCACGTTGGCCGCCTTGAACAAGTCACGGTTGTAGTAGAGAGCCATCGATCCGCCATCCCAAGGCAGCCCCCAACGCTTACCGCGGTAAGTGGAGGCGTACCAGACACCATCGTGCCAGGCGTCGGCCTTGAAGCGCTTCTCCTTAGCCAGCCACGGATCGAGCTGCTCTACCAGACCGTTACGCATCGACGCACCCAGCCGGCAGTCGCACTCGAACACGGCGTCGGGCGGTGTTCCCGATGCCGACTGCGTCACGAACTTCTGGTACCAGTCGCCGGGTGAATCGTCGATCTCGACGGTGATCTTCGGATACCGCGTCTGGAACAGGTCTCGCAGCTCGCGCTGCAGCTTGAGATACGCCTCGCTCGCGCGGGCGAGGTGCCGTATCGTCGCCGCCGGTCGGTCGCCGGGCGTCGTGGACGGCTGCGAGCGGACGTCACAGCCAGCGGCCAGCAAGACAAGGCCCGCGAGCCCGGCGATCCCGCCGGCGCTGCCGGGCACGCCGGCGAACATGCGACGTCTGGTCATTCCCTGGCCGGTATGGGGCCGGCGCGGTTCGGTGTCTGCCATGTTGGTCCTCCTGGGTGTTTTGACGGCGTTTTGGGTGTAGCAAGAACGATCGATGCGGCTCCTATCCGGAGTGCGGGGCAGCCGATACCACGTCGATGGGGTATCGGTCAGCGCCAAGGCGAACGTCTCGAAGCCCATGAGCTTCCAGATCTCGGTGAAGATGTGGCCGCGCGCCCGCCCCAGCGCGCGGCAGCCCGACATCGAACAGGGAGCACTGGCCGGCGTAGCGCGTTACTCTTCGCCGCTGTCCCCATAACCTGTCTCCTTGTCGTCGCGGATAGCTACCTGGAGGCACAAGCCCCGAGGAGAGAACGAAGCCAACAGTCTATCCAGTTCTGCCTGCGTCACCGCGCCGTTGATGATGAGGGGTTTGTGCTCGTTGATGCGGCGGAACAGGGGCAGCAACTGGGCGACCGATGGCCCGGCAGGCCAATCG
>JACQGX010000136.1 GCA_016199265.1 Chloroflexota bacterium | reverse complement strand
CTGGCTGTTCGCCCTTCGACACGCTCAGGGTGAGCGGAGACTCATCCTACTCAACGCTCGTGTCGGCGCTCCAATCGCCGGACGCGCTCGTCGCCCTACTTGCCGACGACCCGCTGGCGGCCGCGCGGCTCCGCGGTCTGCAGGCCCGCGAGCGCCTGCTCCAAACGGAGGGCGGGACACTCACCGCTGGGCAGGTAGCCAAGCTGCTCGGTGTCACGCAGCAGGCGGTAGACAAGCGCCGCCGGGCGGGGCGGCTGCTGGCCCTCAACCTCGGCCGGCGCGGCTCCGCCTATCCAGCCTGGCAGTTCGGGCCGGATGGCGTTCTCGACGGCTTCGAGGCGGTGCTGGCGGCGCTCGCCGTCTCGCCCTGGACGCAGGCGTCGTGGTTCCTCAGCGGCGACGTGCGCTTGGGGGGCGAGACGCCCCTCGCGGCATTGCGGCGGGGCAACGTCGACGCCGTCCAGCGAGCGGCACGCGCCTCCGGAGAGCACAGTGCCGCCTGACGCGGCGCCGCCTGGCCCCCACCCGCCGCCACCGGAAGTCTTGTACCGGCGGCCGCTGCCGCTGGTGAGCACCGAGCAGCCTTGGTACCGCATCAACCGTCTTCACTACGACGTGCTGTACTTCGGCCGCTCCGGCACAGGCCGGTTCGACGCGCGCGGCGGCGAGTACGGCGTGCTGTACGCTGCAAGCGATCCACACGGTGCCTTCATCGAGACGTTTGGCCGCCGCACTCCTGCCGGCCGGCAGTGGGTGCACTCGCTGCGCGTGGCGCGGCGGCCTTCCCGAGCACGGCCGCGGCGTAGTCCCAGAAGGCGGCCGTCGCGCGGCTGCAGTCGTCGCTGGCCCGCGTCAGCTCCTCGCGCCGCCGCTGAATGGCCGTGAGCGCGGTGCTTGGCTGCCCGCCGGCCAACTCGTCGAGCACCGCCCGGATGGCGTCAAACCGGTAGTTGGCCCGGCGGAGCACCGCCACGATGTGGAGCCGGAGCAGTTGCTCGGCATCGTACAGACGGTAGCCGCTGGATGTGTTGCGCTGCGGGCGCAGCAACCCCTGCTCCTCCCAGAAGCGCACGGCGGACACGCGCACGCCCACGCGTTGCGCCGCCTCCGCGATCCGGAGCAGGGCATGCGTACCGGGAAGGCGCGGTTGCGCGGCAGCGTTCTCGGCAGCCACGTGCGACCCACCAGGCGGGGGACCCGCCTCCGCCAGCGTCTGCAGCGCCCGCAACGTCTCGTCGACCTCCAGCCGCTGCCGGTGGAGCGCCGCGTGCCGTTCGTCCACCAGCGCGAGGGCGCCGCCGAGGTCGCCACCGTGCAGGTGGCGCATGATGTTCAGCGCTGATTTCCAGCCGTACCCGGTGCGCATGACGCGCGCGGCGACCATCGCGTGCAGGTGCTGCGGGCCGTAGAGCCGCCGCCCGGTGGGGCTGCGCTCCGCCGGTGGCAGGTAGCCCCACTGCTCGTACCGGCGCGCCATCTCCGGCGAGAGCCCGACGGCGCGGGCGAGATCGACGGGCCGCAGCGGCCGCCCCGGCCGGGGAGAAGCACCAGAGGTTCGGCTCGGAGTGACCGCCCGCGTGCGCCGTGCAGGTTCCGCCATCGCCGCGAGACCCTCCGCTAGAAGCCTAAAGCTATCTTTTGAAGTCCAGATTGTGTCCCACCAGAATAGAGATACGCAAAGTTCACATCGTGCATCAGTGTTGTTTACTGGAGGCGTGAGGACTCTGACAACGGTATGGGGCATGTGGCGGCACGTCGTGGACGCCAGTCAGGTGGTCGCCGGAACACCGCGCATCGTGGGGCTGGTCTGGCGGGCGCATCCCTGGTACGCGCTGGGTGCCCTCCTGCTGAACGCCGCGCAGGGTGTCAGCCCGATGTTGCACGCCTGGCTCGCGAAGTTGGTCCTGGACGCCATCGCAGCGGCGGTCTCGGGTGCAGGCGAGCCGGCCGCCGCCGTGCCCTACATCTTGGCGCTGGCGGCGGCACGCGCGCTCTACTCGCTGGGAGATGCCTCACTCAGGGCGCCGGCGCACTTGGTGTGGCAGCAACTTGCCGACTACGTCACGCGCGACGTCCAGGCGCTGCTCCTCCGCAAGGCGACCAGCCGGCGTGACATCGCCTTCTTCGAGAGCCCGCGCTACTACGACCTGCTCGAGCGGGCGCGGAACGACGCCGGCTTCCGGCCGATCAACCTGGTCAACACCCTCCTGGCGATCTTCCGGACGGTGCTGGGCCTGCTCGCCGCCGGCGGGGTGCTGTTTGCGCTCCAGCCGCTGCTCCCGGCGCTGTTGGTGGCGTGCTCGCTGCCCCAGTTCGTCGTCCAGTTCCGCCAGGGGCGCGAAGTGTGGGCGCTCAACGACTCGTCCATCCCGGAGGTGCGGTGGATGGGGTACGTCCGGCGCGTGCTCACCGAACGGGCTGAGGCGAAGGAGGTGCGTCTCTTCGGCCTGGGCGGCTACTTCCTGGGCGAGCACCAGCGGGCGTTTGAGTCGTACCGGGCGCGCTACGCGGCGCAGCGCGTGCGCCACTGGCGCTGGAATACGGCGCTCGCAGCGCTTGGCGGCGTCGCCGGCGCGGCCGGGTACGGCTACATCGTGGTGCTCGCCCTCTCCGGCCGCAGCTCAGTCGACGACATCGTTCTCTACACCGCGGCGCTGGCGGCGGTGCAGGGGGCGACCGAGGGGCTGGTGTCGCAGCTCGCGTCGGTGTATGAGGGCAACCTCTTCGCCCGCAACGTCTTCGCGTGCCTCGACCTGGCTCCGGCGCTCCCCGAGCGGCGGGCGCCGGAGGCGCGGCGCGTGGCCGTGCCGCTGCGCGCTGGGATCGAGCTCCGCGGCGTGGGCTTCACCTACGCCGGCACGGAGCGCCCGGTGCTCCACGACGTGAGCTTCGCGATCCGCCCCGGGCAGAGCGTGGCGCTGGTGGGCGAGAACGGCGCCGGGAAGACGACGCTGGTCAAGCTCCTCACGCGACTCTATGACCCCACCGCCGGACGGATCTTGGTGGATGGGGTTGACCTGCGGGAGCACGATCTGGACGACTGGCGCCGGCAGATTGCCGTGGTCTTCCAGGACTTCATGCGCTATGCGCTGGTGGCACGCGAGAACATCGGCGTCGGCAACGTCCCGCTGATCGAGGACCTGGCGGCGGTGCGGGCGGCGGCCCGGCGAGGCGGGGCGCACGAGGTGGTTGCGCGCCTGCCCGATCGCTACGAGGCGATGCTCGGCCGGCGCTTCAAGGGCAGCGGCAGCGATGGCGTGGATCTCTCGGGGGGCGAGTGGCAGAAGGTCGCGCTCTCGCGCGCCTTCATGCGAGTCCCCCTCACCCCCGGCCCCTCTTCCACAGGGGGGAGAGGGGAGCCAGGCGTCACCGCCGGCGCCTCACGGCCGGCGCGGCCAGCGGACGGGCCGCCGCTCGGGGCTGCCCTCTCCCGTGATGGGAGCGGGGCCAGGGGTGAGGGCGCGCAACTCCTCATCCTCGATGAACCCACCGCCGCGCTCGACGCGCGGGCGGAGCACGAGCTCTACCTGCGCTTCCGGGAGCTGACGCGCGGGCGGTCGACGCTGCTGATCTCGCACCGCTTCTCGACCGTTCGGATGGCGGACCACATCGTCGTGCTGGACGGTGGGCGGATCGCCGAGGAGGGAACACACGCCGAGTTGCTGGCGCTCGGCGGCACCTACGCCGATCTCTACGAGAAGCAGGCCGCCCGCTATCGCTAAAGCAAGTGCAAAGCCTGCCCTGAGCGGAGCCGAAGGGTGAAAAGTGCAGAGTGCAAAGTGAGGACTTGTTTTCCGCTCCCCCGGTACCAGGTATTGCCGACGGACCAATAGAGTGTGCAAGCCACCTGTATCCAGGTAAGGCATGGGCGGCTTGCAGCCGCGGCAGGCTCGTGTGGGCTGAGTTTGTCGCCCGCAGCCGGCCATGTGGATGGGACGGCAGCGAGTCCGACCCCGATGGGCCGGTTTTTGGTTGGCCGGCCGGCCGCAGCGTACCGGTAAACAGGTGCATTCGCGTGGTTTGGAGCCTCTCCAGCAAACCCCGATTCGGAGGGGGCGGAAAATAAGTGAGGAGGCCTGCGGGTCCCAAATTGGCCTTGGTTTAGTGGAGCGTCTGAGAGCACTGCAACACGAAAAGAAAGAGAACGTCTATGGCGACGCTTGTGCTCATGCACCGGGCGCGGCGGGGTAACGCCGCCGCCTTCGCCTGCCTGAAGAAGCGCCACCGGCGGAGACTGGCAAGAGCTGGTCCGGTGCGTCGACGAGCCCCAGGCTCAGCCGAGGAGCAGACGAGGCTGGCGAGGCTTCAGCGACGACAGCGGAGCCGCCTGTGCTCCGCCGCGTTGTTGCCTTCGTTGTGGAGGTATGCCCGCGCGCCGCACTCGTCTCTCGCTGGCCGAGGCGGCCGCGGCCGCAGAGCGCAACGGCATCAAGATGCGGCTCTTTGAGCTGCGCTACGAGCCCGGTCCCGAAGCGTTCGGCTATAGATCGTCGCGAAGGCCGCCCCTGACGCGACACCGTGGAGCGTGATCGGGCGCGCCGTCAGCGCAGCGATGTCGACCTGGTGCGCTTCACGACGGCGAGCGTGCCGTCGCTGCCCGACAGCGGCAGCCATCTGGTGGCTGGGCGACTGGTGGTCGTGAGCGATGCCCCGCCCGATGAGGTCGAGACCTGGTTTGTCCAAACGGAACTCGCCGTGAGTCGCATTCCGGGGCTGCGGCAGGGGCGGCCGCTGCGCGACCGCGGCGGCTACTTCGCCGCCCACGAGGTGAGGGCGCAGGCGTTCGTCTGGGACGCCGCGGTGCAGGCGCGGGCGGATGCTTTCGCCAACCAGGCGATGGTGGGTTGGGTCGAGGAGGTCCACAATGGGCCGGCAAGGCTGCGCAGCGGCGATGTGGGGCGGCTGCTCGACGCGGAGAGTGTCCCTTCCCCTTTAGGTTGCGGGCCGCGACCAACACGGTTGGCAGCAGCCGGGTTTGGTTGTCTCTGACCTCTGCCTCCTGCTCTTCCTCTAAGCAATCAAGGCGGAAACCGGCAGGCCCCGAGTCGTGACTGAGGACGGCGTTGAGGTGGCTGTGATCCTCGACATCGCTACGAACCACGAGATGCAGCGTGGGAACGGCGTGAGCGATCTCCGTCGTGCTCTGTTAGAGGCCAGCGCCGAGGTGGACGCCAGCAAGGTTGTCGATGACGAAGTAGTGCGTGCCGACCTGCACGCCTGCCAGCAGGATCGCCAGCAGGTCCGCCAACGTGTAGCGCGGCGGCACAGCGTCGGGCCGATAGAAGGGCTACTCTGCTGCCGCCCGCCGTGGGAGAGGAATGGTGGCGATGGAGACTCCGTGCTCGATCAGAAGATCAACCTCTCGCTCCGCAAGTTCCCGGTGGAAATCCGGATCGCTGTCGAAGGGTGGCATCACGTACGCGCGTAGCAGCCAGATGCCGCCGTCAATTGGCGGATCGAGTGAAAACGCCGCCTCGGGATCAGTTTGGCGAACGAATCGCATGAGCTCCACGGCAAGCGGCTGTATCTGGGCACGTGCTTCATCCAATGCATCGGCACGCTGCACAGCCATCCTAATTCTCCCGGTTCTCCTGGTCTTCTAGGCTGCCCTGTCCCAATCGTATCAGCACTGCCTCTACAACTCGATAGCCCTCTTGGCATGCACGTCGTGCTTCGCGCTGACTGACGGAAGTCGCTTCATAGTCTGCCTTGATGCGCCACTTGTACAACTGGACAAGCGAGCTACGCAATTCTGGCGGGTAGAGTTTGCGCCGGTAGATGAGTCTGCCGGACCACTCGCTCTGAACCATACCCGCTAGTTACACGCCACCACCACGGAACCGCGTACAAGGCCCAGCGACCCTGATCACAGGTTCTGCTGCCCCGTTCGCGCACTGCGAGATGCGCTGACTCGACCGCCTGCCACCGGCCCCTGGCCCTCACTGGGGTAGGTGTCTCGTCGCTGGGCGGCGTTGGCGGCCGGGCCGCGTCCGTAGGGGCGAGGCATTCGCTGGCAGGCGGAGGTCCAGCCAGCAGAGTGCCAGCGAACGCCTCGCCCCTCCACCGCCGCGGCACCAGAAACCTACCCCAGAAAGAGCCCCCGGCCCCTACTTCAGCGCCAGCTTCTCCAGCACCTGCGGATTCCAAACGGCGCGCGGCCGGTGCCCGGTCAGGACGGCCGCGACCTCCTGCGCCGGGCGGCGGCGGCGCTCGGCGCCGGCCCAGTCGCTCGCTGAGGCCATGTGCGGTGTGATCACCACGTTCGGCATGCTCAGAAGCGGGCTGTCGGGATCGATCGGCTCCTTCTCGGTCACGTCGAGACCGGCGCCGAGGACCACGCCGCTCTGCAGCGCCTCGATCAACGCCGCCTCGTCGACGACAGGCCCGCGGCAGGTATTGATCAGGATGGCATCCTTCCTCATCAGCCTGAGCTGCGGCATGCCGATCAAGTGGCGCGTCGACGGCATCAACGGGACGTGCAGCGAGACGAAGTCAGAGTCTTGCAGCACCTGCGCCAGCGGCACCTGGCGCACGCCGTAGAGCTCGAAGACATCCTTCGAGACGTACGGGTCATACGCCACCATTTTCAGATCGAACCCGGCTGCGCGCTTGGCCACCGCCCGCGCGATGTTCCCGAAACCGACCAACCCTAGCGTCTCGCCGGTGATCCGGTGAATCGGTCCCTGCGGCCGGCCACGGCCGCGCTGCCCCCAGCCGCCGCCCTTGACGTACTGCGCCACCGGCACGATCCAGCGGACGCACGCCAGCAGCAGCGCCATCGTGTGGTTCGCCACCTCGTCGACGAACACGTCGGGCACGTTGCTGATCACGATCCCCTTTTCGGTCGCGACGTCGGCGCCGTCGACCACATCCATGCCGATCGAGCTGCGAGCGATGACCCTGCACTGGGTGAGCGACTCCATGAACCGCCGGCTGATCGCGCCGGTGTAGATGATCCCATCGGCATCGCGTGCCGCCTCGATCGCCTCGTCCTCGCCGCGGGCCGTCGACACGACCACTTCGCAGCCGGCGCGCTCGAGGATGTCAAGCTCACCGTGCTCGCCGAAGTTCCCCCACGGCGAGATCACGACCACCTTTGGCCGGCGCACCTCGCCGACTGCACCATTCGTCGATTCCGCCACGGTCTGTACCATTTTCTGCTCCTTCTCCTGGCGACGTGGTTTGCGCGTGAAGCGTCGAACGTCATGGCCGCCGGCCGTCGCTCTGGGCTCCGGCCGCCCTTCGAATAATCACGCCCTGGGCGCTCTACGCTTTCCGCTTCCCGCTTTCGTCGCGACCGGTTATACCGAACGCGGCGCGCGACGGCAATCGCCGCGCCGACGATCAACGCTCGACGTGCGAGGCCAGGCAATCGAAAAAGCGGCCGAAAAGGCGCTGGGCGGTCGCGTGCAGCAGTGGTTCGCCGAGGACGGCGACGCGACCGGTGACCCAGGCCGTACCGTCGTAGGTGACGAGCGTAGCGGCGCCGGAAGAGGAAAAACGCAGCACGCCTTGCGCCATGAGCGAGCCGAGGCTCCCGCCCCCCTGCACCGCGAGGGCCAGGTGTTCGGGAAACTGTTGATCGACGATCTGGATGGTGCCGGTGTAGGTGCCTTTGAGGAACGCCACCCCAAGGCTCAGCGTCGCGCTGAAGCGATCGGGCCCATCGGCTACGAATCGCTCGCAGCCGGGCAGACAGCGGCGCAGCTTCTCCGGCGTCGTGAGAAACGCCTGGATCGCTTCGGGCGGCGCCTGGATGGTGCGGCTACCGGTCAGTCGCACGTCACGTTGAACTGCCTACTCCGCACCGTCGCGGGCCAGGCGATGGAGCACACCACCGAGAGACAGGGCAAACGCGTCTCCGCCTTCGTGGTACGTCGGGCTGAGCGCGACGCTGACGATCGTGCGGCTGTGCAGCCCCTCGTTGATCGGGTGCCACGTCAGGCCTTCGTCGTCGGAGCGATACACTCCGTCCGACGTGGCGGCGTACGCCGAGCGCCCCCACACGCTGCCTTGTGAGACGGCGAGGGAGAGAATGGCCGTGTTCGGATGTCCCACGCGCTCGGCCATCCAGAGTTGCTTGCCGCCCCACATTGGTCGCTGAATGAGTGTGCCGATGCCGGCGAAGAACCCATTGCGACTGCTCTCTTGATCGCCGCGGTAGTCATGCGGGAAGGCAAACGTCACCCAACGCGCGCTCGTCAACTGCTCAATCACGGGGGACCACCGCCGTCCACCGTCGAGGCTCCGCCAGATCGTGATCGCGCTCTGCGGCGCATCGGCGCGGAATGGCTGCCGTGCGCCGGGCGCGCGCTCGCGGTCGCGCCGCAGCGCGCCGGTCGCCGAGAAGCTCGCCAGCAGGAGCGTGTCGTCGAGCGAGTAATTGGGCGAGAGTGCGATCCCGACGATCTCTTCGTCGGCGAACGGACCCGAGAGCTCGCGCCAGATCCCGCCGCCGTTCTCGGACAGGTACGCGTTCTTCCCCGACGCCAGGCCGACAAACAACTGGCTGCCGCTGGCATCGCGCGAATACGTGACCACCCGCGGGTCCTGGAAGTCCTCAGGCCCGATCTGCTCCCACATGGCGCCGGCATCGCTCGAGCGGAACAGGCCGTCGGGCACCGCTGCCAGGAGCGTCTTGTCGTCGCCGTACCGCGGCGAGATGGCCAGCGAGAGCACCTGCGGGCCGGGCAGTCCCTCGCCAACCTTCTCCCAAGTCTCGCCGCCATCGCGCGAGCGTAGCACGCCGTCTTCGATGCCGGCGGCGAACATCGTGCGGTCCTCGTGGAACACCGGCGAGATGATGAGCGTCGACATCGAGCGCGCCGCCAGCCCCTCGTTCGATGCCTCCCAGGTGTTCCCCTGGTCCCGTGAGATATAGACGCCGCTCTGGTGCAGGCCGGCGGCAATCGTGCTTGACCTGCGGTCGCCGGCGATTACCATCACCGCCAGCTCGTCGAGCGTATCCGCCGCAACCGGCTGCCACGAGCGGCCTCGATCGGTCGAGCGGAAGATCCCGCTGCCCGCCGTGCCAGCATGAACGGTGCCATCCGACGGGTAGCGCGGCGATACCCACAGCGCGTTCACCGAGAGGTTGGTTAGCCCTTCACTCGCCGGCTGCCACGCGGTGCCGCGATCGGTCGAGCGGTAGATGCCCTTGTCTTCGGTACCGACAAAAACGGTACCGTCCTCGACGAAGCTGGGCGAAAGCGCCACCGCCTGCACCGCGGGCGTGTCGAGCCCGCGCGTCACCGCCCGCCAGGCGCGCGCGCCGTTGGTCGAGCGGTAGAGTCCGTCTCCAGCGAGGCAGAACGCGGTCTCGTCTTCGACGAAGCCGGGCGAGACTGCCAGCGCGAGAATGGCGAGATCGGAAATGCCGAAGTTGGCGGTCGACCACGAGCGGCCACCATTGGTCGAGCGGTACACCCCGTCCGACTGCGTTCCGGCCAGGATGGTGCCTTCTTCCGGAAAGCCGGGCGAAAGCGCCAGCGCGGTGACCGCCGGTGCCCCCTGCCAGAACTCGACCGGAGACCAGGTCTCGCCGCCGTTGGTGCTGCGCATCACCCCGCTCCCCAGCGTGCCGGCAAAGAGCGTTCGGTCCTTTTCAAACCGAGGCGACTCGACGAGCGCCTGGATGTACGGGCTCGTCAGACCGTTGTTGGCCGGGACCCAGTGCCGCCCCTCGTCGTTGGACCGAAAGCACCCGGCCGTCGTGCCGGCGTAAAAGAGCGTGCGCTCACCCGCGCCCGCGGCGACCAAGGCCAGCACCGTTCCGCCCCAGCCGCGAATCGGCGTTACGATTCGCCATTCCCCCACACGCACGCCACCTCCCTGTGCTCCACGGTCGCGCCCGCGGCCTGCTCGGTTACGTGAGTTGGGGAACGGGATGATCTTGTCGAGGTCCTGTGCCGTCATGTTCGTGCTCTCGCTGCCTCCGGCTACCGCCGGCCGCGTCTCTATGGACTTATCGCGGGATCTTTCTTGGCGGTCAGCACCAGCGCGTCCGTGGTAAGCGCCATGATACCGGCACTCGCCCCCGTCTCGAGCGCGGTCCGCACGACTTTGAGTGGATCGAGGATGCCCGCCTCGGTCATGTCGGTGATCCGGTCCTCGACCGCGTCGTAGCCGTAGCCGGGAGGCGACTCCCGCAGCTTGGCCAAAATCGGGCGCGGATCACGGCCGCTGTTGCGAACGATCCACTCGGTCGGCGCCTGGAGCGTCTTTATCAGCACCTTGACGCCCAGAGCGGTTTCGCCCTCCAGCGTATCCGCCAGCTCACGGAGGGCCGGCAGGCACGCGAGATAGGCAGCACCACCACCGGGTACCACGCCTTCTTCCGCGGCCGCGCGTGCGGCGGCCACGGCCTCTTCTCCGCGCTGCTTCTTCGTCTCGCGTTCCCGCTCGCTCGCCGCGCCGACTTTCAGAATGCCGATACCGCCCTGGAGCTTACCGAGCCGCTCACGCATCTTCTCACGCTCGTAATCGCCGTCGGCTGAGGGCATCAAGAGCTTGATTTCCTGAATGCGCCGGCGGATGGCGTTCTGGTCGCCCGCGCCGCCGACGATGCTGAAGAAGTCACGATTGGCCCACACCCTCTTGGCGTACCCTACATCCTTGATCGTGGCGTCTTCGAGCTTGTCTCCGGCGTCCTCGGCGATCATGCGACCGCCGGCCAGGATGGCGACGTCCTCCAGGATGCGTACCCGCCGATCGCCGGCACCGGGCGCCTTGATCCCCAGGCACTGCAGCGTCTTCTTTTCGGTATTGGCCACCATCACCGCGAGCGCCGGACCGGAAATCTCGTTGGCGATGAGCACGAAGCCGCCGATGCCCAGCCGCTCCTTGTGCTCCATCACTTGTTCGAGAATTGGCAGGATCTGCTCGACCGATTCGACGTTGACGTCGGTGGCGACGATCGCCGAATTCTCGACCACGGCGTCCATCCGGTCGAGGTCGGTGCAGAAGTAACCGCTGACGTAGCCGCTATCCCACTGCAGTCCCTCGACGTACTCACGGTCGGTTTTCCGGCCGGCGTGGTCCTCGACGACGACGACACCATCGGTACCGATGATCTCGAGCATCTCGGCGACGTAGCGGCCAATCTCCTCGTCCCCGCCGGCGGCGGCGATAGCCAGCGCCTCGATCTGCTCGGGCGACTCCATCGGCTGGGCCAGCTTCCTGAGCTCGGCATATGCCGTCTCTAGGCCCCGCTCGACGCCGCGCTTGAGCATCATGACGTTGGCGCCGGCCGCGGCCTGGTAGTTGGCCTCGTGCAACAGCGTCTGCGCGATCACCGTCGCCGTTGCGGCGCCGTTGCCCACCTTCTCACGCATGCGCCACGCCATGTGCCGGATGAGCATTGCGCCCATGTTTTCGTACGGATCGGGCAACTCGATGATCCGGCGCGCAATCGTCGACGAATCGGTGAGCAATTCGGGTGCGCGCGTCGTGATGATGGGCGCCATCACCACCGCCCGCGCGTTCGGGCCGAGCGTGACGCGCAGCACGTTGGCCATTTGGTCGACGCCGCGGGCGAGCGCGGCGCGCGCCTTGGGTCGGAGCAATACGTCTCGATAGACCTTCTCTGCCATAGATTGCACATCTGTTGAGAAAACGCCGCCGTTGGCGATTCTCGTCCGTTCTAGTAAGAATCCTGCTGTGTGATATTCTACGGGTTTCGGGAGTGCGCGCAAGCAGCCTACCTGGGCACGTCTTGGGCCTATTGGGCATATCTTGCCGCCGGACCACAGAACGGCTATGCTTCCAGGGCCAACGCCGGGAGGTAGTCGGCGACCTTGGCGGCTATGTGCATGATGGGGGTCGGATTTGCTGCGTAACTTCCGCAGTTGGTTCCTGGCTGGGGCGCTCGTTGTCTGCGCCATTCTTTTCATCGGTCTCGTACACGACTTCGCTCTCGCCAATCCAGAGTCAGGCTGGTTTACCAGCCAGCCGATTATTCCGGTCGCCTTGCTCGTGATCGGGTATCTTTTTATGATCCTTCAGGGCTTCGCCGCGCGGGGCGAGGGCGAGTAGACCCACTCCTCAACCGCACGGCCACGGCTTATCACGTGTGCCGCGGCTGCCGCAATTGCGGGTGCGCCGCGCCCGTTGGCGAAGCGTGCGGTGCCGGATCACCAGGGTATCCGTTTGGGACTTGACGGTCCTGGCATGCTTCTTGCGGTTGATGACCCGCCAACAGGCGGCGAGGGAACGCCGGCAGTCGCGACCAAGTCCAATGTTCGAGCCCCTGCCGTTCAGGTGGCCGCACGCAGAATGGGCCCCACGCAGCCGGCGAATTCTCCGGCTGCGAGTTAGCCCCCTCTGGCACAGCGCCAAGTGGCCCGCTGGCACGCCACTTGCGTATGGCGGGTGAGCGCGTAAGACCTAAATGGCGGGTGAGCGCGTAAGACCTAAGAGGAGGTCCGGCGGCCAACCCGAGAAACGCCGGAAAAGTAGAATGAAAGTGAAAAAACCAGCTACCCAAATACAGCATACACGGACCGATCCGAACAGTGCCAAGTACGATGCACGAGCGGTGGACGCCGCCAAGCTCGAAGCACTCAAGCAGCGCCTGCACGAGGATATGGCCAAGCTCAGCCCGCAGGACGGCGATCGCACGCCCTACGGGGGCGACTTCGAGAGCTTGGTCGCCGCGGCACAGCTCGCGAGCCAGCACGAGACCGACGAGCTACTGCGCCGCCGCCTCGAGCGCAGACTGGCCGAGCTCGACCGGATTGCTCGGCGGCTGGAACAGGGCAGCTACGGTACGTGTGAGCAGTGTGGCGCCGAGATCCCCGAAGAGCGGCTTGCCGCCCTGCCAGACACGACGCTCTGCGTCGCGTGCCAGCGCCAGCGCGAGCGGCCTCGGCCTTCCTGGCGGCGCGCAGCGTGACGAGTTCCGGGTTCCTCGTTCCTTGACGCCGAAGACGCCGAGCGTCAATAGGTAGGAGTGAGGAACGAGGAACCCGGAACTCTCGGAACTACGACCTGCCAAGCAGTCCCAGCCGCTCGACCAGGCGGGCGACCATCGCCCGCTCGTCAGGCTCGAGCTCGACCAGGGGCGGCCGGACGGGACCGGCTGGCAGGCCGCAGAGCTCCATCGCGGTTTTGACGCTGGAGACCTCGTAGCCGCGCTTTTTCGCCCGTAGGCTGTAGAAGTCCTGCACCTTTTCCTCGAAGATGCGCCGTGCGCGAGCAAAGTCGCCACCACGGGCCGCCTCGAAGAGCTCCAACGATACGTGTGGCATGAAGTTGGCCACACTCGACGTAAACCCCTCGGCGCCGGCCGCGAAGTAGGTGTGGACCATGTCGTCGCCGACGCCGCCTACCCACACCAGGCGGTCGCCGACGCGCGCGCGGATACGCGCCCAAAGGCGCAAATCGGCCGAGCCGTCTTTGTACGCCACGACGTTGGGCACCTCCGCCAACTGCGCGACCAGGTCCGGCGAGAAGACGGCCCAGTCGCGCGCGTAGGGCAGCACGCCGATGCTGACCGAGCGCGCGAGGCCGCTGTAGTAGGCGAGCATGCCCGCCTCCGCCGCCGGGCCATACGCCGCCGGCAGGATCAGGATGCCGGCGGCTCCGGCGCGTTCGGCCGTCTGCGCCAGGGCAGCAGCTTCGCGCAGCTTGCCGCCAACGCCGCAGATCACGGCGGCGCGCCCCGCGGCGGCTTCGATCGTCGTGCGATGTACGGCCTCGGTTTCTTCCACGGTGAGCGAATACAGCTCGCCCGTGCCTCCGGCCGCCACGAGCGTCTGTATGCCGCGGTTGATCAGCCACTCGACGTTGTGCCGCAGCGCCGCGACATCCAGATCGAGGTTCTGCTGAAACGGCGTAACCGGGAACGCGATCACTCCTCGAAGATGACGCCGCATCGTGTCTAGGCTTGTCATCGTGTCTAGGCTTGTCATGTGGTTCTTGGTTGTAACGTACTGGGCTGGTAGTGATCAAGTCGTGGTCACGTTGTCCAGGGTCGGGATCACCACCTGATCACCACCTGATCACCGAAATCGACGCAGCATCTGGGCGGGCACGCGCAGCACACGCCCGTCGCCGGGGCTGCTGTCCGCGCCGCTCTCGGTGAAGTACACGTCTCCCTCCGGCGAGAACGCCAGTGCGGTGGGGTAGTTGATCTCGCGCACGATGGTCCGGCGGCGAGCCGTGCCCGGGCCGATGGCCACCAGACGGCCGCTATTGGGCGCAAATTGGTCTCGCCGGCTGTCGTAGGCGCTGGCGAACTCGAGGACAAAGAGCTGCCCGTCCGGCGAGGCGGCGAGTGCCACCGGAAAAGTAAAGGCCTCGTACACCGGCTGCCACCGACCGTCGCCTTCCACCCGGATGATCTTGCCACCGCCGGGGCGAAACGGCTCGGTGCCGAAGAGCGCGACGTAGATCGAGCCATCGGCGCGCACCGTGACCCCCGTCGGCAGCGGGTTTTGCTGGCCGGCGCCGACAAAGCCCGTCACCACCGTACCGGTAGCCACCGGCAGGCCGTTCCCACGCGACGGCTGAAGTCGCACGAGCTGGTTGACCAGCGGCAGCGTCGCGAGCAGCGCGCCGTCGGGCGCGAGCGAGCCGCTCCAGACACTTGCCATCGTCGCCGGCCCAACGCCGAGCGCATGCGTGAGTGTTGCCAGGGGATCGAGGCGCCACTGGCCATTGACCTGCGCGAGCTGGGCGAGCGCGCCCAGCGGCGCCTCGACCGATGGCCCGAGGAAGACGTACGCCGGCACCGAATCCGCACCAGGCGCCCGAGCGAGCGCCGCCGGTCCTCCCCGAGCAAAGAGACTCTGCTCGGCGGATGCCGGCGCCAGATCGTCAACCAGGACCGTTTTTTCTCCAGTGACGCTCAAACGAGAGATCTGGCCGGGAACGGCGGGCTCGCCGATCCCGGAAAATCCCGCCTCCGCGACCAACAGCGCGCCATCCGGGCCAAACGCCAGCCCGCGGGGCTGGGTCAGCTCAGAGGCGAACAGCAGCGGCTCGAGGCCGCCGAAGCCGCCGATTGGCCGTCCGCGCAGGAAGAGCACCAGGAACGAGACGATGACCGCGAGCGCGGCGACGATACGAAAAGAGATGCGGCTCAGCTCCATTAGTTCTTCGGCGCCCTCGTAGTGCCGGCCCACCATTGTCCCCCACGGCACACACGAGGAGCAATCCGGCAGACCCCTTCTCAGCACGCCGACTTGCCCAACCGGCATCCCTTTGCGATACTATGCGGGCCGTACCGACGCACCTGGTCCCTTTGATGCGCGCGCCTTCGCTCAGACGGCTGTCATTGCCAAAGGCGCTCTCCTCGATCGCCGCACTGCTCGCGCTGGCCCTTCTGCTGGGCCGGCCGGCCGTGGCCGGCGCGCAGACCGTCTCGGTCGGCGAGTATCTTCGAGCGACCGCGGCGCTCGAAGAGCTGCTGGTCGAAAGCCAAGTGCTGGAAGCGTCGCTCCCGCGCTCGGCCACCGCCGAGCAGGCGGCGCTGCAGCAGCTCGGCGACGCCGAGACCCAGTTGCGTGCGCTCATCGTCGAGCATCGTGAGCTCGAAGCGCGCGGCCCGGAGCTCGCGGAACAGATCGCTCGTACCGAGCAGCAGCGCCCATCGCTCGAAGCCGAGCGCGCACGCCTGGAACGGCAAGTGGCGGCGCACGACGTCTGGCTCTACGGCGACGCTCCCGCTCCACTCGGCATCGGCATGCGCCGCTACGACGCGGCGCGCGACGCACTGGCGGGAGTAGAAGACGCGCTCGAATCGCTCGAGGCCGAGCTCACGGCGGCCCACGACGCACAAGCACGCGTCGTGGACAACCTCGGGCGCGCCAACACCGAGATCACGTCGTGGGAACAGCGCGCCGCGGCCGCTGCCGGCCAGGTGGGCATCGCCCGCTCCGGCGCATTGTGGGCCAGCGCTCGTTTGGCCTCACTTCAGCTTGAAGGGGAGGCGCAGGCCGCGGCCGTCCTGGCGCAATTCGAGGCGCTGCGACGCGCGGGCATACCGGTCGGAGTCGCCCTTATCGCCGGAAACGGCAGCATGCCCATACCGGCGCCGCCGGTCTGGCCGAGCAGCACGCCTACCTACATCGTGCCATCCGGTCGACCGGCACGGAAGCTGCCGCCGCTGGGCAGCCCGCTGGTGATAAGCAGGGAGCGGATCGAGGCGACCGGGATTGGCGGCGACCTCAGCCGGTGGACTGCCCCCACACGTGGACCGGTGACCACGCCGTACGGCGACTCGACGCCGTACCAGCCGGCCCACCACGCCCTCGACATCGGAACGGCCCTCTACGCACCGGTCGTGGCGGCGGCCGATGGAATCGTCGAATTCGCCGGGCTGGCGGCGACCGACAACCGCCTGGCGTCCTACGGCGCGGTCGTGCTGATCCGCCACGACGAGCACCTCACCACACTGTACGCGCACCTCGACGATCGCGCGCGCGGCATCGCCGTCAACGCCGGCGACCCCGTCGAGGCCGGCCAGGCGATCGGCTACGTCGGCCTGACCGGCTACACCACCGGGCCGCACCTCCACTTCGAATTGCGCCTCGACAACCAGCCTATCGATCCACTGCTGCTGGTGAAACCGTAGCGGCCAGCGACCGAGAGATTGCCACTCTGGGGTAGCCCAGATTATTCGCCGCTTTCGTGGCGACTGCTTCGCCCGTACGCCGCCCAGACACGACCGACCGGCTCCGGGAACCCGGAGCCGATCGTCGCTCGGCCGGTTCTGTCTATTGCGGGCGGACGTCAGATCTCGTTTGTGACGGTCGTCTTGGCGATTTTGTCCTGCAGCGCCAAGTGCTTGCCGTTAAAGAAGATCAATAGCGTGCCCAGGCCCAGCGTCGCGACCTTCACGAGCAGGCGAATCGTCGCCTTGCTGAACGAAATGCGGTTGCCGTTTTCGTCACCAACGACGATCCCGACGTACTTCTTGCCGAACGTCGCCTGCCCATCGGAGCTGTGCAGCCCGGCAAAGTACAGCCACGGCACCAATACGGCCACGATCGCCGTGATGATGTCGGTCGCGTCACGCAGGAACGAGAAGGCGCCGAGCGCAGGCTTCACGATGATCAGGGCAACAAAGATGACGCCCAGCGCCAAAAGGTCAATGACATCGGCCGCGATCCGCTGCTTGACCCCGGCATAGACGAGCTCTTGAGACGGCAGCGCCGCTCGCTCACCGCGCAAGAAGTTGCGCAACGTTATCCGCGGGCCGAGGCGGCCGCGCAGCTTCCACTGCCAGACGACCAGGAACAGCATCAGCGGCAGCAGCAGTTGTGGCATCCAGGCGTACTGCGCCTCCTCCTTGAGGATGCGCGGCACCATCGGCACGACGCCGGCCGTAAGCCACATGTAGATGATGAGCAGGAACGCCGTACCGATCAACCCGTTCACGGCCGACGCAGCGGCACAGACGGCGGCAATGCCCACGACAACAGGAACCGGCATACTGTGAAACCCCCTGTGAGAGCTGTCGGAATCCAGTTAGATTTTACGCGGAACGGTAGCCGCCCGTCGGGGCAGTGTCAAGCGGCGGTCGGGCGGCCGTCTCGGCACACTCGATCGCTTCGCGCAGCGCCAGCCACTCGTCCTCCAATTGGGCCAGTTGCGTGGCGGTCATCTCGTGCTGCCGTCCCAGGTCCGCAATAAGCGTAGCATTTGCGGCGGCGCTCGCAACTTCTATTTCCGCGGCCAGCACCTGGACCTTCCCCTCGACCTCGCCGATCTCCGCCTCCAAGCGCTCGAGCCGCTGACGCTGCGCGGCCAGCCGCCGGCTGTGCGCCCTCGCCTCGTGCGCGGCAGCGTCCGCCCCGCGCGACGCTGCCGCGCGCACTGCCTCGACGGTCGCCTCCTGCGCGCTCGCCAGCCGCCGGCGCTCTTCAACGAACTCGCTCCAGGTGCCCTCGTGTACCGTCAGCGCGCCGGCGGCAACCTCCCAGACGTGCGTTGCCAGCGAGTCGATCAAGTACCGGTCGTGCGAGACGAAAAGAATTGTGCCCTCGAACGCGCTCAGCGTCTCCTCGAGCGCGTCGCGCGCGTCGATGTCGAGGTGGTTCGTCGGCTCGTCGAGCACGAGAACGTTCGCGTTGGAAAGCGCCAGCTTTACCAGTGCCAGGCGGCTGCGCTCGCCCCCGCTCAAGCTGCTCACCAGCTTGAACGCATCGTCACCGCTGAACAGGAAGCGCCCCAGGTACGTGCGCGCGGCCTCCTCGCCCATCGGCTTGGCCGCGAGGATCTCCTGCAGCACGGTACGCGACGGGTCGAGCTGCTCGTGCGCCTGCGCGTAGTACGCCACCTGGACGCCGTGGCCGACGTAGACGCGCCCCGCCGCCGGCTCCTGCTCGCCCACGAGCACCCGCAGCAGCGTCGTCTTGCCGGTGCCGTTCGGGCCGACGATCGCCGCGCGCTCGCCGCGCCGGAGCTCGACTTCCGGACACCGAAAGAGCAGCATTTCGGCGGGAACGACGCGCCCCCGCGTCGCCTCGAGCACCACCGGGGCGCCGGGCGCAGCGCGCAGCCCTTTGCCGGGCGCCGTCGCGGCGCCAACCACGAGATCCTCGAGCGCGAGCACGGTGTCACCCGAGCGGAGCGTCGAGCCAATCGTCAGGCGCATCCGGCCCACCTCACGAGGCCGGCCGATGCGCTCCAGCCGGTCGAGCTGCTTCTGCCGCCCACGCGCCTGGCGGTAGCGCTGCCCGGCCCGGTAGCGGCGAATGAAGGCCTCGGTGCGGGCGATATGCTCCTGCTGCGCCTCATACTCACGCTGCAGGCGGAGCTGCCGTTCCGTCCGTTGCGCCGCGTACTGCGAGTAGTTGCCCGTGTACGTCTCGAGCTTCCCGAAGCTCAGCTCCCACACACGCGTCGCCACCTTGTCGAGAAAGTAGCGGTCGTGCGAGACGGCGACGATTGCCTGCGATGCCTTCGCGAGGTAATCTTCGAGCCACTCGAGCGCGGCGAGATCGAGATGGTTCGTCGGCTCGTCGAGCAGTAAGAGATCTTGGGCGACGAGCAGGCGCTCGGCAAGCGCAACCCGCGTACGCTGCCCGCCGCTGAACGTCTCGAGCGGCTGATCGAGCCGGTGCTCCTCGATGCCCAGCCCGGCGAGTACCTCGCGCATCCGGTTCTCGTAGCTGTAGCCGCCGTCATACTCGTACTGGTGCTCCAGGCGCGCGTGCTGTTCGAGCAGCGCCTGCAGCCGCGCCTCGTTCGCGTCGCCCCGCGCCAGCTCGTCTTCCAGCTCGCACAGCTTCGCCTCGATCGCCAGCAGGTGCTCGAACGCTCCCAGGACGTGCTCCCGCAGCGTCTTGCCCGCCGGAAACGTCACCTCCTGGGGCAGGTAACCCACCCGCGCGCCGCCGGCGATCGAGAGCGCGCCGTGATCCGGCCGGTCAAGACCGGCCAGGATGCGCAGCAACGTCGACTTTCCCGAGCCGTTGACGCCGACGAGCGCGATCCGGTCTTGCGCTTGGATCTCGAACGACACGTCGGCAAAGACGCGTTCCGCCCCGTAACTCTTCGCCAGCCTCGCCGCCGTCGCAGTGGCCATAACCCACAAAGTCTATTCGGTCAGTAGGCAGTGGGCAGT
>JACQGX010000135.1 GCA_016199265.1 Chloroflexota bacterium | reverse complement strand
GAGGGAGTGCACCAGTTGCTCAGCGGCCGTCAAGTCCCCGCTGGCGCCGGCTGGCGCTGAGGGGTGCCCTGGGGTTGGTCACCGGCCCCGCGTGGGGTTGGCGCGCCACCCCTCACCCGCTGCGCAAGCCCTGTACCGGCCTCAGCGTCGCAGCGTGCTTACAAGATGCCGGCGAAGATGTCCGCCACCGGCCGCGTCAGGCCGGGGAAGAGCGGCGAGGCGAGCGTGTCGCCCGACCGTAGGACAACCCCGTCGCCATAGCGGCCGTCGCGCCACTCGTACTGGGTAATCGTGCGGGCGTCTAGATCGGCAATCCAATAGTAGCGCACGCCGTACCGCTCGTAGATGGCGAACTTCCGCCCACGTGGTAGATCGTCGGCGCGGGTGCTTGGCGAGAGCACTTCGATCACGAGATCCGGGGCTGCCTCGACGCAGCGGTACCCCATGATCGACCGCCGCTCCTCGCGCACGAAAAAGACGTCTGGATGGGTCACATCCACCGCGTCCAGCCCGCGCTCGCCATAGTCAAATGCCACGGCACGCGGCGCCGTCCGCACGCGGCCATGGCCGGCGCGCTGCGCCTCGCCCAAGAACATGAGGAACTCCGCCACCACCGCGGCGTGTGGCTCGACCGGCGTTGTCCAGACCACCAGCTCCCCTCCCAAGACGTCGTAAATGTTGTAATCGTCTGGCGCCTGCTCCAACAGGTCGGCAAAGGTGTAGCGCGTCTTCGTGGCCAGCATCGCGTCGGGGCCCCCAACCTATGATAGCAGCGTGTCACCCTTCCTCCCTTTTCGGCGTAGGAGCCACGGGCTGCTATTAATCGCCGGCTGGACGACGTTCCCCTGGCGATCCAACTGGCAGCGGCGCGCGTACGAATAGTGACGGTCGAGCACATCCTCGAGCACATGCTAGAGAGGCCCGAGGAGCGCTTCCAGTTGCTCACCGGCGGGAGCCGGACGGCGCTCCCCCGCCACCAGAAGCTGCAGGCGGCGGTGGACTGAAGCTACGCGCTGCCCTCAGATGCAGAGAAGGCATGCTTTGCCCGTCTGGCCGTCTTCGCCGGCGGCAGGAATCCCGCGAGCAGAACTTCTCGTCGTGCCGCCCGTTCATGGGATCAAAATATGGAGGTTCGGGAGGCACAATCATGGAAATGAGTTTCGACGTGAACTGGCTGGCAGTCGTGGTGGCGGCAGTGGTCGCATTTGCCATCGGCGGCGTCTGGTACACCGTGTTGGGGAAACAGTGGATGACAGCAGTCGGCAAGACGCGGGAGGAGCTGCAGGGCAACTCCACCGCCGGCTACATCGGCGGCGCGATCGCCGCGCTGGTTTCGGCGATCATCCTCGCGCTGATCATCGTCAACCTGGACCCGGACCGGAAGGGGAGCGCGCTGAACGGCGCGGTCGCCGGCATCTTGTCGGCGGTGGGCTTCGGCGCAACCGTCATGCTGGCCGACGTGCTCTTCACCGGCCGGCGGCTCACGCTGTGGCTGATTAACACCGGCCATCAGCTCGTGGCGCTGGCCGCGTCGGGAGCTATCCTGGCCGCCTGGCGCTAGCGCGACTCCGCGCCACTTCGCCACTTCGCCCCCACGCCCGCTCTCCCCACAGAGGGGAGAGCGGGCGTTTACGTTTCGAGGGCAGGCACTTCGACAAGCCTAGGACGAGCGGCGGAGAGGCCGGAAGTACGGCTAGCACCCAGTAGCCAGCGGCAACGTGTTTGCCGACCTGGGGCTCCCCGAGGCCGAGAACCGGCTCGCCAAGGCCGAGCTATAGACCGTCAGGAGATTGATTGGAAATATCGCCTCTACCGCTGGCGGCACCGAGCCAGTCGCGACCGTGACCGCGTTAGCTGAGGCGTCGCTATGTCGGGATTCCCGGCACAGCCCAGTGCCGAACCGCGCATCTCGTCTGCGAGGACGAAGAGCAGGTTGAGCGTCACGTGCCCGCGCGGAACGTCAGGCGCGCACGCGGGGCGGCCGGTCGGTGGACTCGCGAATCACCAGCGTCGGCTCAAGCACGTCCGCTTCCGGCAGCGGCCGCTCGCCGCGCCATTCCGCGTCGATCGCGCGGATCAGCAGCCGCGCCGCGCGAGCGCCCAGCTCCACATAGGACGTCCGCGCCGTGGTGAGCGCCGGCCTCAGGACTTGCGCCTCGGGGATGTCGGCGACGCCCGTGATGCTCACGTCCCGCGGAATTGCCAGTCCGCACTTCGCCGCCGCCTCGTACGCGCCGATGGCCATCGAGTCGCTGCCCATCACCAGCGCCCTCGCGCCGCGCTTGAGCAGCGTGAGCGCGGCCGCCTCGCCGCTTTCGGGGCTAAAGTCCGGCGCGCGCACGATCAACTCTGCCTCGTGCGCGATGCCTGCGGCCGCGAGTGCCTCAGCGTAGCCCTCCAGACGCTCGTGGAACTGTACGGTCGACTGCGTCGAGGCCGCAAATCCGATGCGCCGGTGGCCGAGTTCGAGCAGATGCATCGTCGCGAGCCGCACGGCACCGCGGTCGTCCACGAGCGCGCAGGCCGCCTGGCGGCCGGGAACGCGCCGGCGCACGAGCACATAGGGGATCCGCGCGTGCTCCAGCAGATCCAGCTCTCCGGCCGAAACGTCACCCGCAGCCCGGACAAGGACTCCGTCGACGGACCGGCTCTCCCGTGCTTCGTCCAGCCATCGGGCAAACGCGTCCGGCTGCCGCACGTACGCCAACGACATCGCCGCGCCCACCTCCCAGGCCACCTCGGCGATTCCCCCCACGAGCTCGCCGAACGCGCTCGCGATCTGGCGCCGCGGCGGCTCTTGGTACGCCAGGATCAGGAGCGTCAGGCGCTTGGGAGGCGCCAGGGCACGGACGAACGTCCCCACCCCGTTGCGGCGCTCGATGAGCCCGTCGCGCGTCAGGTCGTCCAGCACCCGGCGAGCCGTAATCGAGCTCACCCCGTACTGCTCCACCAACTCCCGCTGCGTGGGGAAGGCACCACCCGGCACAAACTCGCCGCGTGAGAGACGCCGTACCAGCGCTTCCCTTAGCTGGACGTAGAGGGGCTGCGGCAGACGTCGGTCGAGTCGCCTGAGAGTCTGCCCGGCGTCGCGCTCACATGCGGCGTTAGCGGTGTTAGAGGCGATAAATACCATGCGAGTACGTACGAAACAGGTGCCCTGGGTCTGGGTACACGGGCGCGCGCAAAACTTCCGGATGCGGCAAGGACGTGTAGGGGCGTATGGGGCCATACGCCCAAGGGCGGCGGGCGGGCGTATGTCGATACGCCCCGACAGACCGTGGTGGGTCCCCGGAACATTTGCTTGTACCCTGGGTACACCGGCCCTTTGCACGGGGTCAGCATTCATGCTAGCATACAAGCTCATGGCACGTGCAGTGGCCACAGGGGTGAGTCATCGCGCAGCGGCGCGCAGCGCCTCCACACACGTCCTCTCTACCAGCGGCTCAAACCGGGCAACGGCCTATCCGCAGGTCAGCAACAAGATCGTCCAGGCGCGCGGGCGCATCTTTGTCACCTGGCTGGATGGCCCCTCGGCGATTAAGGTCGCCACGTTTGACGTGGCGAGCGCGACGTGGAGTGCGGCGGTCACGTTGGGCCAGGGCCAGGACAACCACGCCGGCGCCGCGCTGACCATGGATTCGGCGGGCTTCCTCTACGCGGCGTTTGGCCCGCACCACGGACCATTTCAGTTCCGCCGCACGCTGCGGCCGTATGACGCGAGCGCGTGGGAGTCTACCGAGTGGTTCGGGGACGACTGCACCCACCCAAGCCTGGTGTGCGGCGTCGACGACACCCTCCACCTGCTCCATCGGAGCGGACGCAGCAAGTGGCGGCTGCTCTATCGCCGCCGCCCCAAGGGCGAAAGGTGGAGCGAGCCGACCGAGGTCGTCGATCCCTGCTTTGAGGGATACACCCACTTCTGGCCGTCCCTGGCCGTCGCCGCGGACGGAGCGCTCCACCTCGCCTTCGCTATCAATACCGGCAGCCCCTTCATGGGGCGCGCGGTCGGCTACTTGCGCTCGGAGAATGGCGGCCGGTCCTGGACATCGGCCGATGGCGCGCCCGTCCAGTTGCCACTCACCCCGCACCGTGCGGCATTCATCGAGGCGGGCCCGAACCTGCAGCTCACGCCGAGCAATCTGGCGCTCGACGCGTTCGGCCATCCCTGGCTCGCCGCCTACCACCGCGAGCGTCGGCCCCAGAGCCTCACGCTCTGGCACCATGACGGCGCGGCGTGGCGGTCGCGCGGCATCTCGGACGAGGTGGGACGAGCCTTCCCGGGCTACGAGCACGCCTCGGTCAACACCATGACGTTCGACGCACGCGGCAGGCTCTACGTCGCCGCCGTGATTCAGCGCGAGGGCGAAGACCACGGCGGCGCAAAGGATGGCTGGGGTGAGTCAGGCGACAGGGTCGTCCTGCTCACGTCCGATGACCTCGGCGAGACGTTCGACGTCGTTCCGGTCTCGGACGTTGACCCGGCGCGGCCGAGCTGGCTCGTCGCCATAGAGCGGCCGTACGGCCCGAAGCCGGTAGACACGCCATGCCTCGTGTACACGAACGGCGGCTCCGGTGTGAGCAACCAGGTGGAGAGTCAGTCCACAGAAGTGATCTTCGTACGACTCGGTGAGAGCCAAGAGAAAGGGAGCTGGCATGGCAATCACGGACTCGACTGCGCTGGACAACATCGGCGGCGCGACGGGGAGCGAGCGGAGTAGGCGTGGCTTTCTGCGGCGCACGCTCGCGGCATCCGTCGCGATGCCGGCGGCCGCCGTCGCGAGCGCCTGTGGCCCGCTGGGAAAACGGGCACAGGAGGCATCCCCCGCGGCCAAGGAGCTGAAGCGGGGTATCAAGCTCGGCGTCATGGTGAAGGGCGGCTTTTACACCGAGCATCAGGACGCCGCGGTGATCCAGCCGGCGCTGGCGCAGTGGCAGACGCGCACCGGCATCACGGTCGACCCGATCGACGTCGGCGAGTCGCCGTTCAACGAGAAGCTGCAGGTGCTGCTGGCGGCCGGCACCCCACCGGACCTCGTCAGCATCGGCTACAGCCAGGATCCGTTCGGCATCCTGCTCCGGGTGGGCGCCCTCGCGCCGCTCGACCCCCTCATGAAGCGCGACAAGCTCGACGCGGCGGACTACTACCCGTACGCCCTCGAGCACTTCCGCGTGAAAGGCACACAGTGGGGCCTACCGCAGTCGACGAACCCCACACTCATGTTCCACAACCGCGATCTGCTCACGCGCGCGGGGCTCCAGCCGCCCCACGCCAGTTGGAAGGCGCCCGGCTTTACCTGGGGCGATCTGACGACCATGGCCCAGGCGATGACCACGCGCGGCGAGGATCCCGCGAAAAACGTCTTCGGGACGGGCGTTGCCGACGGCATCAAGACGCCGGCCGTTGCCATCTGGTCGTACGGCGGCGATCTCTTTGACAAGGACCACACCAAGAGCACGATGGATAGCCCGCAGGCCGTCGACGGCCTGCAGATGCTCGCCGACCTGATCCACAAGCACCGCGTCCACCCATCGCCGGAGCAGATGAAGGGCACCAATGCCCGCACCATGTTCCGTACCGGGCGGATCGGGCTCCTCGGGTGGGGACAGGCGCTGGAGTTCGTCGACCGCGTCAAGCAGGACAAGCCGGCTTTCCCGTGGGGTATCAACGTGTTTCCGCGGGGCAATGCCGGCCGCTTCTCGGTCACTATTGGCTGGGCGCTCTCGCTCCTTAAGGCCAGCCGCTACCCCGACGAGGCGTGGGAGCTGACCAAACATGCCGGCGGCCGTGACTTCCTACGCCTGGTCGCGCGCGAAGGCAGAGGCGGCATTAGCCCACTCAAGTCGGTCATGGCCGAGGTGCTGGCGTCGCCGGACCTGCCACCGGGATTCAAAGAGGCGGTCGACATGACCACCGAGCTGCGCCGCTACCCGGTGCTGGCGCAGTGGAATGAGATCTCTGACCTCATCATCAAGCAACTGAACCGCGTCTGGCAGGGCAGCGCCTCCGTTCGTCAGGTGACGAGCGACATCGTCACGGAAGTGAATCCCTTGCTGAAGGACCGGGTGTGATGCCACTGCGAGTCGCGGTGGTCGGCACCGGCGGCATCGCAGGACGGATCTATCTGCCGCTGCTGGCTCGTCGTACGGACGTCACGCTGCGCTGGATCGCCGACATCGATCCGGCCGCTCGCGCGGCGGTCAGCGCGTCGTACAACGTCGGGACGGTCTTCGAGAGGCTGCCGGCGGCCGGCGACTGGCCGGTGGTGGACCTCGCGTTCGTCCTCACGCCGTTCACCGTCCGCGGCGAGGTCATCGGGCCCCTGCTCGACACGGGGGTCCCCGTCTTTTGCGAGAAGCCCCTTTCGCTCCAGCTCGAAGAGGTCGAGCAGCTCGCCCGCCGCGCCGAGCAGACCGGCACCCCCTTGATGGTGAGCTTCAACCGGCGCTTCACCCCCGTCTTGCGCTGGGCGTGGGATCGTGCCCAGGCTATCTCCGGCGGCATCGTCCGCGCGCACAAGCTGGGCCTGGCGCTCGATCGCCGCACCCTCCACGCGATCGACACGCTCCGCTGGTTCTGCGGCGACGGCAATCACCGGGAGATCGTCGCCCGCGTACAGGGTGACACCTCGGGCGCCGTAACCGGCGTCGCGGCGCTCATCAGGTTCGATACGGGCCGCCTGGGGATCTTCCACACCACCGCCACCGCCGGCCGGTGGATCGAGGAGCTCGAGGTCACCGGCGATGGACGAATGCTGCGCGTCGACGTGCCCAACGCCGCGACGTTGACTGAGCGGGGGCAGGAGACCCTCTACCGGCCCGACGCGACGGGCTGGTACCTGAGCGGCGAAGAGCGCTTCGGCTTCGCGCAGCAGCTTGACGCCGTCCTCGCCGCCGTCCGCGGCGGCGCTCCACCCCCGATTCCGGTGTCTGAAGCCGTCCGCTCGCATCAGCTCGCGCATGCCATCCTGGCCGCATGCGGCGGCGCATCCGGATAGGCCGAGAAGGAAGGTCTACCACCCGGCAGTCGGCCCACCCGATCGCCAAGCTGTTGCGTCGAACACGCACCGTTGATACGGACGGCAAAGCCCAGAGGTCGACACGGCGATTGTTGCGCTCACCGACTACCATCTCAGCAAGTACGGAGGAGTCGTACCCACTTCTTCTCTACTCCCAGGGTTTATGGAGGTGCGCGGCAGTGGCTCCGTCGCCAACCTGATCGAGCGCGGCATCGAGTGCGCGACCGCGTCATTGGAAAAGTATTCGGACGCAAGATGCGGAGAATACTCCTTCACCCTCTACTGTAAAGCCGTCTTCGGCGACGACTCGCCCTCATGTATCTGGCGCATCGCTCGACGCTTGCGAGCTTCGAAACGATGAAAGCCTGGGGGCTGGACCACCGCCTGGCCCATCCGCTTCACGAGAGTGGCCCATGAGATCTCTTGGAACTGGAGATCTACCACTTGACAGGCGGTTGGCGTTGTGATTAAATGGTTGGGTGGCCGGGTGGTAGGACCGAAGTACACCGCCTGCCAGTGCAGAAGAACTCGAGAGACCGGAGTCACCATGACGCGAAGTGCGGTGCTCAGCCCGATCGCCAAGACGCGAGCGTACGAGCAGGCCGCAGAACAGATCGCGGCGCGCATTCAAGAAGGCGCGTGGAAACCCGGGGACCGCCTGCCGTCCGAACGAGACCTGGCGGCTCAACTGGGGATCAGCCGTGGTTCGGCGCGTGAGGCGCTTCGCATCCTGGAGGCCATGGGGTGGCTTGAGATTCGCCCGGGCGACGGCACGATTGTCAGAGACAGGCGTGCGAAGCGGGATGGCCTGACGGTGTACGGTCTCTTGGCCGGGCTCAGCGTTGAGGTCGGTGATCTGTGGGAGGTGCGGAAGCTGATCGAGCCCGCGGCCGCCTACCTGGCGGCCGAGCGCTGCAACGCGGCAGAGCTCGAGACGATCAAGTCGGTGCTGGACCGGATGGCAGACCTGGTGGTGCGGGGTGAGCAAGCCGACGTCTTTCGGTCGAACCCGGACTTTCATCTGGCGATCGCCTCGGCAAGCGGAAACGTGATGCTCGCGCACATCCAGCGGATGGTGGTGGAGGCGGAGCTTCAGGCGATGCAGTCGCTGCCGCACGGGGATCAGACGCTTGGGCACGCGAACAAAACGCTGGACGAACACTGGCGCATCTTCGAGGAGATACGTGCCGGCCGGCCGCGGGAAGCCGAGCGTGCCGCGTTCGATCATCTGGTCAACAGTTGGATGGCCAACTGGCGGGCAAGCGCGGCGAACGGCTGATCCGCACAGTTAGCAAGGGAGGAAAGGACCAATGGCAATGAGTTCTTCGTCTCAGCTGTTACGCGCGGTACCGCGCCACCCACAGGCCACGGCGATGAGCCGTCGCCGCGTGATCGGCTTCGCCCCGGCGCTGGCGGCCGGAGGGGGCGCCGTCAGTGTGGCGACAGCCGCGTGCGGGGTGGGGCAGCCGCCGGCGCAATCGCAGACGGCGGTCATGGGTACGGTGACCTTCCAGAGCAAGCTCTACGCCCTGCCGTACCAAGTCTTCACCGAGCTGCTGTATTACAACGAGGATCTGCTGAAGCGCGAGGGGCAGCTGATCCCCACCAAGGACTGGACCTGGGACAAGTTACTGGAGGTATCGAAAGCCATCACCCGGCCGGGGTCTGAGGGCCGGCCTGGTCAGTGGGGCATCGTCCTCGGACTCGGCAACTTCCGGGGCCTAGCGCTCCCGATCATGTGGGCTAACGGCGGAAAACTGTTCGACGACGACGCAAACCCGCGCTCGCTGGCCGTCGATCCGGCCGGTGCGGAAGGGCTGCAGTGGCTGGCCGACATGTATACTAAACACCGCGTGGTGGCCCAAGCCGCGGATGCGACGGCGGCCGGACTCGCCAACCCCAACGCGATGGTCGCGGCTGGGATGGTTGGGTTCAACTACAGCTCGCTGACGTGGCGGGGCTACAGGCAGCACACGTTCAAATCGGACGTGCAGATGCTGCCCAGGGGCAAGGCGCGGGCGGCGTCCAGCACGTGGGGCGGTTGCCTAGCGATGCCCAGCACGACCAAGGCCCCGGACGCGGCCCTGAGCTTGATGACGCACATCTCCGGGCCGGCGGGTCAGGAGCTGATGATTCCGGTGGTGGACCAGTTCCCGTCGGTAGAGAGCATCGCCACTTCCAAGGAATGGCTGCAGTTCGACAGATTCAACCGGCAGGCAGCGGTGGACATGATCAAGCTGGCCAAGCCGACCCCGCCCTCACCGGCCTGGCCAGACATCAATTCACAGGCGCTCAGTCCGCTGTACGCCGATCTGATCAACGGTCGCAAGTCCGCGTTGGACGGGCTGCGGGAAATCAAACCGAAGGTGGACGATCTGCTGCGGACGCTAGAAGTCCGGCCGGAAAGTCCGTTTTCAGTCGCTTTTCAGGCATTTTGCGGGTCGTCCCTATCTGGAGCCGCTTCGCGGAGGACTGCGAAAAGCCACTTTCCGGCCAGACTTCTAGTGTAGGCCCGGGCACAGAGGCATGAGAGTCCCGGAGGTTGGCGTCTTTCTCAGCACGACGCACATCAAAGATCCCACTGAGGCGTCCGCGGCGGTGCGGGCGCTGGGGTTCCGAGTCATTCAGCTTGGTAAGCTGCCGGACACGAGCTATTCGCCGGCCGGCGCGGAGGCGCTCGCGGGCGTTCTGCGCCGGCACGAGCTGACGGCAGCACGGACCAGACCGCGGCGCGGATCCAGGATGGGGCGTGGCAGCCGCGGGACCGGCTGCGGTCGAGGCGGGACCTGGCGCTCCAGCGGTAGTCTTCGGTCGCGCCCACGGCGCGTTAGGCGAGCTAAACCAAAGCCAAGGTGAACCCCGCAGGCAGCCTCACTTTGCACTTTGCACTTTGCACTTGCTTAAGGAGAGAGGGTCAGCCGAGATCACGGCGCTAGTGGCGATCGAGCCGGTCGCGTGGCACCCAGCCCAGGAGACGCTTCGTCTTCTCGTTCGAGAACCGGCCGTGGGGCAGGTCGGCCACGACGAACAGGGGCTCGAACGGGCGGGGGAGGGGCGGCGCGTGCAGGGCCCAGTGGACGGCTTCACCGGCGTCGGCCCAGGAGACCGAGAAGGGATAGGCGCCGTGCGGCCGGCTTGGCGTGCCCGCCGGGTTGAGCAGCGGCCCGATCAGGAGGCAGGGCACCTCGATGTGGTGCTCGTACGCGAAGGCGCAGCATATCTGCTGACCGAGGAGCTTACTCACGAAGTAGAGCTCGGTGCCGGGACGGGCCGGTAGGTCGGACGAGACGACATCGTCGTCGTAGGTGTAGCCGGCCGGGCCGGCCAGCGAGATCTGTGACGGACCGGTCTGCACGACGCGTCGAATCCCGTGAGCGACGGCGGCGCGCATCACGTTGTAGGAGCCGAGCATGTTGACGCGGAACGCCTCGATCGGGTGGTTCCGCATCGCGGTGACGTTGACGATGGCGTCCATGCCTTCCGCGGCGGCGAGCACCTGGTCGGGGTCGGTGATGTCGACGACACGCGCTTCGTGTGGTGGATCGAACAGCCGGGGTACCGGTGCGCCTGGATTCTGGGGTCGGTTCTCGGCGACGATCTCGGCGAGCGGCCGGATGTCGGCGAGGCGCAAGACGTGGTCGGCGGCCGCGCTTGCGGCGAAGACAGCGCCGATGGGCCCCCCTGCCCCGAAGACGACGACGCGGCGCCGCGGCGAACCGGGCGCGGTGATGGGAGTCCGCGAGCTCGAGACGGTGGCGGGGGCGTCTGGTGGAGTCTGGGGAGGTGGGGCGGGCGCCGCAGGAGCGCCTACTTCATGGCGCGGGGCGTAGCCGAACGCCGGCTCGCCGGCCTGGCCGAGCGGGAAGCGGGTGTGGGACCCGCCACCCGGGATGTGGAACACCGACCATCCTGACGACGAAGCGCTGGTACCCGACCCGAACGCAAGTGCGCGCTCGACGGCGTGGAGCGCGTCATCGAGGTGCACCCAACGGGAATCGGCGGGATTGGAGCGGAACATCTCGTCCGTCACGACTTCGCCGAGGCGCAGGGCGATCCCCTTGAGAGGCAGAACGCGAGCGGCCTCGCGGACGACGATCTCGGCCAGGTAGGACGCGAGGTCGCTTACGTCCGTCGTCGGGCGGGGCGCCCAGCGCTCGGTCACGTGCCATTCGGCGGGGTAGCGCTCGAAGTGCCGGAGCGTGCTGATCAGGACAAACCGTTTCGCCTCGGTCGCGGTCGTGATCAGGTTGTACGTCGCGCGTCCGGCAACATCCAGCGCGTCAAGAGGGGAGGCCGCGCTCTCTGCCGCCAGCGGGAAGTGCACGACGACTTCGCGGCCGGCGGAGGCTTGGGCAGCCGGGTCGCGGTCGAGGGCATCGGAGGCGGCGATGACCCGGACATCGTGCGCCGTCGACAGCGACGCCACCAGAGCGTCTGCCAGCAAGCCGCCGTTACCCGCGACGAGAACGCGCACTGGCGGTCACCCTCGGACGGCGCCTACGGTCGCACTCGTTTTCCCGGGCGCCAGCATGCCGTACTCGTCCCAGTAGGCGTCGATGTCGCTCTGCCACCGGCTGGGGGTCTCGCCGTTGAGCAGGCTGGCGACGTTGACCGCCTGTCCGCACCAGGAGGACTCGTAGATCGCCTCGGCGACCGCCAGCGTCGCCAGCCCGTCCCGGCCGTCCGCCTCTGGCCGCCCGCCGATCTCGATCGCGCTGAGGAAGTCCCAGATCGTGAGCGCGAACTCGTCGGTCACGCCGTTGGGGAACAGGCGCTGCATGCCATCGGCGCCCAGGGCGGCGCGGTGCTTTGACTGCAGCTCGTGCATTGACATGTAGGAGCCATCGCGGCGGCGCAGTTCGGCGCCGCCCTTGAAGAGGTGGCAGACGATCGACGAGTCGGCGTAGTTGGTGTCCTCGATCGACCCTTCGGAGCCATGGATCACGCAATTGCGGGTTTCGGCGCCGGCGGCGACGGTGGACCAGCACCACGTGCCGGCGACGCCGCTCTTGAAGGTGAGGATCGCCATGACGGAGTTCTCGCGGTGCTGGGCGATCTCTTCTCGGGCGACGACCGGCTCACCGTCACGGTAGGCGCGCACCTCGGCGTACACCTGCTCGATATCACCGTGGAAGTAGCGCAGCGTGTCGAGAAAATGGATGCCCGAGTCCGTGACGGTCGAGCCGCCGCCCATGGCCCGGTCGCGCCGCCACCGCATGCCGTCGGTCAGCGCCGCCGGCACGGGAGGGCGCCAGTGGGTGTAGTTATGGAAGAACGTCCGGACCTCGCCGATCAGCCTGGCTTCGTTCAACGCCCAGTGCACCGCGCACTGACCCTGGAGGCGCCGCAGGGGAACCGCCGCGGACAGCATCCGACCGGTCCGCTCCGCCGCGTCGACGAGCAGGCGCCCGGTCTTGAGCGAAACCGCCAGCGGCTTCTCGATCAGCACGTGCATCCCCGCCTCGAGGCACGCCACTCCCACCACGTGGTGCAGGCCGTGCGGCAGGCAGATATCCACCGCGTCCACCTTCCCACCGGCGACAAGGTCTTTCCACGAGCGGTGGCTCGCCGGCTCGCTCCCCAGGTGGTCGCGGACGTAAACGACGGCGGCGTGGAGGTTCTGCTCGACGGCGTCGCAGACGGCGGTGACCTCGAAGTTGTCGAGGCCAGCCTTCTTGAGATTTGCGAGCCCGGGCAAATGACGCTTGCTGGCGATGCTGCCGCAGCCGATGATGCCGAGGCGGATCTTTTCGTTCACGACGGTCCTCCCGATCCCGACCTACACCAAAGCCAAGATGGAACCCGCAGTCCCCCTCACTTTGCACTTTGCACTTGGTTCAGTTTCTGCGCTCGCCCATGCCGAGCACTTCGCGGCAGTAATCAAAGCTCTGTGCGTAGTGGCGCAGCTGCTGGGCCTTGAGCTGCTCGGCCAACTCGCCCTCGGGCGGACCCTGGGCCGGCCGCCAGATCAGCTCGATCGGTCCCTCTGGACCTTTGTGCGCCAGTGCGACGAAGCGTGCGAAGTCGCGCGCGGGCGTGTGGGGGTATTTGCGCCACACCTCGGCGTCGGGATTCAGATAGGGCACCGGCTTCGGCGCGCCGCCGGTGATCAGCTCGAGCGTGAACGACGTGTTGGGCGCCTTCTCCTTCATGACCGCCGCGATGCGCGGTAGATCGGTGTTCCCCACGCCCATCGGCACCCACTGAGTCATGGCGCCGTCCGCGACGCTCCAGACCAGGTTGTCTCGGAAGTGCGACATCAGCGTGTAGGGCGCCAGGATCTCGGTCGTGAGGGCCGGATCCTCGGCCATCACGGTGGGATTGCCCGTATCGAGGCAGACGCCGGCGTAGTCCGGCCCGATCTCTTCGATCAGCGCCGCCAGCTCCCGCGCGGTGGCGTCGCCGTGGTTCTCGATCGCCGGCCGGATACCGGTCTCCTCGATCAGCGGCGCGAGCGACCTGATCACCTTGGCGACGTCTGCGCGGCGCTGTTCGTACGGCACCGGAAGGAGGCGGTCATAGATGTTGCCGATGAACACCTGCACCACCGAAGAGCCGAGCACGCGCGCCACGCCGATCGCCGTGCGGAGCTGCGCCTCGGGCGCCCCAAGCTGCCTCTTGAACAGCGGCGAATGCCCATCGATGCAGCCCATCGCGAGCTCGAGCGTGAGCCCCAGCTCATCCGCGCGCGCCCGTATCGTCCGCAGATAGTCCCGTTCGAACGACTGCAGCTTGTTGCGGTGGATCTGGATCGTGTCGAGGCCAGCGCGTGCGGCGTAGTCGAGCGCGCCGAAGATGTCGAAGTTCTGATACATGAGCGAGTTGCTGTCGACGCCGAGTTTCACGCCATTCCTCCCTTGTTAGCGGCGCTCGCCGATGCCGAGCACTTCCCTGCAATAGGTGACGCTCTCCTCAAGGTGCCGCCGCTGCTGCCGGCGCAGCTGCTCGCCCCGCTCGCCGTCCGGCACCCGCGCCGTCCCCGGCGGCATCGTCGCCTGCTCCAGTGGCTCGGGCTTACCCCGCTCGCCAGCTCCGGCTTGAACAGGCGCGAGTACTCGTCGAAGCTCAGCATCCCGACCTCGATCGTCAACCCCAGCTCGTCTGCCCGGCGCTTCAGCGACGCCAAGTAGTCTTCATCCAGCGACGCGAGGTTGCCGCGTTCCGAGAAGTGCACGTTGTCCAGCCCGAGTCGCGCCGCGTACTCCAGGATCCCGAAGGCATCCCACCCCTGCCAGCGCAGGCTGAACGAATCCACGCCCAGCTTCATCGAGACTCCTTCCCCAGCCGGACGGGCGCGACCGTCCGCGCCGACTCCATCGCCGCGTCGATCACCGCCATCGCTCGTGCCGCTTCCTCCGGCTTGACGATCAACTCCGCGCGCCCGGCCAAGACGTCCGCGATGTTGCGGTAGTAGTACGTCCAGTCGCTGCGAACGCTCTCGACGACCATCTCGGTCACGAGGCCGCCGACCTCGGTGGTGATCTTCGCGCGGTTCGCCGGGTCCTCCACCGCCGCCTCGATGGTGCCCGCGAGCATCGCCGCCTCCTGCGGATCGAACCCGTGCTTGACGAGCGATCCGCGCTCACCGAGGACGAGCCAGTGGGGTTTCGCGTAACGCGCGAGATTACCGATCTCGATGCTGTAGAGGACGCCGCCGGTGAAACGGAGCAGCAGACGGGCGTAGCTCCCGATCTCGGCGCCCCAACCGCGGTACTGGACGTCGCAGCTCACCGACGCGACCTCGCCCGGGACCAGTTGCAGCGCCTGGTCGATGAAATGCGCACCCCAGTCAAACAGGATCCCCCCGCCCGCAACTCGGTCACCTCGCCAGCCGCCCTGGGCGCGGTAGCCGAAACGCGCGATCTCGAAGAGGTACGGCGCGCCGATCAACCCGTCGTCGATCGCCTTCTTGACCGTCAGGAAGTCCCAGTCCCAGCGCCGGTTCTGGAAGACGCTGAGCAGGACCCCGTTGTGCCGGCTCGCCGCGATCATCGCCTCGGCTTCCGCGCCGTTCAGGCACATGATCTTCTCGACGACGCAGTGCGTGCCCGCCTCCATGACGCGGCAGGCGATCGGACAATGGGTGTTGTGGGGCGTCGCCACCACCACGAGATCGATCGTGTCACGCCGCAGCATCTCGTCGACGGTTTCATACGTCGCGACGCCGTGCTGCTGCTCTGCCAGCGCCCGTCGCTCGATCGACCGCGAGGCGACGGCGGCGAGCTCGAGCTCTGGCACACGGCCGAGCAGGTAAGGGTGGAACCTGCGGCCGGAGGAGCCGTACCCGACGATGCCGACCCTCGTCCTCCGAGCCGGCGAGGCAGGCGTACAGTGGGAAGAGTTCATTGCCTGGTATGCATGCACTGGTCCTACCACCCAGCCACCCGACAGTATGGCCGGACCTGCATCATACAGGTGGGCGGCTCTCCCTGTCAACCTGGCGCATTGCGTCATCAGGGCCCTGTGTACTGAACCGCGGGGGCGGCAGTCAGCATCGTCCCCGCGGTGGCCGGCAGGGGACGGACGGTGTAGGGCCTTACGATTGTCAAGGCGCTGTACACGGGCTCCTGGTCGTCGAGTGGCGTGCGGCTCGCAATGGCCGAATACCTGGCCATGGCCAGAATCCCGCTCGGGACGTACCTGGCGGCGCAGATGTTCTGGGCCTACGCACGGCAGGCCATTCAGTTTGGCGTGAACCTGCTCGCGGGCTGGGCGTGGTTCGGCTTCCAGCCCCATCCCGATGCCCGCTACGACCTGGCCGCACTGGCGCTCATCCTGGGGCTCCTCGCCGTCGCCGGTATTGGCCTCATTTCGGCGAGCATGGTATGGCTCGCGAACGCCTGGCACGGCACCGAACCGGTGCACTGGCTGGTGGCCGTGCTGGCGCCGCTCGTCGCCGGGGCCTACTTCCCGCCGGCCATCTTGCCCCACTGGCTGCAGGTCGTCTCTTGGTGTCTACCGCACACCTACGCGCTCGACGCGCTCCGCCACAGCCTGCTCGGTTCCGCCGGAGCTGGTGGAGTTGCTGGCGAGGTGGAGCGTGATCTCCTCGTCCTAGCGCTATTCGCTGCAGTACTGCTCGTGCTGGGCGTGTTCCGGGATCCCCAGGCGGGCCGGTTGGACCTGGTCAGCGCCGCGCTGTCGCTCGCGGCCGTGCTGGCGGTGATTTACGGGCTCAAGGAGAGCGCACAGGACGGTTTCGGATCGCTGCCGGCCCTGTCCATCCTCGCGGGGCTGACCGTCGGCGCCCTGTTCGTGCGCCGGCAGCTCACCCTGGTCGACCCGATGATCGACCTCCGCCTCTTCCGGATATCCTCCTTCAGCGCCTCACTGGCGACGTACATGCTCGGCGTCTTCGTGGTGTTCGGCTACTTCCTCTTCATCCCGCAGTATCTGCAGCTCGTGCTCGGGCTCTCGCCGCTGCAGGCGGGCCTGGTGACGGTGCCCTCGATGCTCGCATTCATCGTCGGCTCCCAGCTTGCACCGCGGATCGTGCGGCGGGTCCGCCCGGCATTCCTCATGGGTGCCGGCCTGGCGCTGGCGGCCCTGTCCCTGACGGTGCTCGCCTTCGTCGGTGGACCCCCCAGCATCGCAGTGCTCGTGACCGTGGGCGTCGTCACCTCCCTCGGTACTGCTCCGGTGTTCACGTTGACGAACGAACTGATCGTGGGGAGCGCCCCGCCCGAGCGGGCCGGGGCGGCGTCGGGGATCGCGGAGACCGGCGCCGAGCTCGGCGGCGCGCTCGGCATCGCGGTCCTGGGCAGCGTCGGCACGGCCGTCTACCGGCGCGCGCTGGCCGACCGCCTCCCGACGGATTTCCCGTCCGAGGCGGCCGAGATCGCGCGCGACACGCTGGGCGTCGCCGTGGGCGTCGCCGGCCAGCTCCCCGACCAGCTCGGCCGCGCGCTGCTCGAGGTCGCCGGCGCCGCGTTCGTTCAGGGGTTGCACCTGGCCGCCGGTATCAGCGCCGCGGTCGCGCTCGCCGCCGCGCTCGCGGCCGTGATCCTGCTCCGACACGTGCCCGCCAGCGCAGCGCCGGAGGGCTCGGCGGATTCACAGGTCGTTCCCCCGGACATCGTTGGCGAGACCGATCGTCGCGGTTTGCGCTCCGAGCCGCGTGTGGGGTATGCGGCGATCGAGCAGGGCGCTGAAAGTCGGCGCTAAGGATGAAGAAGTAAGGCGGGTATGGCTATGACAAGGAACAACGACAGCCAAGAGATCGATCGCAAAGAGCAAGCCATGCAGAGCACCTCGACCTCGAGCCCTCGCGCGCAGGGGGAGGTTCAGCGGCTGCTGGAGCGGCTGGTGGCGACCGGCCAAGAGACCGGGATCCAGGTAGCGGCCGACCTCGACGGCAAGCGCGTCGTCGACGCCTGGGCCGGCGTGGCCGATCCGGAGAGCGGCCGACCGATCGACGGCGACACGCTGATCAACGTCTGGTCGGCCGACAAGGCCGTCGCGGCGACGACCGTCCACGCGCTCGTCGAGCGAGGCGTGCTCGAGTATGACGCCCCGCTTGCGCGGTATTGGCCGGAGTACGGGGCGAACGGCAAGGAGCGGACGACGGTCGCCCACGTGCTCACGCACTCGGCCGGCGTGCCCCAGCTCCCGCCGGATGTCACGCCCGAGGAGGTCTGCGACATCGCGGCAATGGCCGGCTGGATCGCCCGCCAGGCACGGTGCTACATTTCTGTTAGTTGGTCAACCAAGTGAATCCCCAGACAGACTTGACGGGCCTGGAACACGGGGTAGGCCTCCTGCTCGTGCAGATCTGCCGCGCCCACCGCAACCTGGTCGCCGTCGCGCTGGAAGCGATCCGCGTGCACGTCGGCCAGGAGCACGTCGTGTACCGGCTCGCGATCCAGGAGGGAACGACGCAGTCGGGACTCGCCGAGGCGCTCTGCGTCGACGCCTCGACGGTGACGAAGATGGTGCTGCGCCTGGAGCGGGACGGCGTGGTCGAGCGGCGACCGGACCCCGCGGACGCGCGGCTCCAGCGTGTCTACCTCACCTCGCGCGGCAAGACCCTGGTGCAACCGGTCATCGACATCTGGAGCCAGGCAGAGGCCCGGCTCGTGGCCGGAATGGCCGAGACCGAGCGGGCGATGCTGCGCCGTCTCCTTGTGTCGATGGTGCGCAACCTCACGTAGCGCCAGGGTCTCGACGGAATGAGGGCGGTCGTGCGCGCCATTACTTGGGCAACCAATAGTATGGCTCGGGGGAGGGCGGCGTGTCGCCGTACCGGCGCGCGACCGCCCGATGAGCCACCCAGTGGAGGGAACAGACGTGGCAGTCGACGTGACACCCAGGGGAACCCGCGGCGCGCGGATCCCGAATCTTCCCCGCCCGCTCATGAACCTCATGGTTGGCCTCATGGTCCTCTTCTACGGGCTCCTCGGCAGCCGGGTCCGGATCATGGGCGCCCCGCTGCTCTTGCTGACGACGGTCGGGGCGAAGACGGGCAAGACGCGGAGGACGGTGCTCGGCTGGTTCCCAGACGGAGATAAGTCGTGGCTGGTGGTAGCGTCGTACGCGGGCGCGGCCAGACACCCGGCCTGGTACTTCAACCTGGCGAAGAACCCGGACAAGGTCTGGATCGAGGTCGGCAAGCGGGAAGTGTGCGGCAGATTGTGTCAATCTGGGTAGCGCCGGATCAGGCAGCGACCAGTTGCGCCTCCACTACCTCCAGCCAGTTGTCCCCCCGGGGGAGCAGCAGCTCGCCGGCTTGCCGCAGGAGCAGGTAGACCCGCGCTTCCAGGCCGGCGTCCGAGTGGAACAGGAGCACCTGTCGCACCATGTGACGCAGGGTCCGATTGAGTCGTTCCAGTGTACTGGTGGTCCGCAAGGAGCGCACCTCCCAAGGCGCTCCCCGCGCCGTCGCGGCGGCCGCCACCTCCACCTACACGATGGTCTGCTCGAAGTCCCGCAGCAGCGTCGCCACGGCCTCCGGCTCTGCCCTCGGCCATGTGGCGACGAACTCGTCCCGGCGCCTCAGGACCTCCGCCCGGTCCTCCCCCTGGTAGATGGCCGCCGCTTCCTGCACCACCTGCCGCCGCTCTTGCTTCTGGTCTTCCTTCGACTCCGCCATCGCCGCCTTCACCGCCTTGGCCACGTGGCGCCGCTTGTGGAAGACACCCCGTTGATGGCGCACCCCCGGACCCAGGTCCACCCGCTCCAGGGCCGCGGCCAACCCGTCGCTCCCATCGCTGACGATCAGGCTCAGCCCCTTCTCCGCCGCGATCCCCGCTGCCGCACCCGCTCCAGCAGCCGTGCCCAACTGGCCGCATCTTCCTGCTCGGCCCGCTCCCAGTCCAGCACCCACCACTCCCCGGTGGCTGGATCCACCCCGTAGGCGACCAGCAGCCCGATCTTCTTCCGCCGCACCCGCGGCCGGTCCCGCCCCGTCGCGTCCACAAACCGCTCCCCAGTCGCCTCCATCACCTTGACCCACCGGCCATCGAGCCGCACCACCGGCGGCACCCGTTCCAGGGCCGCCTGGTGGAAGGCCGCGGCCAGGCGGCGTCCCTCCAGGACCCGGGCAGTGCTGGTGCTCTTGGCCAACGCCCCGCCGTTCACCGGAGCCGTCACCTCCCCTCCCTGCCGCCGGGTCAACCCCAGGGCCACCGCCTCCCGCAGCCGCGCCGCCAGCTCCAGGCTGACCCGCGCCTACGGCACGAAGACCGAGCAGCTCACGTCCACCGTCCCCCCGCAGGCACAACGCACTCGGGGGACGCGAAAGTCGATGACCAGACCCTCCATCACCAGACGGCGCGGGGAGGTCCCCTGGCGACGAAACCACCCCCGCTGCTGGCGACGGCACGTGTTACAGCAGGCATGCACCTCGATCGCCTCCCTCCGGTCACCCCACTGGTGCGCCGGACGGCCCAGCCGTTCCGGCACCTCCCCGTTGAGCAGCCGCGGGATGAACGCCTTGGCCAGGGCGATCCACTGCTGGGTCCACTGCTGTTGCCGCTCCGCCAAGCGTGCTCGCCGCTCGGCCTGCGTTAGGCGGTCAGCCTTCTTGTGCTTGCTGCGCCCGTGAAGTCGTGGTACCTTCTTTGCCATCAGGCAGCCCTCCCACAGCGAGAGTTCCCCACCTCAGCCTACAGGAGAGTTGCCTGGTTTTCATCCCGCTTCAAATTGACACAATACTCCGCACACTACCGG
>JACQGX010000006.1 GCA_016199265.1 Chloroflexota bacterium | reverse complement strand
CTGGCGACCGACGAAGAACGGGCGTTGGGGGTGCTGCGGCTGCTCGACGCCGGCTACACCGATCGGCTGTTTCTGTCGCAGGACATCTGCGAACGGCTGCAGTTGCGCGCGTACGGCGGCTATGGCTACGCGCACCTGCCGGCGACGATCGTGCCTCGACTGCGGCGGGCGGGGGTCGACGAGGGGACGGTCGAGCAGTTGCTACGGAGGAACCCCGCGCGGCTGCTGGCCATAGAGACGATCGGTCCTCCCGCGACGGCGCTCCGTCGGGCGCGGTGAATCGCGCCCCTCCAATTCCGCTCCATCGCGTCGGTTTCCTCGTGGACCGGTCAGCTCAGGCCGCGTGCAGTTGGCCTTCCGGCGGGACCGCGGACGGTGCGGCGCGTTGGGCGAGGGCGAGATCGCGCTCGAGGTCGCGAACACGCGCCTGCAACTGGTTGATCGCGGCGTCGCGCTCGGCGATCTGCGCCATCGCGCGCCGGTAAGCCCATCGCGAGCGGATGCGGTCCGCCAGGGTGAGCAGCCAGCCGAGAACGAGGCCGGCCAGGGCCGGCACGACGGCGACCGTCCAGATCGGTATGCGCTGCAGATCGCCGCCGGGCATGAAGATATCGGCAGGCTGAGGATTGTAGGCGGCGAAGACCCCCAGCAACACGACGATCGCTGCACCCAGCACGAACCAGAAGAAAGCCATACGTTACTCCTTCGGTACTCCATGCAGAATGCGTGCCTGCCATCGATCAGCCGGTACCATGTCACATCATGACGACGATACAGAGCACTCCAAACGGTTCGCCGCCGCTCGGCGTGGCGATCTGGGGCGCCGGGTGGGTGGCCGGCGCGCACGCTCGGGCGTACCTAGCGGCATCGGGCGCGATCCACGCCGTCGACAGCATCCGCCATATCCTCGGGGCAGACGTCACCGAGGTCGACGCGCGCGGCCTCGAGGTGGGCAGCTACTACCACTACCCGCCCACGGCGCTGGCGCTGGTGCGCTACGGCAACGGCTGTAGCATCGATTTGACGTTTCACGCGTCACACGCTATGCCACCTTGAGGACGGTGATCATGCCGCCGGGCTCGACGCCGTGGTTGGCGACGTGAGAGAGGATGTGGCAGTGGAAGACCCAGGTACCGGGGTTGTCGGCGACGAATTCGAGGTCGTAGCGCTCGCCGGGTGCAATGTTGAGCGTGTCCTTGACCATCGGCTCGCCGGCTACGGGCACGCCGTCCATGCCCACGACCTTGAAGTGGAAGTCTGCCGGGCTACGAGCGGCGGTGCATCAGGGGAAACCCTGATCTTGTTGGTCCAGGTTGTGCACCTTACTCCATCGCCGCCTCGGAGGTGAGGTAGCCTTCGCGCAGGGCGTAGTGCACCAGTTCGGCGCGAGTCTTGAGTCCGAGCTTGGTCATGATGTGCGCACGGTGCGTCTCCACCGTCTTGACCGAGACGACGAGGCGATCGGCGATTTCCTGGTTGGTGTAGCCCTGCGCCACGAGACTGAGTACCTCGCGCTCGCGCTCGGTGAGGCTCAGGTAGGCCGTGGCGGCGCGCTCGCCCGCGCGCCGCGCGCGATGGACGTAGTCGGTGAGCAGCCGCGCTTCCATCGTGGGGTAGAGGAAGGGCATGCCGCGCGCCGCGTCGCGGATGGCGCCGAGCAGGTGCTCGTCGGCGGTCTGCTTGAGCACGTAGCCGGCCCCGCCGGCCTGGATGACCTGGAAGAGGTACGGCTCGCTGGCGTGCATCGTCAAAATGAGCACGGCCAGATCCGGAAAGTCTGCTTTGATGCGGCGCAGCGCTTCGAGGCCGTTGAGGCGCGGCATGCCGATGTCGAGCACGACGACGTCGACGTCGCCGGCCGAGGCCAGGTCAGAGACGCGCTCGATCGTTTCCTGCCCGTCGGCCGCTTCGCCGACGACCGCCATGTCCGGCTGGCTGTTGATGAGGAGGCGCAGGCCGGCGCGGAGCACGGCGTGGTCGTCGGCGAGGAAAATCCGCAGGCGCCGGCGAGGCACCTCGCCGGCCGGCTCGGTCCCGCCACCCGGGTCACTCTGGTGGGGAAGGGGTGTGGCGTCGGCAGACGTATCAGTGCGTGTCATGGCTCGTACAATGGCCTCTCTAGAGCATAGCGCTACGGGCGTGGTCTTCGAAATGTTCGCCAAGGCGCTCGCGCTCCAGCGGCACGCGGGCCCGCACTGTCGTTCCGCGCCCCGGCGCTGATTCTAGCTCGAATGCGCCCCCGGCGAGGTAGATGCGCTCCTGCATACTGAACAGCCCGAGCCCGGCTCCGAGGCCACCGGCCTCCTGTGGCGCTGCGTGCCGGCCAGCCGTGCCGTCGAGCTGCATACCCTTGCCGTCGTCGCGTACTTCGACGACCAGCTCCCCACCGCGCACGATGAGCTCGACGGTGGCGTTGCTGGCGGCGGCGTGTCGTGCCACATTGGTAAGCGCCTCCTGGACCATCCGGTAGACGGCGATCTCGGCCGCCGGCGCCAGACGCAGCTCGTGCGGCGGCGGCGCACGGAAGGTCGGGTGTATGCCTGTCCGCGCGCCCCATTCCTCGCAGTAGGCGTGCAGCGCCGCGACAAGACCGAGGTCGTCGAGCATGCGCGGACGGAGCTCGAGCGCCAGACGGCGCACGCCGTCGAGCACCTCACGGGCAAGATCGGTCAACGCGTTGGCCTGCGCGACGAGCGTGTCGCGACCAACATCCGGACGAGCGATGGCATCGCGGAACAGCTTGAGGTGGAGTAGCAGCGTCGAGAGCACCTGCCCGGTGTCGTCGTGCAGCTCGGCGGCCAGCCGCCGGCGCTCCTCTTCCTGGGCAATGAGCACGCGGTCGGAAAGCTCCTGCAGTCGCGCCGAGTAGGCTTCGATCTGCTGCGTGCGAGCGCGCAGGCTGTCGAGCATCGCGTTGAACGTGGCGGCGAGCTGATCGGTATTGGGATCGCGGATGGTCCCGAGTGTGGCCCGAGCGTCGAGGTCACCGTCGAGGACGCGGCGTGCGGTCCGCTCGAGGCGGATCAGCGGAAGCAGCGCGGTGCGCAGCACGAGCGCGTTGACCACAACGCTGATGGCGAGGCCGCCGGCGGCGAAGAGGACCATCATCTCGTAGTGGGTGTCGTGCGGCGAGAGTTTGACGTGCGCCGTCGTGAGATAGGTTCCGACGGTGGCACCGGCCCCGACGATGAGGCTGTTGGCAATCAGGATTTTGCCAAAGAGTGAAAACCGAAGCAGCCATTGCCAGATGGCGCCGAGTAGCCAGATGGCCGGCACCGAATGGTGGCGTCGCGGCGCCTCCGCAATATTCGCAGCGTTCGCAGCATCCACCGTTGTCGCCAAATTCGCCGCGCGCATCACGCCGCCTCGCGCTGGAGGGCCGGTGTCTCGACGACAAGGCCTGCATCCCTGAACGCCCTGGCAACGGGGCGCGGGTCGATCGTGCCCAGCCGTACAGCAAGCCGGAGCGGCCCCTCACCGGACGGCGGCTTCACGGCACGGG
>JACQGX010000147.1 GCA_016199265.1 Chloroflexota bacterium | reverse complement strand
GCCGGGCTGGACTAACTTGTTCGGCCGAAGCCATGAAGCGAACGACATGGCCCTACGCTCGACGGCGAAAGTCGAGGGTGCAGGCATTTGTTCCGGAGCCCCTCCGCTCGCCCTGCGCCTCTCGAAGGGCGCCCTTCGACAGGCTCAGGGCGAGCGGAGGGGCTCCGGAACAATTGCCTGCACCCTCGACTTTCGCCGTCGAGCGAAGGGCCATGTCGTTCGCTTCATGGCTTCGGCCTAACAAGGTAGTCCAGCCCGGCGGAAGGTCGTCAACGGTTTCCCTCATGCATCACCCACTGTCCTCCTGACCCATTGTCATCCTGAGCGCAGCGAAGGACCTCCGCTGCGTCGCCTGAAGTCCTTCGCCGTTTTCAAGGATCGCCCGGCGAGGGCGCACGCGCTCCCGGCGCTCGGTGCGAACGTCGGAGCGGGATGCAGGCTGCGTCCTGTAGCGCATTCGGCGATACCGGCGATACCGAACATGGATTAGGACCCGCGGCGGCTGACCCGTTGGCGCTGGGGCCAGCGGATGGGTCGTCCAGCGCGTTTGGGTTGGGGAGCGAGCAGGCGGTGAGAAAGAAGCGCCGGGCGCGCTCGTCAGAGGCGGCGAGGCGGGCCACCTCGGCCAGGCGGTAGCCCGTGCGCGTTCACGGCGGCAACGTACGCCACCACCAGCTTCTGGAGATCGAGTTTCTGGCTCTGCGCCTGTGCGGGAAATGCGAGGAACGCAAGGGCCGCTAAGACCAGCAGGAAGCAGCGCATACGCTCAACGTAGCACCACTGCGGGTCGTGCGGGGCCGCGGGCCGGGATCGCTCCGCTGCCCCAGTTCATCGCGGTCGCCTCCGTCTGACGCCACTATACGTCATCAAGTCGGGACGACGCGCACTGCCGGCACGTGCTGCCGTACTGCTGCAAACCCACCCGCACGATCGGCTCGCCGGGGTGAGCTATCGAGCGAGAATCCCGGTTCGCTCGTACCACAGTTTCACCGTGAGGGCAGCAAGCAGGCTGTAGGTGGGGACGATGCGATGCAGCGTGTCGGTGACGGAATGTGAGTCGCGATCCACGATCAGGAAGACGGCGAGCATCAGAGCAACACCCCCAAGCATCACCACCCATCCCGGCCAGGCGACTGGTCGCCAGCCTCGAAACCAGATGGCGTTGGGTCTTTCGGGCCTGTCTTGCAGGAACAGAATCGCCGCCGCGCACAGCAGCGCGGCCATCTGGACCACGGTCAACGGTTCCTGACGGAGCGCGAAGATCCGGAGGTAGTAGAGGCACAACAGCAGGAACAAGACGCCCAGAACCCTCGTGATGAACATGGCTCCTCCCGTACGCGTAATAGCTTCGCGCTAAATGAAGCACGATTGCTACGGGTAGACAATGCCAAGCAAGTATGGAGAGCCGGCGCGTTGCTGTACGTCTTGCGCACCATTGCTGGCGGCCGCCGTGCCTTGAGAGGATAACTGCGCACGCCCGGCGGACGAGATCAGAGGGTGGTCTAGAGCAGAAATGGACTACCGGGCGTAGTCGCTTCCCTCAGAATGCGGCGCGGCCGCGCCAAGAGGCCGAGGACATCGGCCGCTAGGGCGCCAAGTCTGAGTACGACGATCACTGCCCATCGGGGCTTGCCCTTCGCGCCGAAGCCCACGAACACCGACCCCACGGGCGAGTGCCAGGGCACGACGAGGCCGCCGAACCAGAGGTCGGCGGGTTCCACGGTCATCGCGGCCGGTACGGGCAGCGGGGGCACCGCGGCGAAGTCGGAAGCCCTGGCCCTGCGGTGGGATGCCCACGTCGATCTTGACGTGCCGTGCGTCTACGTTGAGGCCAATCTAGAGCGCGATCTTGACGGCAAGTCGATTACCGACGGCGACGTCAAGACGAGCGCGGGCTATCGCCCGGTCCCACTCACAAGCACCGCTGTATCTGCCGTTCGCGCCCCACCGAAACCCACGGAGGCCGAGCGGCGACTCGCCGGACCGTTGTACCAGGAAAGGACCCTGGTGTTGCCCAACAAGCTCGGCAGGCCGGACGACCGGGACAACGTGAATCGGGTGCTCACGTTCGGCGAGCTGGGGCGGTTCGTCAAACGCGCCGGACGGAGCGCCGAGTCGTGCAAGGCCATCTCGCCCTGTTCGAGATGCGATGGCAGGCGCCGGTTGGCCCCCAAGCAACAGGACGACACGCTGAGCGATCCATGGCGATCGGGCCTCGTGCAGCCGACATGTAGCTCCCATGATGCCGACAGGTAGCCGGGCGTTCCTAGGCTGGAGACACCGGCGCTAGGGGCTAGCCCCAGCGCCGGACCGACCGCCAGCGATTCTCGGAGGAAACGACGAAGTGAACACTTCAGCGCACGAAGCCCCGGGCGCACCACGGCCAACACCGGCAGCTCACGCCGAACCCAGTGCGCGTCCAGCCGCCGAAGCAAAGCCAGACACTCAGCGCATGTTCCTGACGGCCGCGGAGGTCGACCGTGAGCTGGGCATCCGGAAGTCCCGCGTGTACGAACTGGGTGCCGGCGGCCTGCTGCCGGTTGTCCGGCTCGGGCGGCGGATGCTCCGCTCCCAGATCCCGCTCTTCGTCGCATTCGGCGCAGCGACACTCCTGCTATTGGGGCTGGCGGCGCTGCTCGCGGCGCTGCGTGGGCGGTCGGGACGCGGCGAACGCGGCGCCGCCTCCTGGGCGGAGTGGGACTAGGCAGCGCCCCCTCACGAGCTTGCAAGACCGCGCTATGAATACCAATATGAAAGCAACGAACACGAACACGAGAGGAGGCAAGCCGGCAACCGTTTTGCGTCAGGACTTGTCGATTTTCGGTGGGTTGGTTCGACGCCCTTGGTGAAAGCCGGGTGACACCGGAGTGCTTGTTGGCGCAGAAAGGACAGGTTGGCAATGTTGCTGGAGAACAAGGTGGCCGTGATCTACGGCGCGGGCGGTTCGATCGGCGGTGCCGTGGCCCGTGCCTTTGCCCGCGAGGGGGCCAGGGTCTTCCTCGCCGGTCGCACCCAGGCGACGCTCGACACGGTCGCCGACGAGATCCGCTCGCATGGCGGCGTCGCGGACACCGCCGTCGTCGATGCCCTCGACGAGCGGACTGTTGACGAGTATGTCGATGCGGTGGTCGAGCAGCTTGGGTACATCGATATCTCGTTCAACCTCATCTCGTACGGAGACGCCCAAGAGCCGCTGACTGAGCTAGCGGTTGAGGATTTCACTCGGCCGATCACGACCGCGATGCGGGCGCACTTCTTGACCACCAGGGCGGCCGCCCGGCACATGATCAGGCGCGGGTCGGGGGTGATCCTGGCGTTCGGCGGGTCGGGCCCCCAGACCCTCCCCGGGCTGGGAGGCTTCAAGGTCGCGCTCGACGCCATCGAGGGTCTCCGCCGACAGTGGGCGTGCGAGCTCGGCCCGCACGGCATCCGCGTCGTCACCCTGAAAACGGGGGGTGTGCCCGAGACCCTCCCCGACACCTTTCCAGGACGCGACGACATCGTCGCCGGCATTCAGGAGGCCGCCCTGCTGAACCGGACGGCGACGCTGGCCGACGTGGGCAACGTGGCCGCCTTCGTGGCTTCAGACCTTGCCCGCACCATGACCGCCACAGACGTCAACACCTCCTGCGGCGCGATCATGGACTAGATGTGTGGATCGGCGATCTCGGGACCTCATCATCGTCCTCGCGCGACCGTGACGAGGCCGCCATCCGACAGCTCGTCGCGGACGCCGAGGCGTATCAGAGCGACATCACCCGATTCCCGGCGCTCCTTACTGACAACATCATCATCGTCAACGTTGCCGGCATTCGAGTGAAAGGTAGAGACAACTTCACGAGACCCATGACCGAGGCGCTCGAGACTCGTTTGGCGAACGTCCGCACCAAAACGGAGATCATCGAGATCACAGTTCTGGGACCCGGTGTCGCGCTCGTGAGCTGCATAGCGCACATCTCGGACGAGAATGCGCACGTGCCGGCCATTGGTCTGTCTAAGGGCAGCCTTACGTACCTGGCTGTTCAGGAGGAAGAGGGGTGGCCGATCGCCCTGGCCCAGACTACTCCCATCCAGGGCTCAGGGCCATCCGACTTGCTGGGATCGTCGCCGGCAGTGACGGCCGCCTTCCCACAGCCGGCGTAGGAACAGATGAAACCTGCCCGTTCCTCGACCACCCTGACCACCGTCGCGGGGAACACGTCGCGTGCCAGACGCGCCTGCGCCATCAGGGGGCATGCCCCAGCAGACCGTTGACGAACTGCTGCGTGGCGGCGGTATGCGCGTAGTTCGCTTCCCGGTCCTGCTCGTAGTAGGTCTTGCCCTCCATTCCGATCCCGTCTGGCTCGAATGCCTCCACGTCGGTGCGCGCACTGTTGGTGCGGAGACCGCCGGTCAGGATCGTCTGTGCCTCGTGCGTGAGGATCCAGTTGGCGAACAGCGCCGCCGCCGCCGGATGCGGCGCCCGATCGAAGTACAACAAGGAGTTCGTGGCGACGAAGTCGGCATCGGGGAGATCCAGATACTCGACGTTGTGGCCCAGCCCCTGTTCCCGAAACGGATTGAGCGCCTTGGGCCGCACGCCCAGGGCGATGGGGTGACGCCCGCGCACCAACGCTTCCGTGACCTGGCTGGGACCCCCCCGGCTGAAGGTCGGTCGCTGGTCAACCAGGAGCCGCTTGAGCACATCGGTGCCCCAGCTCTTGGCGACGCTCGCGGCCGAGAGGAGTCCGCCGCCGATGCGCGGGTCTGAGGCGAGGATTTTGCCCTTCCACTTCCGGTCCAGCAGGTCCGTGACCGTCGTGATCTCGCCTGGCTGCACCAGGTCGGTGTTGATGGCATACGCATGGATGACCTGGTACTCCCAATCGAAGCACAGCGTGACGCCGACGTCCAGGAAGCGTGCGCCCACGCCGCCACGCCACGCGCCGTCGTCCAGCACGTCCGGGCGAAAGAGCAGCGGCCTGACGGGCGCCCACATGCCCTCTGGCCCGCCCTCGGCGAGCGCCCGGTCTGGATGGACCAGCGCCACATCGAACGCGGCGCTGCTCGCCCGTCGCGCTTGCCGCGCCGTCCCCAGCCAGACAGTGGGCGAGGACTCGGCGCCGTGCTGCACGCTGATCCCTGGGAACGCCTGCTCGAAGCGCTCAATGACACTCCGGTACCCGCGGCCGACCACGGTGAGGAGCGAGAGGGTCCCTTCCCGCTCGGCGGCCGCAACGATGTCTTCCCAGTGCGTCGTCCAGGGTGAGTCCTGGGCCGGCGGCACCGGCTGGGCGGATTCCTGGCCCTGCACCGCTCCTGGCGGCGCTGCTGGCTGCGCGGCGCCCGACCTCGCCAGAGACACACGTGGTACAGCGGGTGCGGTCCCTGACACGCACGCTGCCGCCAGCGCGACCGCGCCCGAGCCGGCGACCTGGAGCACTGCCCTCCGGTTCAGCACACGCATCGCACGCATCGCTTTCCTCCCCGAGCGTACCGCCACCCGCAGTCACCGCACCAGCGCGACCTGGATGGGGTCACTCCAAGGGGGCACTCCTACTACAACCGCCGGCGCGTCGCGGTTCCGAACTCCACTCCGGCCACACGCCGTCGTGGCAGCCGTTTGTGGGCCAAGCCAGTTGTCTCAGTAGATGTCTCAGTGCCCAACAGAAAGGCCCCTCTCCGGTCCGGTAGAGGGGCCTTCTTATCTGGGCTTGCTGGTATCCCCGGAGGGAGTCGAACCCCCGACCTCTTGGTTCGTAGCCAAACGCTCTATCCAGCTGAGCTACGGGGACACAGTGCGTGCGTCGTATCGAGAACGCCCGAAACGCACTGCACAAGTATATCAAAGAGTCGGCATGTCACCCGTCGCGAGCGGGAAGTTCCGGGGAAACTCGCGATCTGCCGGTGGGCAACGCCGGGCCACCCACTTGCGCCCGGGCATCATCTGGGCCGCGGCCTCAATCGGACCCCGCTGGAGACTGTCCCAAAGTCAGTAAACGGAGCGGGATGGTGCGGCCGCCACCGCCGCCGGGGACCCAAGCCGCCCGGCTAAGTCCGCGAAGCACGCTCGAGCACCCTCTGGTAGCCTGCTTGAGCTGGCTTGGTTCACGTAGCCGGGCGGCTTCAACCCCCGGCGGGGTCGCTCCGTCACCGGTCGTTACTCACTTCGGGACAGGGTTGAGTGAGGCCGCTTCGTGCCCGAGCCGTGACCCACCAGAGAGGAAGCGGGAATGAGTCCCCTGTTGGCCCCTACCCGTACCGGCTTACCTCCGGTTCCTATCCTCCCGTTCTTCGTAGTACTCGACGTCGGTCGTCGTCTCCTCGGTCTCTGCCTCGCCCTCGCCCTCTTCCTCGTTGTCCTCGGCTAGCAAGTCCTCCTCGTCGAGATCGAACCGCAGCGCACGGTCGCGCGAGAGCGCCCGCAGCTCCGCCGGCAGCGGCCCGCCCTTGGCAGGGAACGATACGCGCCCAGCCATCTGTGGCGACTGGAATACCTCACGAATGAGTACGCGAATGCTCCGCTCGCTCGCGCTGATCACGCCGGCAACGTACCGGTTCCCGCCGTTCATCAGCTCGATCAGCCGCGCCGCCGGCTTCGGCGGGAGTTGCCCCAACGTTTGGCCCCGGCTGTTCTCGAAGACGATGTCGTTGCCCTGTACCTTCAAGAACACCTCGTCACCCGCCGCCATGCGCGCCAGCACCGGCGGTGCTGCTGGCGACTCGAGCTCGAAGGTCCCCGTCTTACCGGTCTCTTCAATCAGCAGTCTCGGATCGAGCTTGCCTTGGGCACGTTCCTCAGCCGGTGTCTCCTCGATCAACAGCGCCAATCGCTTCACCTGCTTCAACGCGATCGAATTGTTGGGATCGCGCTTCAGCGCTTCCTGGTACGCGTTGTGTGCTTCGGCGTAGCGGCCCAGTTCTGAAAGCGCCTTGCCGAGGCGGTTCCACGCCTCGGCCTCTTCGGGTACCAGCTCGATGATCTGTCGGTTGACGTCCGCCGCTCCTTGCCAGTTGTTCTGCATGGCAAGTTTCACGGCCTGCTCGGCCAACTGCCGCTTCTGCCTCGCCCGCTCGGCGGTGCTCGCAATGAATGTAGTCACGGTTCTATCTCTGCTCACCAATTGCTTCGTAAGTAAAGCAGGTTCCCCGGCCGTAGGCTGCCCCGGCAGGCCAAATGCTGCCCTATGCCTCTCTCCGGTCGATGCGCGCCGAGGTAGGAACACTCCGCTATCGGACTGCTCTCCTGCGCAAGAAGTGTACCAGCGCTATCCAGTATCGGTAGAACGTTTCTCTTTGCGCATAGGCTCGCCTAGGCTCGCCACGGTTCCGTGCACTTGGACGAAATCCATTGTGCACGGAATCGCGCATCGTCAACCGCTTCCAGCCCTCGTGAAGTATCCTTTTCTTGACTACAGGATGAGGTGCCGCCTCGATCCGGTACACCTGTATCCATCCGAGTACCGGACCCCGTATCGACCAGTAGGAATCCCATGCGCGCCACCTTGCCCCTACTCCAACCGATCCACTTTCCGCCGTTACGCCGCTCGCGGCTCGAGGTGCTCCAAGTCAACCTCGGCTACCTCTGTAATCTACAGTGTGTCCACTGCCACGTCACCGCCGGGCCCCGCCGCCGCAGACTGAGCTCGAAGCCGACTATGGAGAGGAACTGGGCCGGCGCTACGACATCGTCTTCAACCGGCTTTTTACGCTCGCCAACATGCCGATCCAGCGGTTCGGCAGCATGTTGCTGTCGTTGGGCCAGTTCGACGAGTACATGGACCTCCTCCGCGCCTCGCACCAAGACGACAACCTGAGCGCGGTCATGTGCCGCACGCTGCTCAGCGTCGACTGGCAAGGCTACGTCTACGACTGCGACTTCAACCAGATGCTCGGCCTGCCGCTCCGCCTCACGGGGCGGCACGCCGGCGGGACCACCAGCGGCCATGCCGGCGGCGCGGTGAGCGCAAAACGCCGCGTCCACCTCTCGGATCTCAACGGTGCAGAGCTCGACGGCAACCCGATCGTCGTCGCCGGTCACTGCTACGGCTGCACCGCCGGCCAGGGCAGCAGTTGCGGCGGCACGCTCTCGTGACGCTCGAGCTCCGATTCGCCGGATGCG
>JACQGX010000134.1 GCA_016199265.1 Chloroflexota bacterium | reverse complement strand
CCGCCCACCATGCCGGAGCCGACGATGGTTATCTTCTTACGCATTGTTGTTTTCTCCTGTTCTCCACTACCACCTCATAGGAGCCAGACGAAGGACGAAGGACGAAGATTGAGGTGCATCGCTCGGCCCGGTCACGCCCGACGAATAGGGTTTGGGGGTTGTCGTCACCATTGCTGCTCGGTGTCGAGAGGCGACTATAACAAGGTCATTCCCTGGTTCGCAGGCCTCCAAGGGGATTGGCAACAGCGTTGCGGTATGCGCACCGGCGGTGCTTGACTGGACGCGCGAATCTGTATACGATTCTATACGAAATGTGAGGTTGCCTCGAGATGGCGATTGTGGACACAGCAGATCTGATCTCTATTTCTGATGCAAGTAAGCTCGGCGTCTCTGGCCTCGTTCGTGAGGCCGAGGCGGGTCACGAACGGGTCGTGCTGCGCAACAACAAGCCGGTAGCGGCCGTAGTGAGTATCGAGCGCCTCGAGCAGCTCCAGCAATTGCAGGAGGACCTCCTCGACTTTTCCCTTGCCGCGGCGCGTATGTTGAGCACCGCGCCGCGCCGGCACTCGCTCGACGAAGTCCTCGCTCAGCTCGGCTACACTCGAGAGCAGCTCCGAGAGCTGCCCGAGTAGATGCCGGTTCGAGTCGAACTCATCGACGAGGCCGTTGATGATCTCGTTCGATACGCGCAGACTGGCAACCTGCCGCTCTTTCTGAAGAAGCTGCTTCGGCTGGAGGAGGTCGGGAAGGACGCCGGTCTGCCCCTTGGGGGAGGCCTCACCGGTTGGCGTAAGATCGTCGGCGGCGACCGAGATTGGCGCATCATCTTCACCATCGACGCGAAGAACGAGGTCGCGACGGTCTGGGTAATCGGTGACCGAGAAGATGCGGAGTGCTATGAGGCTGCTCAGCGTCGCGTCCGAGCGTTGGGTAGGACGCAACCGCACGCGGCCAGTCTCGCGGCCGTGTTGTTCCAGTTGAGTCAGATGCAGAAGGCAGCCAAGATGAGAAGGAGACGGCAGCGGTGAACCTGGGCTACGTACCGCCGTTCATTCGTCCGCACGTCGATAGCGACCGCAGCGCGGTCGTGCAGGTACTTTCTCGCTGCCTGGTGTACGACGCGATCGACGACGACGTATTCGGGAACTGGGTATTGCGCGACCCGGATTTTGATCCCGAGCTCAACCTCGTGTGTGTCGTCGACGGGCAAGTCGTGGGTGTTGCCGCCGGTGCGCCGGACAACGAGCACCTCCAATGCCCGGCAGGCGTCAAGCTGTTCGCGGTTGCGCCCGAGTTTCGCGGCCGGCACCTGGCGACGCGTCTTTTCGACGAGCTGGAGGCGCGGCTGCGAGCACGTGGCGCGAAGCGATCGGTCGCGATCAACGCGGGGAACAACCGGCTGGCCATGGGGCTCGACGTGCGCTATACCCCGGCGCTGTGCTTTCTGCTGGCTCGCGGCTACGAGCGCACCGGCGTGACGCAAGACATGTCGGTCGACCTTGCGTCGGTCGATCTCGACACGAGCGGCGCCGAAGCGGCCGCGGCGGCGGCGGGGGTTTCTTTCCGGCGCGCGACGCCGGCAGATCGCGACTGGCTGCGCGCGGGCGTGGAGCGCGAGCTCGCCTACCCCACGCCTGGAGCGTCGCGCGGGCGCCGCTGGGCCTATCTGGCGCTGCAGGGCCTGGCGCACGATCCGCGGGCCGTGCAGGTGGCCGCGGATGCCGCGACCGGTGCCTTTCTTGGGTTCGCCGCCAACCACGCGGCACGCTGGGGCGCGTTGGGTCCGATGGGCGTTGCCGAGCGCGCGCGCGGCCACGGGATCGGGGCGATCCTGCTCAAGCGCTGCCTGCGGGACCTGCGTGACGAGGGGTACGCGTCGGCAGAGATCTTTAGTGTTGGCCCAATCGGCTTCTACGCGAAGACCGTCGGCGCCACGATCAGCCGGGTGTTGTATCAGTTGTCGAAGCCGCTGTAGGCATGGCCATCGAGCACGATCTTGCGCCGGTGAGCGGGGATGAGGTAGCGGTCGCGGTCGATCAGCTTCTTGAATGCCGGCGCGGCGGCGCCGGTATCGGCGATGAGTCCTTGCACGTACTCGCCGCCCATAAAGAAGGCGAGCTGCACCGCCTGCTCGACCGACCTGTTGAGCTGAAATGGCACCGCGATGAGCTTGTTCTCGTACTGGACGTCTCCGGCACGTAGTACAGTCAAGTACACCCCACCTGGTCGCGCAAATCGGGGTAATGCCCGATGCTCAGCGTGCCACGCGATCCTACACTAGCGCCCAGAGCGCTCTGGATGCCGCCGGCATGCCTGGGGAGAGTCACGAGTCTGCATCTTCCATTCCGCAGTCTCCGCGCCGGACCGCTACGGGTGTAGACGCCCTGCCCAGCGCGCCGGATGCGCTCAGACGCGTCGGTGAGGGCCATCACATCGTCTGTGGGCTGGGTCATGTGGGCTACCGCGTCGCGGCCCTCCTGCACCAACTCGGCGAGCCAGCGGTCGCGATCACGCAGCAGGCGCGCCCCGCGTGGCTGCAGACGGTGCGCGCCTGGGGCATCCCCACCCTCGTGGGCGACGCCCGCGACCCGCAGCTCCTCGCACAGGCGGGGATCACGCGGGCCCGGGCGGTGCTGGCGCTCACCGACCAGGATGTGGTCAACCTCGAGATCGCGCTTGACGCCCAGGAGGCGTGCCAGACCGCCCCGCTGGTGGTCCGCCTGTTCGACCACCACCTGGCGCCGCCGTTGGCGGCGGCCTTCCCTCGCCACCGCGTGCTGGACGTGGCGGCCCTGGCCGCGCCGGCCTTCGCGGCGGCCGCGGTGGGCGAGCAGGTCGTCGCCTCGTTCCATTTGGATAGTGCTCGGTTTGTCGTCGGCCGCCGTCGTGTGCCCCCGTGGGCCGCCCTCGCCGGTGCCGTCGCCGCGCCCACAGTGAGAGACCTGCAGGCCCGGTACGGCGTGGCGGTGCTCAGCCGCACGCCCGCCTCGCCGGCTGGATCGCCGCGCGAGGTGTCAGCGGGGGCCCCGACCTTCGCGCCACGTGGGGCGACACCGTTGCACCCCGGCGACCAGGTGCTCGTCCTCGGTCGTATGCCCCAGTGGGAGCAACTGTGCCGAGAATGGCCCGCCGCCGGCTCGCCGCCGGTGCCCACCAACGCGCGACCGCATGGCCGTGGCCAGCGACCACTCCGGACCCGCAGCAGACCGGAGCCACCGGCCTACGTGTGGTTGGGCGCGTGGCTGCAACATGCCTGGCACCTGGTCCAGGACGTGCCGCCCCCGCTGCGCCTGGTCTTCGCGACGCTCGTCGGACTGATCCTGCTCAGCGTCTTCGTGTTCTCGGCCGCGTTGGAGCTCACGTTGGTGGACGCCTTCTACTTCGTGACCAGCACGGTGACCACGGTCGGCTACGGTGACATCACGCCCCGCGACGCGGCGCCGGTGGTGAAGCTGTACGCCAGCCTGCTGATGATGCTGGGCTCGGCGACCATCGCCGTCCTGTACTCCATCATCACCGACATTATTGTGACCATGCGCCTGCAGCAGCTCCTGGGGCGCCATCGCCCGCCTCAGGCCGGCCACGTGGTGGTGGCGGGACTGGGCAACGTCGGCACCCGAGTGGTCGACGAGCTGGCGCGGGCCGGGGTGCCGGTCGTGGCGGTGGACCGCACGCCCGACGAGTCAGCCGCCGCCGAGAGCCTGACGACGGTCATCCGGGGCGACGCCCGCCGTCGAGACAGCCTCCTGAAAGTGGGCATTACCGGAGCCCGTGCACTGGTGGCGGTGACCAACGACGACGCGACGAACCTGAGCGTGGCCCTGCTGGCCAAGCAGCTCAACCCGCAGCTCCGCACCGTGGTGCGCCTGCTGGATGCCGACTTTGCACGCAAGCTGGCGCCCGCGCCCGCGCTTGACGTCGCCTTGAGCGCGCCGCTGCTGGCGGCGCCGGCCTTTGTGGCCGCGGCGCTGGCGCCACCGGAGCACACGGTCTGCGCCGCCTTTGTGGTCGACGGCACGCTGTGCAGCGTGCAGCACTTGCCGACGCCCGCGACGTGGCATGGCCGCGCCTCGACGCAGGTGAGAGCGGCAGAGACAGCGGCGATCGTCATGCGCCGCCACCGCGGCCGCGGAGCGGACGAAACGGCCTACGTTCCCGCCGTCGACTCGGACGACACCGATGACACGGCCACGCTGCGGGCGACTGAACCTCTGGTCATGCTGACCTGGCGGCCGCTGCGGGCGAACGACGGACTGGTCCCGTAGCATTCTCTCCGCTGACGGCTAGCCTGGACTTCTCACGGCCAGCAAAGAGTTCCCTCTCCCTCTGGGAGAGGGTTAGGGTGAGGGCAGCCGCGGTCATCCGGAGCTTCCGCACCCTCCCGCCGTCCCTGAGGCCGCTGTCGTCCTAGCCCCTCTGGTCGTCATCGTGCCGCATGGGCACGGTGTAGTACATGTATTGTTAGGTCCAGCCCAGCCTGGCGCAGACTGGGGTGCGGTGACGCATCCCAAAGTCCAAGGTCTCTTGCAACGCCTGGCGCAGCGCGTCCGCAACGACCGATTCGGTCGAGACGATCAGCACGAGATCGACGAGATCCTTGACGCGTGTGCCGCTCATGCTTCGGTGCCTCAGTGAGAGAGATCAGAGCTGATGGCGAGGAAGTTGCACCTCTGGCTCAAACGATCTATATTGATCGTGGGATGGCGACAAGGCGAACGGAGTCGGCGAATCGGCGGCCACGGACTCTCGGCGGGGGACGTAAACGCGTCCTCGTGGTGCTGTTTGTCCCAAGCGTCGAGCGAAATGGGGTGACGGCGATCGACCAGAAGCGCTGGGTCGACGCTGCGCTGGAGATGTTCGGGCGCGTGTTCGGCGGCGCAACAGCATACCCGAAGGCGAAGGGCATCTGGCGCGATGATGAACGCGGAGGCGCTCTGGTCTGGGACGAGCCGGTCGTCGTGCACTGCTACACGACGCCGACCGACATCCAGGATGCCGGCAACCTCGCCGAGCTGGGCGGCTTTTGCCGCAGGATGGGACGCGAGGCCAGCCAGGGGAAATAGGCCTCGTGATCGGCGACGAGTACTTCGCCATCCATGACTTCGCGGAGGAGTAACGCATGACGACGCAACTCGACATGGACAAGATCGCTCGGGGACTTGGCGCGGAGCGCAAAGGCAAAGTCGCCAGTTCGGGCGGGTACTTTGGGGCACTGCAGTTACTGGCGGATATCGAGGCCCGGTTCCGCGTCCCGGCCGGCGGCGGGCGTGCGACCGACCCCCACTGGACCGAGCGCCGGCTCGTCCCGCTCGCACCGCGAACGCTCAAGCGCCTCGACGAGCTCACGGCCCGCGTCCGGGAACAGAGTGGCGTGCACGTCGAACCGATGCAGCTCGCGGCCATCCTGCTAGAGAAGGCGGCCGAGCGGCTGAGCGCACATGAGGCAGACGAACTGGTCCGAGGGCGGCGACGACCGAGCCGAAAGCTTGCTCGGTGACCACTTGACGCGGATTAGCTGCAGGAAGATGCGGCCGTGGATGCCAGCCACGCGAGCTCGATCCCGGACGATCTGATACACGCGTGAGCCGCTAGCGGCCCGCTGTGGTCCCACCAACCCAGCCACGGCAGCGACGGCCGTCGCATCGGCACCGTCGACGTACCCGTTCAAGTGGGACGTGGCGCCGACGCCCAAGACCAAGTACGGCAAGTGCATCGCCCTCGGCTGATACTCCGGCAACGGTATGGTCCCTACTACCAAGTACCCGGAGGCCTCCTGGGACTTCCTCGAGTTCTTTGGCGGCGCGGAGGGTCAGCGCATCCTCGGCATCGAGGGCATCACCCTGCCGGAGGTGGGGTGCAAGCAGAAGTTCCGGGGACCACCACTGGCTGTAGGGGCGTATCGACATACGCCCAGGGGCGGCGGTTGGGCGTATCGCGATACGCCCCGACAAGACATCGACGCTTCCGAAAGTTTTGCCTGCACCCCCGGAGGTGCGCAAGGTGGCGGAGAGCGACGAGATCATGAAGTCGGTGCCGCCGGATAACGAGCGGGCGTTCCTGACCGAGATCGACAAGGCGCGCATCCACATGGGGTGGATCATCGCCGAGACGCGGGACTGGAACGGCATCCTCAACCCGGAGCTGAACAAGGTCTGGTCCGGCGAGGCCAAGGCCAAGGACGTCCTCCCGCCCCTCGTCCCCCGCCTCAACGAAGTCCTCTCCCGCAACTAACCGGTGTCTAGGTGTTCAGGTGTTGGGACCGCCTGAACACCTGAACACCTGAACGCCCGGTCAGAACCCTTCCTGCTTGATCCGGTTCCGCGCCTCCTCACCCGCGCTCTTCAGCGCGTCGCGCGGCGGCTGCTCGCCGCGCATGGCCGCGTTCACGCCCCGGCCGATGATCCCGTTCACGTCCGGCCGCAGCGGATGCTGATACTGCGGCGGCACGTCGAGCGCCAGGTCCTGGAACAGCTTACCCAGGTCCTGGCCGCCGAAGAAGTCCTCCTTCACGTGCAGGCGCGGGTCCTTGAAGGCGTCCTTCAACGGTGGGAACAGGTTGATCATCTCGTAGCGGCGAGCGGCGTTGGCCGGGTCCAGCATGTAGAACTTGAGCGTCTCCCAGGCCTCCGTCTGGTACTTGCTGGACTTGAGGACGCAATGGCCGGTGCCGCCGTGGCAGCTCGTGCGGCGGGGCTTGCTCTCCTTGGCCCAGATGGGCAGTGCCACGGCCGCCCATAGGCCGGTGGTCTGGGGGGCGTTTTGCTTGATGGAGCCCGCGACCCAGTCAGCGCCCACGTACGTGGCGTAGCGGTTGGACTGCACGCCGGTCCAGAAGTCCATCCCCTGCGGCAGCGGCTGGTTGATGATGCGGTGGCGCTGCTGCATCTCGGCCATGAAGGTGAGGGTATCCTGGCCCAGCGGGCTGTCGGCGACCACCTCGCCGTTCTCATTGAAGTAGTCTGTGCCGCGCTGGCGTAGCATCACGTCGAAGCCGATCATGTGGAACTGAAGGTCGTCATTGACCATCTTCTTGCCGATCTCGACGTAGTCGTCCCAGGTCTTGATCGACTCCATCTTTATGCCGGCCCGGTCGAACAGGTCCTTGCGGTAGTAAATCACCACCGGCGTGAGGGCGTGCTCGACCCCGTAGTTCTTCCCCTTCCAGGTGTAGAGGGCCTGGCGGGTGGCGATCAGCTTGTCCCAGAAGCCCTCCTTCTTCAGCCGGTCGCCGATCTCCACCATCGGCACCTCGCCGCGGAAGAAGCGGCCAACCGTGCCCTGCTCGATGTCGATCAGATCCGGGGCCGTGTCCGAGGCGATCGCTACCTGGTACTTGTCCGCCCAGCTCTGCCCGCCGGGTGTGCCGGTGATGTGGGTAGGCTCCACCTCGATCCGCGTCTTCTGCTGCCAGACCGGCACCAGCTCCTGGAAGTACCGGAAGTGCGTGAGGGGGAACGTCCAGAGCTGGAGCTTGACGGGTTGCTGGGTCTTGGTGCCAGCGGCGGGTTGCCCGCCGAATGGACCGCAGGCGGCGGCCAGCACCGTCCCCGCGGCCGCCCCCGCCGCCAGCCCCAGCTGTCTGCGTGTCACCCTTTCCCGTTTCTCGCGTCCTGATCGCGTCTCTACCATACAGCTCGCCCCTTTTCTGTAGCCGCCGCGCGGGCCGGTCCCGCTTCTCGGCCGTACGAGTGCTACCGATCCGCCGCGCTGGCGGCATCGGGGAAAACCCCTACTCCCAGTCGCATCGTGGGGCAAAGATCTGATACTAGCCCGCTTGGCCCTGGCACACATTTGGTGCTAAGCCGCCTGGGCGGCGCCTGACGCCCTCCTGACGCCCACACGTCCTGTCCGCCTGGCACTCCCGGTGCGCCGCACACGCTGGAGGTGTTCATCGATAGAGGTGCCAGACATCAAGGCGTTTTGGCGCGCGCTCCCGCACCTGAACGCGCTGCAGGTGGAGGCCGTCGACCTGGATGAAGACGGCGTCACGGCCCACCTGACGGCGGCCCAAGCATGCGCGCCGTCTTGCGGCCTAAGGGCACCGCCTGCATCCCCCGGTTCGTCCGGCAGACGCGGGCAACCCGGCTGGGGCCATGCGCGTGACTGCTGGGCCCATGTAGCCGCTGAACGCGCACCAAGCACGCTCCTCGCGCGCCCAACCGCCGCCCTGGGCGCCTGCTGGCCCAGCCACGAGGCGTAACCCGCCCCCGCACGTCATACCGGTGAACGCACATGGCCCTCCACTCGCGCGGCCCCTTCCCTATCCACGGCAGCGACGACTGTCGCATCGGCACCGTCGACGACTGGCTCGCCTTCGCACCGCCGGCTGGTCGCGAGCGCCAGTGGCGCGACGGGCGGAGCGCCCTGGAACTCGCCCGCCGGTGGGTCGCCGGTTATCTCCCGACCGAAGTCACTGCCGTTCTGGACACCAGCCCGGCATTTCACGCATTCGAACCGCAAACCGCGTGGGCGGAGACGAAGACGCCGCTGGACAGCCGTGCCGGCAACACCCGCACCCACGACCTGCTGGTGCTCGGCTGCGCCGGCGGGCAGCGGGCGCTGCTCGACGTCGAGGGCAAGGCCGGCGAGCCGTTCGGCCCTACCGTCATGGCCCGTCTTCGCGACGCCCTCGTCGCGCGACAGCGGAATGCGCGCTCGGGTGCGGCGCAGCGCGTGCACGACTTGTGCCTGCTGGTCTTTGGCACCTCGCCCGACGTAGTCGGCCATCTTCGGTACCAGCTCGTACACGCCACGGCCGCCGCCGTGATCGCTGCCGTCTCACGCGAAGCGCCCCGCGTCGCGTGGGTCGCGCACGAGTTTCGCCGGCCCGGTGGCCGGGAGCGGGCGTACGAGACCAGCGCCCGCGACCTGGACGCATTCGTCGCCCACCTCGCCGGCCCACAACTGCCGCCCCCCTCGTCGGGCCGGCTCGCCGGTCCCATCCACCTGCGCGGCGGCTCGGACGACATGCAGCGCGTCGACCTCTACATTGGCAAGGCCGTTCACGTACTGAGCCGCGGCCGTGGGTCAGACGTTCAGGCCTAGCCGCCGACGGGCTCCGCCGATGCGGTCGTCTCCGGCGCCGCATGTCGGTCGTGGAAGAGCGCGGCAACGCCTACGTTGTGCTCGGGTGCGCGCAAAAGTTCCGAATTCTTCGTCCGCTCGCCCTGAGCCTGTCGAATGGCGCCCTTCGACAGGCTCAGGGCAGCGGTACATGGCCCGGAAGTTTTGCGCGCACCCGTTGTGTTCCATGAGGATGTCGGTGGTACGCTCTGCCAGTGTGCCTCGCTGAGGTCCGGATCGTCGACCAGATCGCCACGGACGTACAGATGCATGACCCAGGTCCCAGGATCGATGGGCGGCGCGAGCGTATACGTTGCCGCCGGGTCGATTCTGCGCGCGAGCTCCAGCAGTTGCCGCGCGAACGGTTCGACGGCCGCTCGTTCTTTGGCGGTGGCGGTCGAAGCCGTCGTCTGGGCGGCAGTCATGATTAGCCTCCTGAAATGCGCAGTCTCTGAGTGACCGCAGTCACCAGTTGGCGCGGCAGGGGATGCCCCGTCACCTGGCCGGGATCAAGCGCCAGCACCTCGAGGCGTTCATCACCGAGCTGACTGGCCTGAAGGTCGGGGTTCTCGATTTGAGCACAACATCGCCGTCGTGCTCGGCAAGGGCCGCCGTCCCCGTTCCTGCCCCTTCGGCAAGAAGACCGCACAGGCGCTTGGCCGCTACATCCGAGCGCGAGCGGCGCACCGGCACGCCGACCGACCGGAGTTGTGGCTGGCGAGGAAAGGCGCACTCACCGCGAGCGGCGTCTACCAGATGGTCGCCGACCGGGCGAAAGCGGCCGGCGTCGGCCACGCCTACACCCACCTGTTTCGACATGCATTCGCGCACCAGTGGCTTGCCCAAGGCGGGCAAGAGGGCGACCTGATGCGCCTGGTCGGCTGGCGTTCCCGAACCATGCTCGGCCGCTACGGGGCGAGTGCCGCTGACGAGCGGGCGAGGGAGGCGCATCGGCGGCTGTCGCCGGGGGACCGGCTTTAGGATGGTCGACATGGCGGTAGCGCCGCGCTGCCTGCAGTCGGCTGCACTTGCTGGCTGCGAGTACGCCTGTAGGCGTCGAAAGGGGGTGGCCGCATCCACTCCCTCTTGAGCAACTAGGTTAACCCCTGAGGCCAAGCCGCCGGTAGCCCTCTCTGGGAACGTTAGAATCCAGCAGAGGCATTGTGGCCGCCAAACCGGCGGCCGCGCGAACTGCCACGAGGCGCCCGAGCGGGAAGGCGTCCACCCCGGCGAGTGGCCGAATGTCTTTGGGATTGAGGGGATACCGCCATGGATTCTGGCCGAATAAGATTCAGCCTGAGAGGCATCGCTACGGAGCTCAAGGAGCGGCTGCTCGCAGTTCCGGTGTACCAACGGTCCTATGCCTGGAAAAGTGATGAGGTCGGCGAGTACTGGGCAGACTTGAGAAGCGCCTTTTCCGAGAACGCGCCCGAGTACTTCCTGGGAACAATCGTTCTCACAAAGTCAACATCCGCATCCTTTCGCGACACGATTATCGACGGCCAACAACGTCTTGCCACCACGTCGATCCTTCTTGCCGCCATTCGGGACGAGTTCGGGAATCGCGGCGACTCAAAGCGCGCCGAGATCGTCCAGCACAAATACCTGTCGACATCGGATTTGGCGAGTGCAGCCGAGGTCGCACGACTCACGCTCAACAGTGAAGACGCGCATTTCTTCGAACAACGGATAGTCAATCGCAGCGCGGCACCTGCGCCAAGTCGACCGTCCCATGAGCTGATCCTGGATGCTCGGGAGCGCTTTGGAACTTACATGAAGAAAGTTGCTGACGATGCCGGACCAGACTGGGCCATTCGTCTGACGCAGTGGGCGGACTTCCTCGAGCATCGAGTGAAAGCAATCGTTCTGGAGGTTCCAACCGATGCCGACGCGTACCTGATCTTTGAGACACTGAATGACCGCGGTGCAGATCTCACGATCGCGGACCTGCTGAAGAACTACTTGTTCGGCCACGCAGGCTCTAAGCTGGACGCCGTCCGCGACGGTTGGATGATGGTGCTTGGGGCGTTGGAGATTACGTCGGAGAATGCGCTCTTCACTACCTTCCTTCGTCACTACTGGAGTTCAGTCCATGGTGCGATCCGCGAACGGGAGCTTTATAAGAGCATCAAGGACCGCGTTGCGACCGAGACGCAGGTGCTCGAATTCACCGGGCAGCTTCAGAATGCTGCGGCGCTATACGCGGCCCTGCTAAGCAGCAACCATGATTACTGGGATGACCTCGGTGCAACTGGCAAGGAGAACGTAGAAACCTTACTGCGTCTCGACTTGGAGCAAAACCGTCCACTTCTGCTGGCCGCTCTTCAGCACTTCACGGACGCAGAGAAGCGGACCCTGTTTAAATCGCTCGTAGCATGGTCTGTGCGCGGCCTCATTGTCGGGGGCATCGGCGGCGGCACCGCTGAAAAGGCCTATTGCGGAGCGGCGGTAAAGATTCGCCGGGGTGAGATCAAGACCACTGGAGAACTATTAGCAGAGTTGTCGCCAATCGTACCGTCCGACAGCGAATTCGAGGAAGCCTTTGCGACTGCTCGCGTTCCGAAGGCTAATCTTGCCCGCTATTACCTGATCGCACTAGAGAACGGCAAGCAGGGCCATAAGGAACCGGAGTTCGTGCCCAATTCCAATGAGGACCAAGTGAACCTAGAGCACGTCTTGCCGAAGCGAGCCTCCGCGAGTGACTGGGGTGCGCAATTCAATGCGGATGAGCGGCGTGATGATGTGCACCGCCTCGGGAACTTGGCACTACTTCAGAAGGGCCCCAACGGGCGCATCGGCAATAAGTCGTTCAGCGTCAAGAAGCCAGTCTTGTCTAGCTGATCGTTCGCTCTCACTGCGGAAGTCGGGGCTGAGGCCGACTGGACCAAAACCACAATCAGAGAGCGGCAGAAGCGACTGGCGGCACTCGCCGTCAAGGTCTGGTCTAGGCAATAACCGCCGAGTCTCGCGGATCGGCGTGTCGCCTCGCGCGGTCATCCGGCCGGCAGCGAGGTCGCCGTTGGCACGGATGGGGCCGGACGGCTTACACATCGACCTTGCGTCTCCGCTGAGCACACCTGTTTCGGCCGCCGCCAACGGGACGGTGATCTACGGTGGGCTGCAAGTACCTGGAGAGCCGGCGCAGGGACTAGGGATGTACGTGCGAATCCGGCACACTGACATTCTCGCAACACTCTACGCGCGCTTGGATTACCCGAGGTCGCGCGATGTCGTGAGAGTTGGCGATCAGGTCATACGGGGACAGCTCATTGGGTACACCGGCGTCTCGGGCCTGGCGAGCTGCCCGATCATTTCGCTGTATTGCAGGAGAATGGCCGCGCCGTCAATCCACGGCGCTACCTCCGACCGGCAGATCCGCCCTGGCCGTTGGCCTACTGCACTCCAACGGCAGGTGTCGCGATGGTGAAGGACGAGTGCTAGGCACATCGGGAGCGCCAGAGGGATTTGCCCGTCACCGCTCAGATGGCGTCACAGCGCTTAATACGCCCCGTGTTGCGTCAAATCTGAATCTTGATGAGGGGCATTCGTTGCCTCAGAACTCGACATTGACGAACCCGCCTCGCCTCCGGGCGCCATCCTCATGCCGTCGCCGCCAGGGCCGGGCGGCCGATGGCGTGCCCGTCGGCTCCGACCCGCAGCGCCCACCGGCGTTCCAGTGCCGTGTCCACCTGCCGGCGTAAGGCGAGCGGGCCCTGCGCCTGCCGGAGGGTCGCGAACGCCTGCCGCGCCGCCGCCGGCACGACCCCCGCCGCCACCGCGCGGTGGAAGGGGGTCCGGGGGTCGTCGTCGCGCTGGCGCACCTTCGCCCCCTCGCGCTCTTTGGCGACCAGCTTCAGGACGGGCAACCAGCCAGTGACCGCCACGCGCACCAGGTCGTCCACCCGGTTGAGGTGGGCCAGCGCCGCCTCGCCCTCGTCGCGGTCGTACCCCACTTCCCGCCGTACGACCGACCCGTTCTTCGCCTCGACGTGCGCTTGATCATGCTTGTGGGAGGCCCGGCAGCGGGTGAACGTGAGCTGCTCCTGCTGACAGGAGCGGATCAGGTGCGCGTTGAGGCACTCCGCCCCGTTGTCGGAGTCGATGCCGAGGCAGGGAAAGGGGAAGCGCGCCCGCGCCCGCTCCAGCGCGGCGCAGACGGCCGCCTGGCCCTTGGTGCCCACGCCGTTGGACACGCCGACGCACTCGGTCCAGCCGGTGGCCACGTCCACCACGTCGAGCGTCACCAGAGAGGCACCGGCGGTCGTCGTCCCGCAGTGGGCCACCAGATCGATCGCGACGAACCCCGGCTGCTGGTCGTCCCACCCGTCCCGCAGACGTGGAGGTCCGGATCGGCACCTGCTGCTTGAGCAGGCTGCCGGGCTTCGTCGTGCCCAGCCCGCGGGGTTTGGCCCGGGCGCGGGCCGCCGCCAAGCGCCGGTCGATGGTCGCCGCGCTCACCCCCGCCGGCAGCGCCCGCACCGCCGGCGGCAGCCGCCGCGCGCCCGCCGCCTCCAGCGCCGGCACCAGCTCGGGCAGGATCGCCACCAGGCGCTTCCCGCAGAGCCACCCGGTCGCCTCGGCCGCCACCTGCAACGCCGCCGTCACTGCCGGGCCATGGCGCAGCACCCATAGGGCGTACGTGCGATGCTACCCCGTCAAGGCCACGAACTCGTTCGCCAACTGCCCTTTCCCCCGTCGGTCCACGCGCAGATAGCGGGCGTGCCACGCCTGCGCCACCTCGTGCTTGCTCTCGCGTCTCACGCCTATGTGACCTCCTCCAGAAATCAAGATGGGGTGATGAGGCAACGACCCCTGGTCCATCAAGATTCATTTCGAGGCAATGCGGGGTGAAAGTCCCTGCGCTTCCAACCGCGCCACAGCGGCATTACGGAATTGGCTGCCGAGGAGGCGCGCACGCTGCTGGTGGAAGCCCGCGGCTGAACCTAGGGCGCGCCGCTCCGGTGGCGCGTGCGCTGCGCGCAAACTCGCAGCCCGGCACTCCCGGTGGGTGCCTGTAGCACCCCTCGTGGGTGCGTGATCCACCTACAAGGGGTGCGCTACCCCCGATGAGGGCGCCTACGCCCGACAGGGGCGTACCGACGGCGCGGCGCCGTCCGAGGACGCCGCCGACGCCGCACGTAGCGGCGTAGCGCCGCGAAGGGACGGCGCTACCGACTTTCCGCCGGCGTGTCTCCACGCCACCGGCCTCGCGGCCAGCACCGGCCCCATGCGGCCCAGCGCGGCCGCACCTTAGCAATCGAATAGCGCGTCACCCACGAAAGCACACAACCGGATTCCCTTCTTCCGGTCCTTCCCGTCACCGGCAACGACGCCGGCGCACAAGCGCGCCCACGAGGCGCCGCGCCATCCGAGGGGGTACTGGCAGCACGCCGCATAGGCAGTGCGCCGCCCGCCCGCGCATCTGCCCACCAGCACGACGCTGGAGTTCTGGGCAAATTGGAAAGGCTCAGGCACGTTGACACCACACTCCAAGCAACCCAAGCACTCTCGGTTACCTTTGCGGCCATTCGACCCTGACGACATGGCCTTCCGTGGACGCATCGGGGCCCACCGTTTGCACGCGACCCACGATCCTCGCGAGATCACGCAGAAGGCGCGCGAGACCTTCCTGCGCCGCTTCGAGGACGAGGTCGATCCCGATCGGCAGCTCGCCGATGACGAGAGGCGCCATCGCGCCGCGTATGCACGGCGCGCCTACTTCGCCCGCCTCGCCCTGGCCGGCGCCCGAGCGCGCCGGGTGCGAAGCGCGAGAAGCGATAGGCGCACCATGAGCGACCGCGAGGCCGCGTGGGGAGCGAAGCCGCGTTCGCCGGCCGCCCATGTCTCAACGTACCCGTGCTCTTCGCCCGCCCATCACCCCCACTCCCTGTCGACTACTCGCGCCCTCTCCTTCGATGCAAGTGAGACAGATCCCTACACGGGAGCGGTGTCAAGTGACTTGACACCGCTACCGTGTAGGCGCGCCGCGCCACCTGCCCTCTCTGGAGCCGCCGGTGACGCTACACGGTTCCGGGCTATCGTGACGATACACCCCCGCCGCGCCGCACGGGATCGGTGTACGGCCGCGGCACTCCCGCCCCTCGCCGTGTCTCACTCCATATGTCTCACGTCCCAGGTTGCGCCCCGCCTCCCCCGTATGGCCTGCTGCGCGCTATCAGGCGCCTATTGCGGGGCTGCTGCCTACCGCTTGCGGCGTTAACTGGGCCCTGCATTCCTGGCCACCTTGCGGCCGGCGTATCGTCGCGCTATCTTCTCCGTGACGCCGGTGCACCTGCGTGAGGCCGGACGGACGCAGGCACGCAGGCACATGAACGAGGGAGAAGGAGCAAGACTGTGAGCAATCAACCGCCAGCCGCCACCAGAACCGAACGCGACTCGATGGGCGAGCTGCCCGTTCCCGCCAACGCCTATTACGGCGCTTCCACCGAGCGCGCCGTGCGCAACTTTCCGATCAGCGATCTGCGCTTTCCGCGGCGCTTTATCCGGGCGCTCGGCTTGATCAAGCGCGCGGCCGCCGAAGTCAACCGCGACCTCGGCCTCTTCGAGGGCCGGCTGGCGCCGGAGGCGATCAACGCGCTGATCCAGGCGGCGCAGGAAGTCGCCGACGGCAAGCTCGACGCCGATTTTGTCGTCGACATCTTCCAGACCGGGTCAGGCACGTCGACCAACATGAATGCCAACGAGGTGATCGCCAACCGGGCAACGGAGCTGCTCGGCGGCAAGCGTGGCCAGCGCCTCGTCCACCCGAACGACCACGTCAACACCTGTCAGTCGTCCAACGACGTGATCCCGGCGGCGATCTATGTCGCGGCGCTGGAGGCCGTCGAGCAGGAGCTGATCCCGGCGCTCGCGACCCTCGAGAGCGGCCTTCGGGCGAAGTCCGAGGAGTTCTGGGG
>JACQGX010000140.1 GCA_016199265.1 Chloroflexota bacterium | reverse complement strand
GTGCGCACGGGAACGAGGTGATGGGGGTGCACCACGAAGACTCAGAGCACACGGAGAGGGCGGCGTTCGCCCGCACTAACGCCAATGGGTGAGTAGGGCAATCGCATCTTATCCGTTGAGGACCTTAAGGAGGTACGCTTCGTCCCAGCCGGCCTTCAGGCGCTTGGCCTTGATGCCAACCTTGAGCGAGTGGTCTTGGCGGAGCAGGTTCAGGGCGATCGCCCAGGGGGCACCCGCGCAACACGGCGAAGTTCTCCGCCGCGTGGCCCACCCGCACTCGGCTGTCGTCCTCCCGGAAGGCGATGTCCAGCACCCAAGGGACGCGGTGCTCGATACCCCAGTGGCTGCGCGCCGCGCGGGCAAAGGCGGCGACATCCCCGTCTGGCCCGTCCAGGCTACTCAGGTAGGAGTGCACCTCGCACGTCGTCTCGGTCGCGGTGCGCCGCGCCCGCTCGACCAGGCCCACGCTGGCCAGCCCGGCCCAGGCGCCCGTGGGGTCCAGGGCGGCCAGCAGCGCTGGGTCGGCCACGGTCCAGTACTGGCGGCGCTCCACCCGCCCGTGGCCGCCGTCGACCGTGCGCTGGTAACCGTGCGGCACGTCCCGAAAGGCGGTCGCCCGCGCCGCGGTGAAGTACGTCTCGACGGCGGCGTGCAGCGTGGGCTGGTTCGCCTTGAGCGCCAGGACGTCGTCCCCACCCCGGTCGACGATGGTCTTGGCGATCGCGCGCTGGCACCCGATGGCGTCGATGGTCACGATGCACCCCTGCAGGGCCAACACCTGGAGCAACGCGGGCAGGGCGGTGATCTCGTTCGACTGCGCGTCGACCGCCACCTGGCCCAGCACCAGCCGGTTGGTCGCGGCCCAGCGGCGCCCTAGGCGCTGACCAGGTGCAGCGCCGCCTGGCCGGCGCCCCGGTCGTGCGAGCGGCGCCGCGTCTTGCCATCCAGGGCGACCACCTCGCCGTCGGTGTGCGTCACGGCCGCCCGCACCCAGGACCGGAAGCACGGCTCGAACGCCCGGGGAGCGAGCGCGGCGAACACCCGGCCGAAGGTGTCGTGTGAGGGGATGCCGTTGGGCAGCGCCAGGAACGTGCGCAGCCAGGGGAGCTTGGCCGGCCCGAACACCTCGACGTCGACCCACGAGTCGGCGCCGCCGATGACCGCGCAGATCGCCATCGTGATGATGTCGAGCAACTGGTGGCGTTTGGTGCGGTCGATGCGCGGATCGGGCACCGCCGCGCAGTGCGCGCGCAGGCTGGGCCCCACCGGCTCATCCGGCTGGGCCACCTGGGCCACCTGGGCCACCTAGGCCGTCTGGGCCATGGTCGTCCTCCCTCCGTCAGCGACGGGCTGAGCGGACCGTCAGTATCCCCCCACCCGCCCCCCTTCCGCAAGGGTCAGGAAGATGCGATTGCCCTAAATGGGTGAGTGTGTGCACCTCGCTGGCGATCGACAGCCGCGTCGTACGGTAGCGGCAAGAGGTATGGCGGCGGGAGGCGCACCGGCGAGAACCGAGACCACGTTCTTCCTGTCTTTAGCCCTGTTCAGCCAAGCCTTCGTCTCGGCGATGCGCACCGGGTCAAGCGGCATGGAGCAACCGGCCTTCGCGTATGACCGTCGCGGGCAGCGACGCCGCTAGGTGCAGCCGGCTCTCAAACGCGTTCCGTGTCCACACGATCACGTCGGCCGCCGTGCCCGTCCCGCGGAGCACCTGGTAGGCCAGCCGGCTGCACCTGCGCTCATCCGGTGCCGTAGTCGGCACGACGACGAGCAGGTCGAAGTTGCTGTCTGGCCCGGCGTCCCCGCGTGCCTTCGAGCCGAAGAGGTAGACCCGCTCGGGCTCATAGGCGTCGATTAGCCGCGCCACAATCCCCGCGAGCGCGCGCACGTCCTCGCTGGGACGATCGTCTACGACCGCATACACAACTACCTGCTCGACCAGCGGGTTCGCGGTGCAGCCCGAGCGCAACCTTGTAGGCGGCCTGCTTGTCGCCTTCCAGGCTGTCGGGCCTCGTGCGCTGCGCGCTCGACGCGGCGGCACCGTACCTCACCGTGTCGTCACGACCGGCTACCTGGGCCTGGCGGCCTACCTGTTCACGACCGGCGCGGCGCTGCTCCTGGCGGTGCGGCTCGCCCGCCACGGCCCGTACGCCGGGCTGGCCGCGGCGCTGGGGGGCACGCTGGTGGCGCACCTGGTGGAGGCGCCGTTCGGGCTGGTGCTGGCGGTGACGAACCTGCATTGCTGGTTCCTGGTGGCGCTGCTGCTCGCTCTCGCGAAAGTCCGAGGTCCACGGTCCCAAGTCCGTGGTCTAGCGCCTGCCCTGAGTCCGGCCGAAGGGTTCAATGTGGGCCTTCCGGAGCCTGTCCTTGGCCCATCTCCGCGCCCCACACCCGGCCTGTCGAAGGCCCGACCTTGGACGTTGGACCTTGGACTTTGGACTAGCCTCCTCTACGTCGTCCTGGTGATGGGCGGTGCCGGCGCAAGTCATCGGCATCGTACACCGTGCTAGACTAGTCTAACTGGTCTAACTAGGAGGTCTGGTATGGAGACGGTTGGCGCGTTCGAGGCGAAGACGCATCTTTCCCGACTCCTCGAGGAGGTGGCAAAGGGGCAGTCGATCACGATTACGAAGCGCGGTGTACCCGTGGCGGTGCTGGTCCCACCTTCGGCGGTGTCCCGGCCAGATCGCGGCGAAGCGGTCGACCGGATGGCGCAGTTTCAAGAGGAGCACCGTCTCACACTCGGCGGTCTGTCACTGAGGGAGCTGATCGAAGAGGGGCGTCGCTGATGGCCTTTGTCGTGGATGCCTCGGTGACCATGGCTTGGTGCTTCGCCGACGAGGCTACTGCCTACACGCGGGCCGTTCTCCACCGGCTGCGCACCGCGGATGCGTTGGCACCGGCGATCTGGCCGCTGGAGGTGACGAATGTGCTCCTCGTGGGGGAACGACGTCAACGCATCAGCGCATCCGATGCGACTGCCTTCCTGCAGCGGCTGCAGACGCTGCCGATTGGTGTTGACGACGCGGGCGTTTCGGCGGCGTGGGGGCTCACCGTGGCCCTGGCAAGGCAGCATGGGCTTTCCGCCTACGACGCCGCGTACCTCGAACTGGCGATGCGGCAGGCCATCCCCCTCGCCACGTGCGATTCGCGCTTGCAGCAGGCCGCGCAGGCCGCCGGCATTTCGCTGGTGCAGTTCGGGGACGAGGTGATGGGGGTTCACCACGGAGACGCGGAGAGCGCACGGAGAGCTGATGGAGGTGGAGGGAGATGGCGCGGGAAACAGGGGACTGCTGACCGGCGGGAAAGGTGGCACTCTTGGCCGCTTGGTTTGGGGTCGTCAGAAGCAGTACGATTCCGGTGAGGCAGTAACGCATGGCGAGTACGATACGACTCACGCCCGTCGAAGCGGGCCACAAGGTCCAACTTCCTGATGACTGGGTCAAGGAATTGGGCTTAGGGGAGACTGCGGTGCTCGAGAAGAGCGAGGCCGGCGTGCTGGTGCGGCCCTACCGAGTGGCGACGTGGGACCAGGTCTTTGCCGACAAGCTGCAGATAGAGGAACACCCATCCGAGCGAGCGCTTTCCGACGTGGCGGGCGATGACCTCGTCTTCTAGCCCGCCGATCGAGCGCGGCTTGGACTCGATGTTCATTGTCTACAGCCTGTTGCAGAACCATCCCGCTTCGAGCCCGTGCGAGCAGTTCCTTCGCGCTCACTCCGGCTGGTTTACGACGGCCGTCACGTTACTCGAAGTCAAGGCGGTCCTGGTGAAGGTCTACGGCGTCGACCCAGCGCAGTCGAGCGGTAAGTTGGCACAGTTCGCCGCCGGACCGATTGTCGTCACCGCGACCGATGCCGCCGCAACCGTGGCCGCAATGAGCCTAGCGGATCAGTTGAACATCGACCTGACCGATGCGGTGCTCCTGCACGCAGCGCGAACGCTCGGCGCGAAGCGATTGGCGACGGACGATCGCAAACTGGCGCAGGCCTGCACCCAGGCCGGCATCTCCGTAGAGAGCCCGTTGGACGCCGGGCTGCGCCGGCGGATGGCCCAATGGGAAGCCACAAACCTGCCCGCGCCGGGTCTGCCTCGAGTCCTGCGACGCATTCACCAGTGGTTGACGAAGACAAATCCAGAAACAGGGCAGGATTTCTGGTCACACACGGGCGGGGGTGCCCATCTGCCCTAGCGCAAGGCCAAAGTCCCAAGTCCATGGTCCGAGGTGGACCACGTGGCGCTCCTGCTGGCGGTGGCGAGGGGGAGGAACGAGTTCACCACGGAGACACGGAGAGGGTTTTGGGCTTTCCCAGGGGGAAGGAAGTACTGGTCGTGGGGATGTTCTGTTGGAGGGGCCTGAGGGTAGGGGTGAGGGGCAGAGCACGGAGACGGAGGTCTCATCCCGTTTTCTCTGCGTCTCTGCGTCTCTGCGTCTCTGCGGTTAGCCCTCGTCTACGTCGTGCTCGTCGTCGGCCTCGTCGTCGCC
>JACQGX010000133.1 GCA_016199265.1 Chloroflexota bacterium | reverse complement strand
GCCGGCACGAATCGGTCCGTTCGGCGGGCCTTGCGTCTGGCTGCGGCTGCCCCTCACCCCCCGGCCCCCTCTCCCACAAGGGGAGAGGGGGAGACGCGGCGCCACCACCGTGGCTTTCTGCCAAAGGGAGGTGGGACTTCTCGCTACCGCCTGCCGCCTACTGTCTACTGCCTCGATCGCGCAGCAGGAAGAGACGCAGGAGCGCGCTCATGATGGCCATGCCGGCGCCGAAGGCGAAGGCACCCTTGACATCGAAGAGGCAGCGAACCTGGCCTTCGACGCGCGCGGCGATGACGGCGACGGCAAAGACCTGCTTCGCCTGCACCAGGCCGCCGACGAGCCACTTGGCGCCGCCGCGCTCGACGGAGAGCTTGGCGCCGAGCATGACGCCCCCGGCACTCTGGCGCGCGCGCACGTCCTGTCCCAGCGTGAGCAGCGTGGCGCTTTGATACAGGCGCACGTCGCGGGCGGTCACGCGGCCGATGGCCGAGCGCTCGGCGTGTACCTCGGTGGCGTGGATAGACTCCGGTCGCGCTTCGCGCAGCGCGAGCTGCTCGCCTAGACGATCGACCTCATCCGCTTCGGGCTCATCCCACTCGTCCCACGGATCGCGGCGCCTCCCGATCACCGCCCGCAGGGCGTGTGGGGCGTGTGGCCGATCTCGCTCGGGCACACCGCCGGCGGCGGCCTCGGGGCTCTGCGGCTTCCATCGTGTTCGCGCCATCCTCGTCTGCCTCCGTGGGTATTCTCTCCAAGCATGGTACCGGTGATCTCCAAAAGGTCGCCGCCGACCGCGCTTTGACAATGCCGCGGGACGTGGGTATAGTCCGTGCTGGCGGCCAGAGTGACGGCTTCGGTGGCCGCGGCCTACGCCGGCGGCCGCGGCGGTATCGCCGATTTCAGGCGGTTTACCTTTTGGACACACAATCTGTACGATCGCAGCGAGGACACATGATTGACCTCGAGGTCGGGGGGAAGCGCGAGCGTATCCGGCCCGGGCTCCACATTTGCCAGTTTTACAACCAGCCTATCGAGATCTCGCAGACGGCCGCACCGCTGCTGCGTGATGGCCTGCGAGGCAAGGACCGATGCTATCTCGCGGCCGCGCCGGCGCGGCTGGACGAAGTGCGCAAGATGCTGCGCTCATCACACGTCGACGTCGACGGCGCGATCGCGAATGGCCAGTTGCGGCTTGCCGGCGAGCGAGCGGAGCTGCTGTTCAACGGCCGTTTCGATCCGTATCACCTGATCTCGACGCATCAGGCATTGATCGCGAAGTCGCTCGCCGACGGCTGGCAGACGGTCCGCGCCGTGATCGACATGGGCTGGCTCTGCGCCGGGCTCGCGACGCCCGAGCAGATTCTAAAGTACGAGGCGGCGGCCGACGCCGTCTTCACCTTCCAAGCCCGCCCGATCGTCGCGCTGCTGCAGTACAACTACTCGGAGCTTCCCGGCGAGCTCGTCGTCGAGCTACTCAAGCTGCACCCGATGGCGATCGTCGGCCGGTTTATCAAGCGCAACCCGTACTACGTCAACGCCGAAGACTACATGGTGAAGATCATCAGACGGGGGCAGCAACGGCGGTCGCCGCGGCCGGCGGTGACGTGAGACGTGAAGCGTGAAATCACGCGTAGCATCGTGCGGCAACGGGGCACGTTGACCGTCAGGCACGGGTGTACGCAAGAGATCCGACACGCCGTAGGGGGCCGACCTGGGTGTCGGCCCAGAGCGACCGGGCCGACACCCTGGTCGGCCCCCTACGGCGACGGCGGCTGCATCCGGAACTTCTGCACGCGCCCGGCAAGCGCCGCTTCGTAGCTCACGTTTCACGCTTCACGTCCCGCGCCGCGCTCGCGGCGGCGTCGTAGACCTCACGTAGGGTGACGCCGGCCTGCAGCGCGAGGGCGTGGCAATCCTCGTATTCGGGCGCGGCGCTGCGGACTCGCCCATCGAGCAGGGCCAATTTCACGCGGACTGGGCCATAGGGCGTCTCGACGCGCTCGATGTGGCGTGGCACCTTGCGGCGGACGAGCGGCTGGATTCTGACGCCTAGTGTGGTGGTCTCGGCAAAGAGGGCGGCGAGCGCCGGCTCGACCGCCGGTGGCTCGACGAGCACCGAGAGCAGCGTTCCCGGCCGCCCTTTCTTCATGATCAACGGCGCCATCGTGACGTCGAGCGCCCCCTCGCCGAACAGGCGCTGCGTGAGATGCCCGTACCACTCGGGATTCATGTCGTCGACGTTGGTCTCGAGCTGCACGACGACGTCCTCGAGCACGCCGCCACGGGGACCGTCGTCGCCGTACCTGCGGTCGTCGTGGCGGCGGTCGTCGTGGCGGCGGTCGTCGTGGCGGCGGTCGTCGTGGCGGCGGTCGTCGTGGCGGCGGTCGTCGTGGTCGTGGTCGCCGGGCGCACCGGCACCGGTATGGTCGTGGTTGGCGCCCGGCTCGTGGCGATGGGCGCGATCGGGATCGTGGCCGGCGGCACGAGCGGTCGCGCCCTGGTATCGGGCAAGTGAGGTGAGGAATTGCATGAACGATGGCGCGGCGAGGCCGTCGTACGAGGTGCCGATCGAGACGCGCAGCGCATTCGGAATGGTGAAATCCTTCTGCCCTGCGCCGTAGCCGATCCGCTCGACGCGCATCGACGGAAAGGGGCCGAAGCCGTCGGCGAGCGTGGCAAGCACGAGCGCGCCGGTTGGCGTGAGGAACTCCGGACCATACTCGGAGGCGTAAATCGGCGCCCCTTTGCGTCTGAGCAGCTCGAGCGCCGCCGGCCCGGGAACGGGCAGGATGCCGTCGCGCGTGGGAACGAACCCACCGCCGACGTTGATCGGCGAGACGCAGATGCGCTCGATACCCAGCGCATGGATGCCGGCGCACGCCCCGACGATGTCGAGGATCGAGTCGACCGCGCCGACCTCGTGGAAGTGGACCTGCTCGGGCGGCTGGTTGTGCTCGAGGCCCTCAACTTCGGCCAGCACCTCGAACAGGTCAATGGCGCGGCGCTTGACCTCCGGGGCGAGATCGGCTGCCTCGATAATCGGCCGGATGTCCTGCACGGTGCGCTCGGGCTGTGGCGCGGTGGCGCGGATGCGCACCTGCGTCGCCCGGAGCGCGCCCTTCTTCACCTGGCCAACGTCGACGCTCCACCCGTCGAGCGGGACCTTCTCGAGTGTCGCACGGAAATCGGTCTCCGACCAGCCGGCATCGATCAGCGCGCCGAGGATCATGTCGCCGCTCGCTCCGGCGAAGCACTCAAAGTACGCTACACGTGTCAACCAGTTGCCTCCCGCGCTGCGTTCAACTTGCTGCCGTCCACACGGGGGTTAGACGAAGAACGAAGAACGAAGAACGAAGAGGATTGCGGCGGGGAGGAGAGATCATTTTGCGTTTTGCTTTTTGCACTATTCACTCCGGAGTCCTGCCAAGCGGTTGATCAAGCCGGCGACGTAGCCGGCGCCGAAGCCGTTGTCGATGTTGACGACGCTGAGCCCGGCAGCGCACGAGTTGAGCATGCCGAGCAGCGCCGCGAGGCCGCCGAAGGCCGCGCCGTAGCCGACGCTCGTCGGCACGGCGACTACAGGTCGGTCGACCAGCCCGGCGATGACGCTCGGCAGCGCTCCCTCCATGCCGGCGACGGCGATGATCACCGTCGCGTGGTAGAGTCGCTCGTGGCTGGCGAGCAGCCGATGGATGCCGGCGACGCCGACGTCCCACAGCCGCTCGACGGTGCTGCCGCTTAGCTCGGCAGTGATTGCCGCCTCCTCGGCCACCGGTATATCCGAGGTACCACCGGTGACGACGACGATTGTGCCGGCCGCCTGGGGCGGCCGGCCGCGCACCGCGGTGATGCACCGCGCCACCGGATGGTAGGTGGCGTCGGAGATGCGGGCGCGCACGGCGTCAAAGGCTTCGGGGCCACAGCGTGTGGCGAGGACGGTCTGGCCGGCGGCGGTCAGCCGCTCGGCGAGCGTCGCGATCTGCTCAGGGGTTTTGCCGGGGCCATAAATCACCTCCGGGAAGCCAACGCGCAGCGCGCGGTGCCGGTCGAGACGGGCGAAGCCGAGGTCTTCGATGTTCAGGCGCTTGAGCCGCTCGGTTGCCTGCGCGACCGAGACTTCGCCCGAAGCGACGGAATGGAGGAGAGTGCGGAGCGCCGCTTCGTTCATGGAAAATCGACTCGGAATCGGACCCGACTCACGCGACTATACCAGGTTGGGACAGGTCATCAAGCGGCCGGCCGCAGCCGGAGAGCGGCACAAATCTTGCGGTTGTGCGAGGCCGGTCGGCCTCGCACAAGGCGCGCATTACCGTGCAGGAGACGCCGGCCGTGGTGGAGGGCTCGAGACGAAGGTACGGCGCGCTGTGGTCCGGCTTTCACTCAGATCCTCATTTGCGGCCGGCCATTGTCTGAAAGGGTGTCTATGGGACAAGATATACGACCGCCGTTGCTCTGTTTTGGTCACTTGCGCTGGGATTTTGTGTGGCAGCGTCCCCAGCAACTGATGTCACGGTTCGCGCGCGACCGGCGGGTGTTCTTCATCGAAGAGCCGCTTTTTCGAGACGAGGCCGGCGAAGCGCCCGACGACGCGACGCTGGCATTGCGCGAATCCGACGGCGTGATCGTGGGGCAGCCGATTTGCCGCGATCCGGGGCCCGGCGCCGGGTCACGATTGGATGCAATGTACGCCCGGCTCGCGTCACAGCTCGTCCAAGGGCAAGGGCTCGATCACTACACACTGTGGTTCTACACTCCCATGCTGCTTCCGGCTGCCGAGCGGCTGGCGCCGTCGCTGGTGGTGTACGATGCGATGGATGAGCTCTCGCTCTTCAAAGGGGCACCACCGGAGCTGGTCCCCCGCGAGCGCGAGCTGCTCAGGATGGCCGACGTCGTGTTCACCGGGGGCGTGAGCCTCGGCCAGGCCAAGGCGCTGCTTCACCCAAACGTGCACGCCGTGCCCAGCGGCGTCGACGTCGATCACTACCGGCAGGCGCTCGATCCGGCGACGCGCGTGCCGGACGACCTCAAGCTGCTGCCCCGGCCACGGATCGGCTTCTTTGGCGTGATCGACGAGCGGGCCGACCTCAGCCTTCTGGCCGCCGTCGCCGATTCCCACCCCGACTGGAGCTTCGTCATGATCGGTCCGGTCCTCAAGATCGATCCGGCCGAACTACCGCGGCGGCCCAATATCTATTACCTGGGCCAAAAGCAGTACCGTGACCTGCCGGGGTACGTCAAAGGGTTCGACGTCTGCATGATGCCGTTCGCACTCAACGACGCGACGAGGTATATCAGCCCGACGAAGACACTGGAATACATGGCCGTCCACAAGCCGATCGTTTCGACGCCCGTGGCGGATGTCGTGGGATCGTACCGGGAGGCGGTACACATCGCGGCGACGACAGAAGAATTCGTCGCCAGCGTCGAGCGCGCGCTGGCCGAGCCGGACAGCGACCGCGCCGCGCGGATCGAGCGCGAGGCGCGTATCCTGGCCAGCAGCACATGGGATGCCATCGTGCGGCGCATGGGCGAGCGGATGCGGGAGGCCGAAGCGGCCCGAGCTGTGGGCCGGACGGCAAGCAACGACGCCGCACGACGCGACACAGCTCTTGCCGACGCTCCGCGATTAGGACAGGCATCGGCCGTCACGACCGATATGGCGACAATCGGAGCCCGGCCACCCGGCTGACCGGTCACACCGGGTCAGTCGATTCTGCCGGCGCCGCCACAACGCGGCGCCGACGACCTCAGCGGGACAACCGCGCTAGAAAGGTGGCAGCGATGTTTGACTATTTGATCGTGGGGGCGGGGTATGCGGGCAGTGTACTCGCTGAGCGGCTGGCGAGCCAGACCGGCAAGAAGGTGCTGATCTGTGATCGGCGCAACCATATCGGGGGGAACGCGTACGACCACTACAACGACGATGGCATGCTCGTCCACAAGTACGGTCCCCACATCTTCCACACCAACTCCTTCGAGGTCTTCCAGTACCTCTCGCAGTTCACCAAGTGGCGGCCCTACGAGCACCGCGTTCGCGCCGACCTCGACGGCAAGCTCCTGCCGATTCCGATCAACCGTGATACGGTGAATCGGCTCTACGGGCTCAATCTCCAGACGGATGAGGAGTGCGCCGCGTTCTACGATTCGGTCGCGGAAAAGCTCGAGAAGATTCGCACGTCTGAAGACGTCGTCGTCAGCAAAGTGGGGCGCGAGCTCTACGAGAAGTTCTTTCGTGGCTACACGCGCCGGCACTGGGGGCTGGATCCATCCGAATTGGACGCCTCGGTGGCGGGACGTATCCCGGCGCGCACCAACACCGACGACCGGTATTTCGCCGATACGTATCAGTTCATGCCGCTCCACGGTTACACCCGGATGTTCGAGCGCATGCTCGACCACCCCAACATCACGATCGTGCTCAACACCGACTACCGTGACTTGCTGAGCTTTGTGCCCTTCAAGCAGATGATCTACACGGGACCGGTCGACGAGTTCTTCGACTACCGTTACGGCAAGTTGCCCTACCTGACGCTCGAATTCAAGCATGAGACGCACGACCGCCCGGTGTACCAGCCGGCGCCGGTGGTGAACTATCCGGTCGAGCGAGTGCCGTACGATCGGATCACCGAGTTCAAGTATCTGACGGGGCAGGAGCACCCCAAGACGAGCATCGTCTACGAGTACCCGCACCCCCACGTGGACGGCGATCCCTATTACCCGATACCCAGACCTGAGAACACCGAGCTGTACCGGAAATACAAGGCGCTGGCGGACGCCACGCCCGGCATGTACTTCGTGGGACGGCTGGCGACGTACCAGTACTACAACATGGACCAGGTGACGGCGCAGGCGCTGGCGATGTTCAAGCGCATCGTCACCGGGCAGACTGCCACCGTCGCGGGCGCCACGACGATGGCGACACCGCCGCCGCGCCGCGTCGTTCGGCCGGCGATGCCGTGGGAGAGAGATGCGGCCATTACGGCTGTTGGCGCGAACGGCGGTGCTTCGGCGGGTGGCGCCACCGCAGCGGGTGCGGGCACCGGTGGACGCTAGGGTGAGGGTCTCTACGGCATGCGCAGCGAGCCGATGAACGGCAGGTTTCGGTAGCGCTGGTTATAGTCGAGGCCGTAGCCGACGACGAAGACGTCGGGAATGTGGAAGCCGACGTATTTGATCTGCTGCTCGACAAGCCGGCGTGCCGGCTTGTCGAGCAGCGAGCATACTTCCAGCGATGCCGGTGCGCGCGCCCGCAGGATGCGCAGCACGTAGTTGAGCGTCAAGCCGGTGTCGATGATGTCCTCCACCAGGACGACGTGCTTGCCGGTGATGCTGCGGTCGAGATCTTTGAGCAGCCGCACCACGCCCGACGAATCGCGACCGACGTAGCTCGAGATCGCCAAGAAGTCAATCTCTAGCGGCATATCGAGGTAACGCAGCAGATCGGCGAGGAACATGATCGAACCGCGCAAAATGCCGACCAACACCGGGCACTTACCGGCATAATCGGCCGACAGCGCGTCCGCGAGCTCGCACACCCTTGCCTGCAACTGTGCCTCAGAGATGCGTATCTCGGCGATGGCGGGATCTTGCACGATGTCGACGATGTCTGAGGATGCGGCGTTTTCGGCGTTGGTGGTCATGGCGTATGGCGCAAAGGGAACGCCTTTACGTATTACGCTTAACATCGATTCCGTACTTGAGGACCAAGTTGCGAAAATCCCGGTTGTATAGGAGCTTGATATTGACGTCCGGGTAGAGCTCGCGCAGCCGGCGCAACTTACGGTTTTTCTTGGTGACGAGGCTCTGCTTGAGCGTCGTCAGCTCGACGTAGAGGTCGAACTCGGATAGATAGAAGTCGGGCGTGAATCGCTCAATCACCCGGCCATCTTCGGCGTAGCGCAGCGGAAAGCTGCGGGGCTCGTACTGCCACTTCACCTGGTAAAAATCGAGGATGCCGGCGAACTCTGCTTCGCTCGGGTGCGCGAAGGCCGGCGCGGCCGGCGCGGCCGATGACTTAGGCTCCGTCCGTCCCGGCGGCGCTGCGGGTATGGCCGGCGAGGTCGATGCGCGCGATGCTGCCGGCACTTCCGGTGGTGCCGGCACTTTAGGTGATGCCGATCTTGGGGGACTGGCCGGCGGTGGGCGTCTGGCCGCTGTTGCCGGCGCATCCCGATGCGTCTGGGTCTCTTTCTCTCCTTGTACTACAGCCACCTAGTTATCCTAAACCTTCGCTTACGAGTGCCCTGGCACACCGGCGGATGACACCATTTCATCCCCCGGTGCCCGCCGAGACAGGGCTACGTTATGCCTCCATCCGCTCGCGCTCGAGCGGCACGACGGCGCGCCCTTGCCGGCGGCGGATGTACGACCGCCAGCCGGTCACTTCGTGCCCAAGATCGCTCGGAGCGGTGGGCCCGGCAACCGATCGAGAGACCAGAGTCGTCGCTTGGGTGACGGTACGCGCGGTCGACGCCAGCGGCCGCACGACGAACCGCTCGCTGCCAGCGAGCACACCGTCCTCGACCCGGCGGGTCTTGCCGTATACCCATCGCATCGCCGTGAGCACCTTTTGGCCATAGCGCCCCACCGCCCACGCCGCTCCAAAATAAACGATACCCCACGCGGCCGCCATCAGCAGCGAAATCACCGCCAGGATGATGATCGCGACGTCACGGGTGGCAGCTACCACAGGTCCGATATCCACGCGCGTGGCGGCAAAACCAGCCGCACACGAGCCGAGCCCGAACAGCAGCACGATAAGACCGACTTGGATCGCCAATTGCTTCACGGCGTGTGTTCCAGAACAGTTCCGAGTTCCGAGTTTCTGGCTAGCCGTCTACGAGGAACCAGGAACGAGGAACTCGGAACTCGTTTGCGCGGCGGGACCGGCCGTTGCCGCGTTACGGATAGCCTGGTAGCGGGTCAGAACGTCTGCCTCGGCCCGCTGGCCGGCCGCGCGCGCCTCTGCCCTGGCGTGCGCGATGTGCTCGCGTATGGCGGCGAGCAGCTCGCGTCCCGGAAGTGGGGCGTAGAGGAGCACCGCGGCCGCCCCGACCGCACAGCCGGTAAGAAAACCGGCGACGAACCACGGATCGCGCGGGCTCATCGCGTCCGACCGCCGCGGGCAAGGATGAGGATATTACGAACGAGCGTCTGCGCCGCGACGGCCATACCGGCTGCTTTGGCCAGCGGGCCGACGACGACGTCGCCGACGATGGTGCTTGTGCCCCGGATCGTGTCGCTCGTGCGCTGCACCGACGCGAGGATCGGGTCGACCTCGGCCTTCATCGCCTTCATGAGGCCCCAAATGCGCAAGCCGAGAATAATGAGCAGCACGTTCGCTGCCAGTGAAACGAGCGCGACGATGATGATAATGAAGTCGCGCGTTGCCGCAAGCCATTCCACGCCAACACCTCTTGTGCCGTATCTTGCCACATGCCCCGCACCAGCCGCCGCAACTGCAGCAGCCAGACCGCTGCGGCGTCGCTCCACGGCCGCTCCGCCGGTCGCCGGCTCAAAGGACGCGCCCATCAACTTTCGTGCCACCCTTGGCTGCGGTGGCTGTCCCGGCACACCCATCGCCCTTTGGCCGCACGGTGCAGCCTCTATTGTGGTACCACGCGCGTATAATCGTCTGGTGAGCAATGAAGGCGCTCACTCGATTTGAGGAGTTTCTCGAGGGCGTCGTCGAAGGGTCGTTTCGGCGGCTTTTTCGCGGCCGCATCGAACCGGTTGATCTCGCGCGCCGGATCGGCCGCGTGATGGACGACAACAAGCGAGTCACGTGGCACCGGCCGCTCGTGCCGAACCAGTACCGCGTCGTCCTGGCCGCCGCCGACTACCAAGAAGTCGAAGGCTACGCCGAAGCGCTGCGGCGCGAGCTGGAGAAGTTCGTCGCCGAGCGCGCTACGGAGCGAGGCTACGGCCTGCTGGGCCCGGCAGCGGTGGTGCTCTTGCCGGAGGAAACGCTCTCGCCGGGCACGTTCCAGGTGCACGCGGCGGTCGTCGACGATGCAGCGCACCATGGCAGCGCCGCGGCCGGAGCGCCGGACGCGGCCGGCACGCCGCCGGTCGAAAGCGACGAGTTTGGGCAGACGCGGGCGATGCGCCCGTTGGAGATGCCGGCCGGCCCCACCGGGTTCGAGGTCTATTATCTGACCGGAGAGATCGCCGGCAAGCGGTTGGCGTGGCCGGTTACCGGCACGCGATTGACGATCGGCCGCGGCCTGGATAACGACGTGGTGCTGGAGGACGCGAGCGTTTCGCGCCACCACGCGGAGATCTGGCGCGAGGGCGGACGGCTCGAAGTGCGGGACCTGGGGAGCACGAACGGGACGTGGGTCAACGCGGGCCGGGTCACCGCCGCCTCCGTTCATGCCGGAGATCAGGTTGCGTTTGGCGCTGTTCACCTGGAGATCGCGCGCCGTGTTGCCGACTAGAGTCAGTCCAAAGTCCCAGGTCCAAAGTCCAAAGTCGACCGCCAGAAGGCGCATTCTTTGGACCTTGGACTTTGGACCTGGGACTTGGTTTAGGCGTACCGATCTCGTCTAATGGCAGGTATCGCTCCGGCGGATCTCGCCGCGCTGCTCATCCGGCTCGTGTTCGTCGTGGTGCTCTACGTCCTGGTGCTGGCGGTACTCGTCACGTTACGCAACGACGTGCTCGCGCCGGCAGCGCGCTCCGCGCCGCTGCCAAGCGCCACGCCGCGCCGCGCGCGCCTCGTGCTGCTCGAGACCGCCGCCGATGGCGGCGCTCACGGGCGGCGAGCGTCGCACGGAGGCGGCGACTCCCCCGGCGGTTCCGGCAGTGCCGGAGCACCGGCTGCCGGTGGGCCAAACGGCGCCAGCGGGTGCGTTATCGTTTTGGATGGGAGCGTCACCGTCGGGCGGCGCGCCCCGAGCGACGTGATCGTGAGCGACGATTCGGTTTCGGCGAAGCACGCTCGGTTTTCGGCCGCCGGCGATACGTGGCGGGTCGAGGACCTGGGCAGCACGAACGGCACGTACGTCAATGGACACCGCGTCGAGCGATCGGCGGCGCTGCACTCCGGCGACGTCGTCTCGACGGGCATGACTTCTTGGCGGTTCGAAAGTGGCACGTAGCCTCCGCCTGACTCCGGCGGGGTCCGGCCTGCGGCGGACAGCAGCGCCGCCCGCCGCGAGGCGCCACGCCGCCCGCTGGCGGTGGCGCGAGCTGGCGCTGCTGCTGGCGGCGGTACTGCCGGCGTTGGTCGGTGCGGTGCTGCTGTCGGTGGTCTGGGAGCGCCCGCTCGACGATACGCGATTCTGGCCGATCTACGGCTTTCTTGGCCTGGTGCTGGCAAGCCATCTCGTGTTGGTCGCGGCGCGCTTCCGTGGCGACCAAGTGCTGCTGCCGCTGGCCGGCGCGATCGCCGGCCTCGGGATGCTGCTGGTCACGCGGCTCGCGCCGGCGCTTGCGCCGCGCCAGTTCATCTGGGCGGTGCTCGGCACGAGTCTCATGCTCGCGGTGGCGATTGGCCCGTGGGAGACGCGGCTGCTCGAACGGTACAAGTACTCGAGCGCGGCCGCCGGCATGATCCTCGTCGCGCTCACGCTGCTGTTCGGCATCGATCCGAACGGCAGCGGGGCGCGGCTGTGGCTCGGCACCCGCTCGCTCGCGTTCCAGCCCTCGGAGATTCTGAAAGTTCTGCTCGTCGTCTTCTTAGCGGGCTATCTCGTCGAGAAGCGCGAGCTCTTGACGACGCACCTGGTGCGCTGGGGGCCATTCCGACTGCCCCCGTTTCCGTACCTCGCGCCGTTGTTGGCGATGTGGGCCTTGGCGCTGGCGCTGTTGGTGTGGCAGCGCGATCTGGGTGCTGCCATTTTGTTTTTCGGCGTGTTTCTGGTGATGCTCTACGTCGCCGTCGGGCAGGCGTGGTACGTCGCCGCCGGCAGCGCGCTCTTCCTCGGCGGCGGCGCGGTGTGCTACGCGCTGTTCGCGCACGTTCGGCTGCGGGTGGAGATCTGGCTCGATCCCTGGCTGGACCCGCAAGGGCGCTCGTACCAGGTCGTTCAGGCGCTCTACGCGCTGGGGAGCGGTGGCCTTCTGGGCGCCGGCTTGGGGAACGGGTATCCGTTGTACGTACCGGCGGTACACACCGACTTTCCGTTCGTCGCCCTCGCCGAAGAGGGCGGACTGGCGTCGTCGCTGGCACTGTTGCTGCTCTACGCGCTGCTCGTCTCGCGTGGACTGCAGCTTTCGCTTCGGGCGCGCCTACCATTCAACCGGCTGCTCGCCACCGGCCTCACCGCGGTGCTGGCCGTCCAGACGATGGTGATCATCGGCGGCAATCTCAAGCTGGTGCCGCTAACCGGCGTCACCCTGCCGTTCGTGTCGTACGGCGGCTCGTCGCTCCTGGCGAACTTCCTCATCCTGGGCGTGCTACTCCGGATGTCGCACGAGGAGGCGGAGTTGGAGGAGAGGACGTGATCAGGTGGTGATCAGGTGGTGATCAGGTGGTAGACGACCTGACAACCACTTGATCACTACTTGATCACACGAACAGAGCGCGAAAGGCTGGCTGTCGACGACAACTGAGATGGAGCAACAGATTCGCCGCGTAGGGACCGCGTTCCTGCTGGGGTTTGCTGTGCTGGCGTTTGGCACGGGCTACTGGCAGGTGTGGCGCGGTCCGGCGCTGGCCGCCGCGCCGGGCAACCCACGCGTGATCGAGATCGAGAAGCGCACGCAGCGCGGCGGGATCTTCGACCGCAACAACGAAGTTCTGGTCGAGACGGTCGACGGCCGCCGGACGGCGCACAAGCCGGCGCTGGCGCATGCGACGGGCTACTACTCGTACCGGTACGGCGCGACCGGCGTCGAACGTGCCTACGATGCGCTGCTGGGTGGCCGGCAGGGCGTGCCCCTGGCCCAAACGGTCGCGCGGGCGCTGGCCGGGGCGCCGCGAAGGGGCGGCGACGTCCAGCTCACGATCGACGTCAAACTGCAGGAGGTGGCCGATCGCGCGATTGGCAACGCACAGGGCGCGGTGGTGGTGCTCGATCTCGAGACCGGTGCGCTGCTCGTGATGCTGAGCAAGCCCTATTTCGATCCGACGACGGTCGACGATGACTGGAGCCGGCTTTCCCAGGACGAGGGACGTCCGCTGTACAACCGGGCCAGCCAGGGCCTCTACGTGCCGGGCAGCACGTTCAAGGCGGTGACCGCGGCGGCGGCGCTCGAAGCCGGCATCATGCAGCCGTCGACGCAGGTGTCCGACCCGACCGGCGAGGTGACGATCGCCGGCTTTCGGATCACCGACGCCGCGAAGCCGCCGCAGCCGGCGTTCGACTTCGCGCACGCGTTCGCCTGGTCGTCGAACGTGGTGTTCGCCCAGGTGGGCGTGCAACTGGGCGACGCGCGCCTGCGCGGACAGGCGGCGCGCTTTGGCATCGGCAAGGCGCTCCCGTTCGAGCTCGAGACGAGTCCGACGAGCCTGTCGCGTACACAGCCGATGCCGCCGGTGATGCTAGCCTCGACGGCATTCGGCCAGGGAGAGATGCTGATTTCACCGCTCCAGATGGCGCTCGTCGCGGCCGCAATCGCCCGCGGCGGCGATGTGCCCAAACCCTACGTCGTCGCCGAGACGCGGGCTTCCGATGGGAAGGTGGTGTACCGTGCGCGACCGAGTAGCCTGGGCAGCGCGATGTTGCCTGCGACGGCCACGGCGCTGCGCACCATGATGGCGCTGGCGGTGGAGGAGGGCTTCTCTCGCAACGCCGCGATTCCCGGCGTACGCGTGGGGGGCAAGACCGGCACGGCGCAGAGCCTGCCCGGCATGCCCGACCACTCGTGGTTCATCGGCTTTGCTCCCGTCGAGCAGCCGCGTGTCGCCGTCGCCGTGATCGTCGAATACGGCGGCTGGGGCTCTCTCAACGCCGCGCCGGCGGCGAGGCAGGTGCTGCGAGAGGCGCTGAGATCAGTAGGCAGTAGGCAGTAGGCAGTAGGCAGTGGGCGGTCGGCAGTGGGAACGTGTGGCGCCGTGTGTGGTGTGCCCTCTTTGCGGCACCAGCTTCTCCACGCACGGTCGGATACTCGTCTGTCTCCGGTCGCACACGTTTGACATGGCGAGCGATGGCTACGTCAACCTCCTGCCGGCACGGCACAGCTCCGACAAGATTCGCGGCGATAGTCGTGCGATGCTGCGGGCGCGCCGTCGCTTTCTCGAACGCGGGCACTACGTGCCGCTGTCAGATGCGCTCAACGAGGTACTCCATCGTCACCTTGCCGGCGCGATGGGGGAGGGCGATGGCTCGACGGGGCGGACTGATAGCTCGATCGGCTCGGCCGCAGCTTGCGTTGTGGATTTGGGCTGCGGCGAGGGGTATTATCTGGGCCGGTTAGAGCGCTACCTGGACGAGCGACTGGCGGGCGAACGTGTGTGGTACGTTGGCTTCGACATCGCCAAGGATGCGGTGCGTCTCGCGGCGCGGCGCTACCCCGACGCTCAGTTTGCGGTCGCAGACGTGCGTGCGCGGGTGCCGTGTCGAGATGCCTCGGTGGCTGCCGCCCTCAGCCTTTTTGCGCCGCGCCGCGCCGAGGAGATGGCCCGTATTGTCACCCCGGGTGGTCTACTGCTGGTGGCAATCCCTGCGCCGGCACACCTCCAGCAACTGCGCACGATGCTGCCACTCCTGGGCATGGAGCCGGAGAAGGAGCACCGCCTGATCGAGCGCCTCGGGCACGAATTTGCGCTGGAGACGGCGTCTGAAATCGCGTACGACCTCGACCTGGGCGGCGGAGACACCGTGGATCTCGTCCAGATGACTCCCAGCGCCCGGCACCTGCCGCCGACGACGATCGCCGCGGTGGGCACATTGGAAGGTGTGCGGACGACCGTCGCATTTCGTGTGCTGACGTTTCGGCGTGCCGCGGCGCCGCGGCAGGACGCGGCGGCGTTTTGGAGTTAGTTGCGGCGGTCGCGGAGGAGGAGGAGGGGCATCTTCCAGCGGAGCTCTTTCCAGCCTTCGACCACGCGGTCGCGCTCCTCGCTGCTGGGCTCGCGATTGCCGTACATCGTGCGCACGTAGGTCGCCGCGATCGTCTCCGCCGTGCCGTTCGGCGGGCCAACGAATTCGCGCAGGCGCAGCGTGCTCACCGCGCCGTCCTGCTCCAGCGTGCGTGTGATGCCGGTGCTGAGGGCACGTGCGTACTCCAGCGGCGTTTCCGATGGCTTGGCGCGCATGCCAAAGAGCGCGCCGTACGCGGTCATTTGGCGATACGTGCTCTGGACGAGCTCGCGTCCGGTCCGGCGGCCACTGCGCAGCGACGTGACGAACAGGTAGCCGAAGCCGGCCAGCACGAGCAACGCCAGCACGGAGAGTCCGTAGCGGCGCCACGCCGCCGCCCCCGGCTGATAGACGCCGATAATCGGCACGCCGCCTTCGCCTTCGCCGGGTAACAGCCCGATGAGGTCGCTGAGATCGCCGTACATGTCCTCGCATTCGCCGTATTCGTAGCAATCGATCGAATCGCCAAATGCAGATGCAATCGATTCGTCGGGGCGCACGATCGGCGGTCGATAGCCGGACGGCTCGAACGCCATCCAGCCGTAGTTGGGGAAGAAGACCTCCGGCCAGGAGTGTGCCTCCTCCTCCGTGACGATGAACTTGCGCGTGTTGTTGTCGAACTTCCCGGCGACGTAGCCGGTCGCTAGGCGCGCGGGGATGCCCTGGGTGCGCAGCAACACGACCATCGCCGAGGCGAAGTAGTCGCAGTATCCCTGCTTCAGGTCGAACAGGAAGTACTCGACGGCATCGCGATCCGGCGGTGGCGCCTTCACGTCGAGCGTGTACGGATACTTGCGGAGGAACTGCTCGATGGCGACCGCTCTATCGTACGTAGTGCGGCGGCCGCGCGTCAGCGTGTTCGAGAGATCGCGCACGCGTTGCGGCACGTCGGGCAACTGGGTGTACCGCTTGGCCCACTCGGGCACGTCCACGGGTGCGTTGCGCAACTCCTCGACGCTGGCGATCGACGTCATCGCCTCAACGGTGTACTTGAGCGCTGGAATCGCCGGACGCTTCGCGCGCAGCGACGCGTAGTCGCCGGTCGCCGGATCGTTGCCGCGCGTCACGACTTTGTATGGGATGCTCAACTGCACCGGCTCGTCGGGCGCATAGAGCAGATCGCTCCGGCTCTGCGAGATCTCGAAGGCGACGCGCGTCCGTTTGCGGAGCGCGAACCGCGGCGGCAGCACAGGCTGCTTCTCGCTACGCGTGAGCGGGATCTTGTCGCTCGTGAGCCAGTCGTGCCCCGTCCAGACGTCGTACGTCGCGCCGCGCCAGTAGTACGGCTCTTCCGACTGGACCTGCATGACGACGCGCTGCGTCAGTCGCACGGGCCCAGAGAGCACCAACCGGTCGCGGCCGGCACCGCCGGCCGCGCCGGCAGGACTGTTCACGCCGGAAAACAACCGCGTCGAGGCGTTTTCGATTTCGCTCCACTGCTCGCCCATTGACGCCCAGAAGGCGTTCGACACCGGATTGTCGCCCAGGCGCGGTCCAAAGAAGGCGAAGATGGCGAGCAGGCAGATGATCACGAAGCTGCTGACGGTGACGTCGAACAACAGATTCGAGGGGTAATCGACCGAGAAGCGCGCCCACCGCTTCTGCAGTGTCGCCAGGTTGAGACTGACGGCGAGCAGCAGGAGCGTGATGATGAAAATGGCGAACGGCGCCTGCGCCCGGCCGGTGTACGCCGCGTTGGTTGTGAGCGCGATGCCGGTAGGCAAGGCCGCGACGACGACGTCGTGCAACCGGAACAAGCCCCACGCACCGATCAGGCCTTGAAGCCAGGCAACGTAGGCAATGAACAGGAGAAAGATCGCGTTGTCGTTGCTCGAGCGTCCCGCCATGCCCATCTGCGACCACAACCCGATGCGCTCGCCGAACTCGGCGGTATTGAGCGCGAGCTGCTGGAACGCGCCGACGAGCGGCGGCACGCCGCTCGGCTGCGCGAACCATCTCAAGGTATCGGCGATCGTGGTGAAGAAGAGCCCGGGCATCTCTGACGGCGGCGGCAACAACTGCCCGACCACGATGAAGCAAAGCACGCCGCCAAGCAGCAGTCCCAGCGCCAGCGCGATCCAGCCGCGCAGCGCTGAACGCCCCAGCGCCATCCCGACGGCGATGCCGGCCAGCGCGATGGGGAAGAGCATGCTCGTGCCCTCGACCCACTGCGCCTGGTCGATCGACCAGACGGTGCTGAGCACCATCGCCAGCAGGAGCAAGATGGAAAGCCAGCCCTCCTCCGGTTCGAGCACCGAGCGCTCGCTCTCGGCGCGTGGTGCACGTTGGGACAGGCTGCCGACTGATGCCGTCATTTTCCCTCTTAAGTCTACGGGGAACGTCTAGAATGCGGTTTGGCGGCGGATGACGTTTTACGGGACCGGCACGGCGCTTCGTCCGCGGCGGTATTCTTCCCACTCTTTCTTATCGACGCTGATGGTACGGAACTGCTGCCCACGCTCGACGACGTGGACGACGATTCCCGCACTCGCCAGCCGGTCGGCAAGCGGGCGGGCCGCATGCGGACCGCCGAATGACGCGCCGTCGAGCAGGATGACGCCGGGCGCCGAGGCTCGGTGCCGCATGACGGCCAACGCGTTGAGCCATGCCGGATCGGTCGAGGGTGTGATGACGACAATCGAGAGCCCCCGGCCGATGTTCGCGCTCACGTCGGCCATAACCCGCTCGAGCGAGTGATGACCATCGGCGGTGACGACGGCGAGCTCCTCCATCAGACGCCAGAGTTGTCGCGCACCTTTGCCCGGAGGGATCACCGTCTTCTCGGCGCCGTAGGACACCAGCCCGACGGCCTTGTTCTCGCGGATGGCCGCGTGGATGAACGCGCCGGCGATCTTGACGGCGTACTCCTCGGTCGAATCGAGCCCCTCGCCGTAGTGCACCGCGGCGTCCATGTCGAGGATGATCCAGAGATTGCCCGACGGCTCGAGGTCGAATTCCTTCGAGAACAGTTCCCCGGTGCGCGCGGTGTGCAGCCAGTGGATACGATGGAGGCTATCGCCCGGCTCGTAGCGGCGGATGCTCGACGCGTCGGTCGTGACGTGGAGCGTGCGCAGGCTCGAGCGCGAGTTCCCGGCGGCGGATCCCCACGGCATCGGCAGGCCGGGGATCTCGATCAGCGGAGGATAGACGATGAAGCTCGTCTGGGTATTGTAGGTGATCGTGCCTTGGAAGATACCGAACGGATCGCCGGTGAGCACGCGCAGTGGCCCGAGCTTGAACAGCCCGCGCTGCTGGCACACGGCGCGCGCTACCCAGCGCCGCTCGTCGAGCCCGCCAATACTCTCGACGACGCCGGGGTGATAGCCGGGTACCGTCGATTCGTCACGCACCTCCACCCACAGCGCCGGCAGGCGCCCGTCGTTGCGGACGACGAAGTCTTCCTGGATAGTGTCGCCGACGACGCACCACTTGGTGCGCAGCACGCGGTTGACCGTCAGGTTCTGCACCAGACTGCGCGTCCAGATGAACGTGATGACGACGAGCGCCAACATGGCGTAGAAGAGGTAATACAGGATGGGCACCGCCGCGACGAGCGCGAGAACGAGCAGGACGACCGCCAGGATAGGGATCGAGGGCTTCTGCAGCCGAATCTCGGCGATGGCCGGCGGCAATTGCTCGGGCGGCTGGGCCACCGGCGGGGGCGGCACGATACCGATTTCGTCAAGCTGATTCTGCGCCGCGATCTCGTCAGTTGCCTGACGGCGGCGTGCGCCGAGGGCCATCAGCGCAACTCCTCCAGGTCAAGTGGTCGTACCATGGCGATCTCGTCGCAACGGGCGAATTTGGGGCAGCGGTAACACTCATACCACACTTTGATGTGGAGTGTGCCCTTATCCACTTGACAGAAGCCGAGCTTCTCGAAGAAACCGGGCACGAGCGTGAGCGTATAGACCTTGGCGATGCCGAGCGCGCGCGCCCGGGCGACGCACGCCTCAACCAGCCGGCGACCGATTCCGTGGCCGGCGGCGTGTTCGGAGACGGCGAGGCCGCGTACCTCGGCCAGTGCGCCGGCGACCGGATGCAGCCCGCAGACGCCCAGGACGCGGCCGTCTTCCTCGTGAACGTGGTACTCGTCGAGGAACTCCTCGAGCTCCTCAGCAGAGCGGAAGAGCATCCTGTTCTGGGCCGCAAACCCGTTGATCAGCGCTTGCATCGCCGGAATGTCGGCGCGCGTCGCCGGACGGACGGCGCCAACGGCGGGTGCGGCTGAGACACGCACGTCGCCCGTTGCCGCGCGGCCATTCGCGCCGGATGCGCCGGATGCGCCGGATGCTGAGAAATCGACTGCGACGCGTTCGGCCGCCATCTCCATGTGTCGTACCAAGATTCTGCAGCGAACACGCCCGAAGGTAGGCACTTCGCTCGTCGCAATTCTACACGTAGGCACCACCGACCGTCGTACGCGCCGGCTTTTCTTCCCCTCACCCCCGGGCCCGCTTCCCACGCCGGAGAGACGGCGCATGGGGCGTCTCCTTTGTTTCTCCTTCCTTACAATTAGGTGCTGAGCTGTGCACCTGTGAGTCCAATCCGACCCGTCCTTGTTCTGACGTCCGATACCGGCGCCGGCCATCGCAGCGTGTCGAATGCGCTGATCGAGGGTGCGCGCGAGCGGGACGACGTGGGGTTGGCACTGACCGATTGCGACCCGTTTGGCCAGGCCGCACAGGATGGGAGCAGCGCGCCGCCATCTACTGGCTCGATGATCGACCGGATCGTGTCGCTGTACGGGCCGGTGATCGTGCGTGCGCCGTGGCTGTGGGGGTGGGGCTTCCGCTTGGCGAACAACCCGCTGGCGCTCCAGGCGTACCTGGCGACGTTTGGTCCGGTGGAGGTGGAGCGGATCGCTCGGGCGATCAAAGCCAGGGGCGCACAGGCGATCGTCTCGGTGCACCCACTGGTCAATCACGCGATGGTCCGTGCGCGGGCGCATCTTCGCCGGCCGGAGCTGCCACTGATGACGGTCGTCACCGACCTGGTCGACGTCCATCGCTGGTGGGCATCGCCCGGCGTCGACCAGTTCGTCGTCGGGTCCGACGTCGCGGCTCAGCGGCTGTACGAGTTCGGCATCGCGCCCAAGCGGGTGGCGGTGCTGGGCATCCCGCTGCGGCGCGAGTTCTGGATGGTCAACCGTTCGGCACGCGAGATGCGACAGCATTTGGCGCTCGATCCGGACCGGCTGACGGTGCTGCTCATGGGCGGCGGCGAGGGCGCCGGGGGCATCGTCTTGATCGCCCGTAGTGTGGCGGCGGTGGCGGCGAGTGGTGAGGACTGCCAATTGGTGGTCGTGGCCGGGAGAAACTGGCGGGCACGCAGCGAGCTAGGGGCGCACCGCTGGCCGGTGCCGGTGCGCATTCTCGGCTCGATCGACAACGTGGCCGAATACATGACGGCGTCCGACGTGGTGGTCACGAAGCCCGGCTCGCTCACGATCGCCGAGGCGACCGCCACTGGCCGGCCGCTCTTGCTCGGCCGCCCGTTGCCGGGCCAGGAGGAGGGGAACGTAGCGTACGTCGTCAACGCCGGCGCCGGGCTGGCGTACCGTACGCCGACCGAGGCGGCCGAAGCGGTGCGCTACTTGATACGGGAACCGGAGATCCGGTGGGAGATGAGCCAGCGGGCGGCGCGGCTGAGCCGCCCGCTGGCAACCGAACGTACGCTCGATCTGCTCCAAGGGATGATTTTGCGCGCCGAGGCGATGGGGCACTTTGGAGCATAGATGTTGGACCTAAGGCGGTCCATTTGTTGAGTTGTTGAATCGCGGTCCAGTGGTACGATGCTCGACCGGAGTCCTGAGGCGGACAGGGGTGGACTGGTGGATTGGCTGGCGAGCAGGACGACGCCTGCACCGAGCGGGAGGAGGCGCGAACCATCACTGCCTATCTTCGCGGGTCGCCGGACATTCCGGCCGGAAGCGGTCGAGCGGAAGCGTGGCGGCCGGCCGATGCCGGAATGGCTCGGAGAAGGAGCCGTACGCCTGCCCGGCGCAGGCATGCTACGGGCTCCCAGCCGTTGCGTGTGCTTTCGGCTCCGCTGACGCTGCTCTTGACGCTCGCCGGCCTCTTGGTGCTGACCGTGGCCGGCGGCGGGCGGCGGGGATGGGCGCGGCTGGAGCCCACCGCCGTCGCGGCGCAGCAGCGCGTGCTGATCGCTGCCGGTCTCGGCGTACTCCTGCTGCGCGTCTTGCTCAGCGCACGTCTCACGCGGGTGCTGATGGTGAGCGCCGTCGCGATAGTGGTGGCAGCGCCATTCGCGCCGCGCAGCGTGCGGCGACTACCCATCGTTCATCGCGTCTACGCCGCCGCGGACCGCCTGCCGGTCCCCTGGAGACCGGCGTTCGAGTCGCACGTGCCGGTTCCTTCGAGGGCAGGCGGAGTGACCAGCCCGGCGGTGAACGAGGCGCAGCTCGCACTGGCGGGAGGGTCCGCGGATCACGTGGCCCCGCAAGCGGCTCATCAGCCGGCCGCAGATGCCGCGGGGATTCGAGGCGAAGAACCCGCGGCGTCACTTTCGCTGCCGCCGCTGCCGGAGGCGGCGAGGATCATGGGAATCCGGCATCAGTGGCAGACCTGGAACAATTGCGGTCCGGCGACGATCACGATGGCGACGAGTATCTTCGGCCGGAAGGAGACGCAGACACACGCGGCGTCGTTCCTGAAGCCCAATCCGGAGGACAAGAACGTCCGCCCAGATGAGCTCGTGGCGTACGTCAAGACGCTGGGACTGCAGGCGGAAGCGCGCGTCGGCGGCGATCTGCACCGCTTGAAGCAACTCCTGGCGAACGGGGTGCCGGTGGTGGTGGAGGTATGGATCGCGCCGGAGCCGAACGATTGGATGGGGCACTACCGGCTGCTGGCCGGCTACGACGATCGTGCCGGGCAGTTCATCGCCTATGACAGCATCAAGGCGCCGGGAGTCAATCTGCTGCAGCCGTACACCTCGTTCGACGAGGACTGGCGCGTGTTCAACCGCACGTACATCCCCGTGTATGGCTCGGACAAGGCCGGCGTCGTCGGCCAGATTCTGGGTCCGGATCGGGATGACCACACGATGTACGAGCGGGCGCTGACCGCGGCGCAGCAGGAAGTGAAGACGCTGCCTGAAAATGCGTTCACCTGGTTCAACCTAGGCTCAAACCTGGTGGCGCTCGGCCGGCACGCCGAAGCCGCCGCCGCGTACGACAGGGCGCGCACCCTCAAGTTGCCGTGGCGGATGCTCTGGTATCAGTTTGGCCCGTTTGAGGCGTACTTGGTGGAAGGACGCGTGAGCGACGTGCTGGCGTTGACGGCAGCAAACCTCCAGCGCACGACCGATTTGGAGGAATCACACTACTACCGTGGTCGGGCGCTCCAGGCACAAGGGCAGCTCGCGCAGGCCAAGGCGGCGTACCAGGCGGCGCTGAAGGCCAATCCCAGGTACACGCCGGCGTATCACGCGCTTTCGACGCTCGGCTAGACGGGCTCTGGGTATCACGGCATCCACCGTCTACTTGGCGGTTGCGCCGGCGGCATGCGAGGGCGCTGAGGTCTGGGCGCCGAAGATCGCGAAGCTACGGTATTGGAGTTGCGATAATCGGGAGACGAACGATTGCGTACGTGAAAGCCAACTCATGACGACGAAAACACTGCCTCTGCTGGCGATTACGATGGGCGATCCGGCTGGGGTTGGGCCAGAGGTGACGGTCAAGGCGCTGGCCGAGCCGGATTTGCATCAGATTTGCCGGCCGCTGGTAATTGGCGATACCCGCGTACTGCGCGCGGCTGCCCAGGTGAGCGGCGTTGAAAGACCGATTCACGCCGTTTCGGATGTGGAGGAAGCAGCGTTTGGGCCGGAGGCGATCGAGGCGCTCGACCTGGCGAACGTCGATCCGGCGGCGTGGCGCTGGGGGCAGCTCTCGGCGGACTGCGGGCGAGCGGCGATGGAGTACATCCATCGGGCGATGGCGCTGACCGATTGCGGCGTCGCCGTGGCGATCGTGACGGCGCCGATCAACAAAGAGGCGACGTCGCTCGCCGGATACAAGGAACTCGGCCATATGGAGCTCTTCGGCCGGGTGTACCAGGCGACGAACCAGGCGACGATGCTGGTGAGCGGGCGATTGCGCTGCGTGCATCTGTCGACGCACTACTCGCTGCGCCAGGCGCTCGATCGCATCACCAATGAGCGCGTGCTGCAGCGCATCGTGACGACGCATGAGGATTTCCGTCGCTGGGGCATGGAGCGGCCGCGCATTGCCGTTTCGGGCGTGAATCCACATAACGGCGAAGGTGGACTGCTGGGAACGGAGGAGCAAGAGCAGCTCGCGCCGGCGGTACGGGCGGCGCGCGAGCGCGGCATCGAGGCGTTTGGGCCGTACCCGGCAGACAGCGTCTACGTGCGCGCCATTCGCGGCGAGTTCGACGCGGTGATCGCGATGTTCCACGACCAAGGGCACATACCAGTGAAGGTTCACGGGTTCGAGGAGAGCGTCAGCGTGGCGCTCGGCCTGCCGATCGTGCGCACGTCGGTCGACCACGGAACGGCATTCGACATTGCCGGCAAGGGAATCGCCGATGCGCGGTCGATGGCCGAGGCGATCAGGGTGGCGGCGCAGCTATGCGCGGGGACGTGGCTGAAGGAGGATTGAATTGGGCTCTTGGATTGGGGCTCGGCGGCCACGGGGTCGAGCTAGCGGGTGCGGGTGAACATTCGCATGACGCGGATGAACCAGTAAATGGCGATGCCGATGGTGGCGGCGAGGGCGAGGAAGGTGAGGCCGACGACGGGGGAGCCGGTGGTGAGGAAGAGCCAGGCGAAGCCGCCGCCGAGGAGCACGACGAGTGCGATGATGGAGAGGATGCGGGCGCCGGTGATCTGGTAGTAGATGGCGTTGAGGAAGAGGCGGCGCGTGCGGCTGACGCGGCGTGGCCGGCGGCTTCTCGGATGAGGCGGTTGCCCCTCACCCCCCGACCCCCTCTCCCACAAGGGGAGAGGGGGAGAGGCGTCCGGCGTCCGGCCTCCGACCCGTGGTCCGACCTCTGGTCCCTGGTGCCCGTCTCTCTCACTGGAGCGCATGGCGGAAATGCTCCAGGTGCGTGACGCGGCCGCGAGCCATTTGGATGGCGATAAAGTCGACGCGCCAGCGGCCGGCGGAGTCGCCGCCGATAGTGTGTTCGCTCACGTAAGCCAGGGCACACCGGGCCATTTTGGCGGTCTTGGCGGCGGTCAGTGATTCTTCGGGGAGCCCAAAGGCGGTGTTCGAGCGCGTGCGCACCTCGAGAAAGACGAGCGTATCGCCATCCATGGCAACGATATCGATTTCGCCGTAGCGGCAGCGGTAGTTGCGCGCGACGATGCGCCACCCCGCCTGCTCGACGTAATGCGCAGCCGCGTCTTCGCCCAAACGGCCGGTGCGGCGGCGGCTGTCGCGTCCGGGAGGTACGGGCGGCGGCGATGGCGACGGTGGCATGGGTCAGTCAGGACTGTGCGATAGACGCGCTCGGCTCGACCGAGGCAGACAGTGGGCAGGCTCTGGAGTCTGGCTTGGGCAGTGCGCCGGCGACGTGGTCGCGTATGCCGAGCAGGTACTTCATGGGGGCGAAGCTGCGGCGGTGAAGTGGCGTGATGCCCGCCGCGTGCAGTGCGGTGGCGTGGCGCCGCGTACCGTAGCCCTTGTTGTCGTCCAGAGCGTAGGGCGGATAGTGCGCGGCGCGGCGGCGCATCTCGGCGTCCCGATTGACTTTAGCGATGATCGACGCGGCGGCGACGCACAGGCACGAGCGATCGCCCTTGACGATGGCCTGCTGCGCGAGCGGTACCTGGGGGAGCGGCAGGGCGTCGATCAGGAGGTAGTCGGGCTCGACGCGCTCACCGGCCACCCGACGGCCACCCCAGCCATCCTCGGGCACGCGGCCCACGATCGACGGTGCGGGACCGGCGCTGCCGGGCAGGTCTGCCGCGTGTATCAGACCGGCCAGCGCGGCGCGCATCGCCAAGCGGGTCGCGGCAACGATACCGAGCTGGTCAATCACCGGCGCCTCGGCCCAGCCGATGGCGGCGCCGACGGCCAGACAACCAATCTGTTCGGCCAGCCGCTCGCGCTTCGCTGCGCTGAGCAGCTTGGAATCGGTCACTTCAGCCAGCAGCGCGCGGTCTTCGTAGCAATCGGGCGGCAGAACGACGGCGGCCGCGTAGACCGGGCCGGCCCAGCAGCCGCGACCGACCTCGTCGACGCCGGCAATGAGGCGTCGCCCGGCCGCGCGGAGCGACGCCTCGATCTCGATGCAGTCGATCGCAAGGAGCCCTGGCTGGGGCACGGAACCCGACGAACGACGAGCGACCAACGACGGACGACCAACGAGAGGTCGCTCGCCTCCAGTCCTCTTCGTCATTCGTCGCTCGTCGTTCGTCTGTCGGATTAGCGAAACCCGCGTTCTTTGATACGGGCTGCCTTGCCGGTCAAACCGCGGATGTAATAGAGCTGGGCGCGGCGCACCTTGCCCCGCCGCAAGACTTCGATCTTGTCGATCTGCGGCGAATTCAAGAGGAATGTGCGCTCGACGCCGACGCCATGGGCGATCTTGCGCACGGTGAAGTTGGTGCGGTTGCCGCCGCTGCGGTAGCGCATGCACAGGCCCTCAAATGCCTGGATACGCTCGCGGGCACCTTCGCGCACCTTGGCGTGAACGCGGATGGTGTCGCCGGTGCCGAAGCTCGGTATGTCATTACGAAGCTGCTCGCGCTCGATTTCGTCGATAACGTTGGCCATGGGACTCGCTCTCGGTCCAGCCTACAACGCCACGCCGTTCCAAACGCGCGCGGCGGCACGCTGCTATTCAGTACTACCGGGGTAGTATATCAGCCGCGCTTGAAACGATCGGCCGTGTTGTTCCGGGTGATTGCGCGCAAGACGTCCGGATGCGATGAGGCCGTGTAGGGGCGTATCGAGATACGCCCGGCCGCCGCCCCTGGGCGTATGGCCATACGCCCCTACAGACCGCTGGTGGTCGTGGCGCCTGCATCCTCGTCGCCGTCCTTGTGCTCTTGCAGGAGGTGCGGCAGGTATTTGCGGGTCAAGTCTGGGCGACGTTCGAGGGTGCGGCGTACCGCTTGCTCGTGGCGCCAGCGGGCGATGGCGGCGTGATTCCCGGAGAGCAGGATGTCCGGCACGCGCCAGCCGCGGAAGTCGCGGGGGCGGGTGTAGTGTGGGTACTCCAGCAGGCCGCCGGCGTGCGATTCTTCGACGGTCGATAGGTGCGAGCCGAGCGTGCCGGGCAGCAAACGGGTAACGGCGTCGACGACGACCATCGCCGGCAGCTCACCGCCGCTCAGGACGTAATCGCCAATCGAGAGCTCGCGGTCGATGGCGTGCTCGCGAACACGCTCGTCTACGCCTTCGTAGTGCCCACAGACGAAGAGCAGATGGTTGTAGGTTGCCAGGTCGGCGGCGAGCTGCTGATTGAAGACTTGGCCCTGTGGGGTCATGAGGATGACGTGCCCGTTCTCGCCGCGAAGCTGCTCGATGGCCGCAAAGAGTGGCTCCGGCTTGAGCACCATGCCGGCGCCGCCGCCAAAGGGCGCGTCGTCGACAGTGCGATGGCGGTCGGTCGCCCAACCGCGCAGGTCGTGAATGTGAATCTCGACGATGCCGGCCGCGATGGCGCGCGCGATGATGCTCTCGCGGAACGGCCCGTCGAACATGCGAGGAAAGAGCGTGATAATGTCGATACGCAAGGGAGCGGGAACCCTGTCGTGCTAATCGATCAATCCTGGGGTGAGCTCGACGAGAAGTGTACCGGCGTCGAGGTCGACCTGCTTGATGACTTCCTTGATGGCCGGGAGTAGGATTTCGCCACGCTCGCCGCGTACGACGTACACGTCGTTGCTCCCGGTGTGCAGCACTTCTTTGACTGTACCCAGCGGCTGGCCGTCGGTGGTGATGACGTTCAGACCAATGATCTGGTGGACAAAGTATTCGCCCTCGGGAAGGGGGACGGCTTCGCTCTCCGGCACGTACAGATAGGTGCCGAAGAGCGCGCGCGCCTGCTCGCGGGAGGTCACGGTGTTGAGACGAAGGATGATGCCGGGTGGGTGCAACCGCCGGTGGGTGATGCGCGCCGGCACGCGCTCCTCGCCGACGTAGACACGCCGCAGATGGCAGAACCGCTCAGGCGAGCGGCTGAACGGCTGTACGCGGAGCTCGCCGCTCGGGCCGAAAGCGCCGAGCACCTGGCCGACGGCGATCCAGCCGGCATGGTCTGGGGCGGCCTCGCCGGCCGGCGGCAGAGCCGCCGGCGGCGGCTCCGGTGGCGGCGGCAATGGCTCGGCTGGCGCAGCCGCCCCGGATGGCCGCGAGCGGCGACCAGGTCCGTTGGGAGGGTGCGCACGCGATGGCCGCGGCCGTCGGGATGGCCGCGGCGGCTGGGCCGACTCGGTCAGGCGATTTCCAGGATTGCGCGGCGCCGCTGGCGCTGAGCCGCGATGCGGAGCAGCACGCGCACGGCCTTGGCGACCCGGCCATCTTTACCGATAACTTTGCCGGTGTCGTCGGGCGCGACCGACAGCTCAATCACCGTCGTGCGCCCGACCTGACGCTCCTCGATGCGGACGGCATCGGGATCGTCGACGATCGATTTTGCGATGTATTCGACGAGCGGCTTCATGGCACTCCACGGTTGACCAAGCAAAAGTGACGAATGACGACGAGGCGGTCTTCGTCATTCGTCGTACGCCTTACTCGCTACTCTCCGGCTTCGGCAGCCGCCCGCTCGGTCTTCCGCGCGCGCTTGGCTGCCATGCGGGCCTCGTCATGGGCCTTGAGCACTCCCGCGTGGCGCAGCAGGATGCGCACGCGCTCGCTTGGCTGGGCGCCGTTCTGCAGCCACTTCACGGCGCGCTCGGTGTCGATGCGCACCGTGCTGGGATTGGTCATCGGGTCGTAAAACCCCAGGATTTCGACGTGGCGCCCATCACGGGGGGCGCGAGAATCGGCGACGACGACACGGTAGCTCGGGCGCTTCTTCGCACCGACACGCGTCAAACGCATGCGCAACAAGGGATTATTTTCCTCCAAAAGTAAACATCGTCTAATGGTACCGGACTGGGGCGGTCGACCTCACCCCTGGCCCCCTCTCCACAAGTGCAAAGTGCAAAGTGCAAAGGGAGGAGCCCTGCGGGTTCCGCCTTGGCTTTCGTTTGGGGCTACAACTGCGGGGCGAACGCGCTTTCAGAACTTGATGCTGAGGAATTCGGCCATGACGGCGTAGAGCTGCTGCCGCTGGCGCGGGTCGGCGACTTCGATGCCGTAGTGGTTGATAATGTTCTTGGACTGTTCGACCCACTCCTGCCAGCACGCCGGGCAGATCTGCTGCTGCACAACTTGGCCGCGGGCGCCGACCAGCGGCGGCGAGTCGAGCGGCTCGGCCCGCCTCCCGCACCGCGCGCACGTGATCTCTGCCATAACGCTCCTTGTCTTACATTGTATCCGGTTGTATCCGGCGCGCACGGCCGGATACCATCGGATCATGGTTGAGAGAGGTAATGTGCCGGGTGCGCCGGGAGGACAAGGCATGAAGGCGCGCGGGAACGAGCCAAAGCTGGCCGAGCAGGTCGCCGGTGTTCTACGGGTAGGAGGCTTTGACCTGCAGCATGCGGGAGAGCTCTTTTTGCGCGGTGACGCCGAGCGCGCGCTGCGCGGCAACCTGCCGCCTTCGGCGCGGGTCGCCGTCGCCGGTCGCGACGATCCGCTCATCCGTCCGGTCTCGCTCTTGGGCAGCCGGTTTACGCCCGACCTGGTCGTCAAGGCGCAAGGGCAGCGGTGCGCCGTGACGATCACGTTGCTGCGCCGAGACACGACGCCGCTCGCCGGCGCGCTGGCCAGCGCGCTCGTCCTCTCGGCGCGCTACAACGCCGTCGTCGCCTTCGTGCTGGACCGCCGGCCGGGCAAACGCGATCCGTTCGGCGGCGACGAGGACGAGCCGGCGCGGCCGGAACTGTCCGATGCCGAGCGCAGCTTCCTACAGCAACTGTGGGAGCGCCAACGGGTGTGGGTCGAGGTGAGGCGGCAGGAACCGTTCGGGTGGGTCTGAGCCGGCTCGGCGCCTATAATCCCACGTATGTTTACCCGCGCTGTCATTACCGACGAGATTTCGCAGGACCTCGAGCGCGCCGCCGATATGGCGCGCAACTCTGGTCTCGATCAGCTCGAGATTCGCACCGCCTGGGACGTGCGGATCGACAACATGAACGTCCAGGAGCTTGCTCGCGTCAAGGACGTCGCCGCGAGCCGTGGCCTAGGGATCGTCTGCCTGGCGACGCCGTTCTTGAAATGCGACCTGGGCAGCGACGCCGAGTACCAGGAGCACATCCAGATCCTGCGTCGTTCGATCAACGCAGCGCACACGCTCGGCGCGAAGATCATCCGCACGTTTACGTTCTGGAAGAAAGGCGAGCTGGCGCCGGTCTTCGATCAGATTGTGCATGCGTACGACGAGCCGGCGCGCATTGCCGGCGGCGAAGGCGTCATTCTGGCGGTGGAGAACGAGCCGGCATGCTTCGTCGGCACCGGCCATGAAGCGGCCGAGTTTATCGAGGCGGTCGGCTCACCCGCGGTGAAGGCGGTGTGGGACCCCGGCAACGCATTCTGGACGGGGCGTGAGCGTGCGGTGCCCGATGGGTACGAGCGAATCAAGCCGCACATCGCGCACGTTCACCTCAAGGACGTGATCGCCAAGGGACCGAGCGGCCAGCCGGAGGCGACGGTGCTGGGCAAGGGTGACGTCGATATCCTGGGGCAGCTCAAGCTGCTGGCGCGCGACGACTACACCGGCTGCGCCTCACTCGAGACGCACTACCGGATCAAGGCGCACCTCACAGAGGAAGCGGTCAACCGGCCCGGCGGCCGCGCCTTCTCGGAGGGCGGCGAAGAAGCGTCCCGCCTGTGCATCGAATCCTGGAACGAGATGATGAAACAGGTTGGTCGATAGGGGATTCACCGAATTCATCACGGAGACACAGAGAACACAGGGTTTTTGGCGCTCGCCGGCGCGGCACGATGCAGAAGCGCTATGGCTGTCGCGAGCCGGCTTGCGTTTCGCACGAAAGCGTTTCCGCTGGACTCATTGCTGTGAACTCTGTGTTCTCTGTGGCTAGATCACACCGATATGCCTGCACAGCTTCTTGATGGTTCGGCGACGGCGGCGGCGATTCGGACCGAAGTCGCCGAGGGGGTGGCGGCGCTCCGAGCGAGCGCCGGGGTGACGCCGGCGCTGGCCAACGTGATGGGGGAGAGCGATCCGGCGTCGCGCAGCTACGCGCGCTCGATTCAGCGCGCGGCCGAGCGCGCCGGCATGGGGTTCCGACAGGTAACGCTGCCGCCGGACATCGTCGACGACGACCTGCGGGCGATTCTGCGGGACCTTGGGGACGATCCGAAGATCCACGGAGTCATCGTCCAGGCGCCGCTGCCGAAGCCGTTGACGCAGGCAGCGGTATTCGACGCACTCGATCCGCGCAAGGACGTCGACGGGATCACACCGGTCAGTGCCGGGCGGCTGGCGCTCAATCAGCCGGGCTTCGTGCCGAGCACGCCGGCGGGCGGCATGGAGCTGCTGCGGCGGTTTGGGCTGTCGGTGGCAGGGCTAAAGGCGACCGTCGTCGGGCGCAGCCCCGTCGTGGGCAAGCCGATGGCGCTCCTGCTCCTAAACGCGAACGCGACGGTAACGGTCTGCCACACGTCGACGTCGGAGGGCGACCTCCGGGAAGCCTGCCGGCGCGCGGACGTACTGTGCGCGGCGGTTGGCCGGCAACCGGGCTTTATCACACAGGAGATGATCAAACCCGGCGCGATCGTGATCGACTTTGGCACGATCCCCGGTCCCGACGGCAAGCTGCGGGGGGACATCGACTTCGAGGGAGCAAGTGCGGTGGCCGCCTGGATCACTCCCGTGCCGGGCGGGACCGGGCCAATGACGGCGGCGATGCTGCTGCGGCAGACGCTGGAAGCGGCGCAGGCGCTGGCGGCTTAGATGTTTAGCCGACGGCGGACCCAGGCTTGCCAGTCTTCCTGGAATTGGGGCCATTCGAGGCCGCAGATCTGGACGAAGGATTCGTTCCACTTGCGGCTCTCGGCGAAAACGCGGGCGAGCTCGAAAAAGGTGTCGAGGCCGAAGCGTTCGACGAAGTAGCCGACGGCGAAGGCGGCCTCGCCGTAGGCCAGGCTCACGTCGGAAGCGGTGTAGCCGCGCGCTGGGTCGGCGCCCCATTCGATGGCGTCGCTCGCCTTCTCGAGCGTCATCTGGCGGCCGGCACGAAACGCGGCGCGTACTTCGCCTTCTCGCCAGTGGCCGGCAACGTATTCGGCCAGGCCCTCGTACATCCACGCCTGCATCTTTACGAGCGGGACGATCTGGTCGCTGACGAGGTGCGTGTACTCGTGGGTCATCGGCGCGACGAGGGCCTGCTCGGTTGGCTCACCAGGGGACGTGTAGCCAGCGCCGAACGATTCGATCGAGCGGATGAGGATGAGATTCTTGACGTTCCAGTCGTAGGCCGCGACGGTGTTGTGGCCGCGGAGCCCCGAGTGCGCACCGTAGGTCGGATTGACGCTCAACGTCGTGCGCACCGAGGGTATCGCGCCGAGCTTCTCGGTGACGGCGTCGTGCGCCTGCTCGGCGACGGTGCCGATGCGGTCGATCACGTCCTCGTCCCAGGCGAAGTACATCAGGCGAAAGTGCTCGGTCTCTTGGTAGAGGCGCGGCCCTAGCTCCTCGTTGAGGATCTCGGAATGCAACCAGCCGGTCTCAGTTGGCCGGAAGACCCACGCGGCCTGGTTCTGGACGCGCGTCGATCCAGCCGGCGCGACGTCGATCCACGCCTTGTAGTAGCCGTTTTGCTTTGGCTGCACGCGGGTGACGGTGTAGCGTTCGGCGCTGCGCCGGCCGGCCGCCTGCGCGCGACTGAAAACTTCGCCCTGGATGCGCCGCCAGGTGAGGTTATGCTGATCGATCGTCGCCATGAAGGCGTCGCGGTCGAGCGCGGCGAGCGCCGATGCGCGCCGGTTGAGTACGTCCTGGATGCCGGCGATGACGGCGACGTCGGGTGCCGCCGGCGCCTCGGGCGTTGGTCCGGGCGCTTCGACGGCGGCATCGGGCGCCGGCTCGGCTACCGGTTGCTCGGCGTTGGCGGGGGAAAGCCGGCAGCCGGCGATCCCGAACGCCGGCAGTAGTACCGCCCCGCCGATCCCGAGCAGGCGGCGCCGTGACAAGCGCTCGCTCGCGGTCGCGTGCGGCTTTCCATCGATCTCTGTATCCACTTCCGAGCAAAGCCTAGCAGGAGGGGGCACGCGCCGGGCGGGGACGAGAGACTTGGATGCCTATACTCTTGGCGATGCCCACCTTTCCACGAGACCCGGTCGACGTTTTGAGGCGGCTCGCGGCGTGTCCAACGGCGCCGTACCACGAGGAGCGTGTGGCGGGGCGGATCACGGAATTGTGTCGCACGATTGGGCTCACCTGCGAAGCGGACGCGTTCGGCAACCTAATCGCCTGGCATCGCGGTGGACGCGCGGGCGCAGGCGGCCGGCCGGTGGCGTTCAACGCGCATATGGATCACGCCGCCCTCGAAGTCGCCGATCGGGCCACGATGACCGGACGGCTACTCGGCGGCGGGCGGCGGCCGCGCGAGTGCTTCGAGCGCCCGGTGACGGTGATCTTTGTGCACGAGCAGGGCGAGACGCGCGGCCGCATCCTCGGCTACGTCGACGACGGGGCCGCCGGCTCCGTTCGTCTCGAAGCCGAAGCCTCGCTGCCGGCCGAATGTTTTGGAACGTTCGACGTCGGTCCCTGGCGCGAGGAAGACGGCCGCCTCTACCAGACCGCCGCCGACGACCTTGCCGGCTGCGCTGCCATTCTGTGCATGCTCGAGGCGTGCGTACGCACGCGCGTTGCGAGCGACGTCGCAGCGGTGTTCACGCGGGCCGAAGAGGTCGGCCTGGTCGGCGCGACACTCGTCGCCCGCCAGCGGCGGTTGCCGCCGGAGACGATTGTGGTCTCGCTCGAGGCGAGCCGGGAACTGCCCGGCGGCCAGATGGGCGAAGGGCCGGTCATCCGCGTCGGCGACCGCGCGATGGCGTTCCACCCAGATGGCGAGGCGCTGCTGCGTGCCGCGCACGGGCACCTCGTCGAGCGCAATCCGGACGTGCGCGTCCAACGGCAGTTGATGAGCGGCGGCACGTGCGAGGCGACGGCATATCAGCTCGCCGGCTACACGACAGCGGCGGTGGCGCTCCCGCTCGGCAACTACCACAACGCCGGCCCCAACTTCACGATCGCGGCCGAATACGTCGACGCCGACGACCTCCGCACGGGCGTCGACCTGCTGGTAGCCACGGCCGAGGTGGCCGGGATGCCGCTGGGCGAGGACCCGACGTGGCGCCGGCTCAACGCGGTCGCGGACGAGGCGGGCGAGCGGCTGAGGGAGACGGCGGGAGGATTTCGGCAGTAGGCCGTAAGCAGTAGGCCGCAGGCGGTGGGCCCTCACTGGGAACAGAGGACGAGGGAGAGCCGCTCTTCCGCTTGACCCGCTGGTAGCTGCCTACGGCCTACGGCCTACTGGTCAGCGCCGCCCACGCGGCATTGTGGAAGCGGGCGCGGAGGGTGCGGATTCGGTCGGCGCTGCCGTCGCCGCGGGTGGGGTGGACGCTGTTGGTGAGGAGGACGGCGAAGACGTCGTAGGTCGGGTCGATCAAGAGCGACGTGCCGGTGAAGCCGGTGTGGCTGTACGCCTGGGGCGAGCACAAGTCGGCGGGCACCCAAAAGGGATTGGGCTGCAGCACCCAGCCCAGGCCGCGCCGGCGATCGAGCCGCGTCTGATCGCGGGTGGCCGCCGCGATCGTCGCGGGCGAGAGGAACCGCCGGCCGTCGAGGCTGCCATGGCCGAGCCAGAGGCGGCAGAAGCGCGCCAGGTCGTCACAGGTTGAGAAGAGGCCGGCGTGGCCGCTCACACCAGCCTGGGCCGCCGCGTTTTCGTCGTGAACGGTGCCGGCGATGGTGCCGCCCCGCGCCGGCACGACTTCGGTGGCGACGCACCGCCCACGCAGGCCGGCGAGCGGACAGTACAGTGTACGGCGCATACCGAGTGGTGCGAAGACCTCGCGCTCGGCCAGCACGTCGAGCGACGCTCCGCCGGCTTCGGCAAGCACGGCGCCGAGCGTGATGAAGCCTAGATCGCTGTAGACAACCGCACTTCCGACGGGCCGCTCGAGTGGCTCTCGGCAAATGGCGCCGAGTACCGCCGCCCGGTCCGCGCCGCGCGAGTGGAGGTCTTTCCAGGCGGCTAAGCCGGAGGTGTGCGTTGCCAGGTGGCGCAGCGTGACATCGTCCTTCCCGGCGGCGCCGAACGCCGGGAGCACGGAAGCGACGCGCTGATCGAGGTAGAGCAGACCGCGCTCGACGTAGCGCAGCAGCAGAGTCGTCGTGGCGACGATTTTGGTGAGCGAGGCGACGTCGAACAAGTCGCCGGCAGCGAGCGCGTGCGGCTCGGGCGCCAACTGGGCGTACCCGACGTGCGCCTGCTGCAGCACCCCCGCGGCGGTGCCGACGGCGGCGGCAGCGCCGGGCACGAGGCCGGCGACGACGCATTCTTCGAGCAGCGCAAACGCGCGGGTCAGCGATGGGTCACCCGGCCGCGGCGGTTCAGCCGGCGTGGCCGGCGCTGCTGGGGCCGCGGACGAAGACGAGCCGGTCTGAACGGCCGGATCTGCACCGTCTATGGACGGTACAATCTGTGTGCTAGAAGAGGAGCTATTGCGCATGAACAAACGTCGTCGTGTGGCGCTCAAGAAGCGCCGCCAGACCCAGGAGCGGCTAAAGGCGAAAGAGCGCGCGGCCCGCGCTGCCTCCGGCGACCAGTCGCGCCGCGCGGGTGCTGCGGCCGGCGCCTGAACCAAGTGCAAAGTGCAAAATGAAAAGTGCAAAGTGACGAGACCTGTCGGTTCCACTTTGCACTTGCACTTGGTTTGGATCTTGTAGCTTACCAGTGGAGCCGTTCGCGCAGGTAGGCGCGGCTGATCTCGGCGCTCTCTTTCGCCGTGCGGCCGGTGCGCGCTAACTCGACGCAGACCCAGCCGGTGTAGTTGGCGTTTTCGAGCGGCATCAACGCGCCGGCGAGGTCGAGGTCGCCTTCACCGAGTTCCTTGAACCCGGCGGTGAAGAGGAAAGACGCGAAGCCCAGCCGCTCGTCACGGATCTGGTCGAGTACCTTGCGGTCGAGGTCCATGAGCCGGGGGTAGGCGATCCGCCTGAGGTTGTCCCGTAAGAGTTTTGCGGAATCGCCGCCGGCGTAGGCCCAGTGACCGAGATCAAGCGCCAGGCCGACGAGCGCCGGCTCGGTGCGATTGATCACTTCCTGGTACTCGTCGGGCGTCTCGACGTAGGTGCCGACCCTGTTCTGAAAGGCGCCCCTGAGGCCGCTATCGGCGCAGATGTCACAGTATTGGTTGAGCGCGTCGGATAGGTAGCCGAAGCGATCGTGCGTCAGCGGGAGCAGCGGCGGCTCGCCGGCGATGGTATCGCGCCGGGCGCGGTGGGGCACGGAGCGGAAGACGATCACGGCACGTTCGTCGACCTCGGCGACAAAGTCGATCAGGCGGCGCAGGCGCTCGATCTCGTCCTTGCGCTCGGAGCGATCGAAAAACCAACCGGCGAACGGAGTGCAGGCGAGCTTGAGGTGCCGTTCCTCGAGCAGACTGCGCAGGCGCCCCGGCTGCCGGCGAAACGCCTCGATCGCCGGATCATGTGCCTCGACGCCGTGGTACTCGAGGTTGGCGATGTCGTCGAGTATGACCTCGAACGCGACGCGTCCCCAGGTGATCGGGCTGCACGAGACTTGAGCCATCTCCTTCCGCTCCCGCGCTCCGGCGCTGATGAGGACAACACAGAACTCAGACCGTCGTTGTCGTACAAGGCGCCGTCGCCGGTCCCCGCCGCACTATAGCATGCAAGAAGTATGCGCGAGGGGATCGACGGCTGGTCCCGCCTACTGGCCGCCGCCGTTGTAATGGTGTGATCATCAGCTTCTCGGTGAGGCAGTGGTAGCTCGACCCCGCGTCGCAGTCGTGCGCACTAGTCCTGAGCGGGTACTGGACGACTACCGGCGTGTGCTGCAACTGAGTGGGTGCGACGCGATGCTGGCCGCGGCGGATCGCACGGTTGCCTACGGCAATCTTACCTGGGGCCGCTTCTTCCCGGCGGTCTCGAGCCCGCCGTGGCAGCTCGAAGGCCTGGCGGCGTTTGCCCCAGGGAGCGGCTGGACGTGGGCAGCGGGCACCGGCCACACGAACCGCCCCGGGCACGCCGCGCGTGCCTACGGTTGGCCAACTGCGCTTGGGCGGCATGGTCAGACGTTTACGCCGGTGACGCCGGTGGCGCGGGAGCAGTTGAGGCCGTATCCCAAACGACGCTCGCTGCTGGTACTCGACCGTATCTTTCCGGAAGGCCTACCGGTGCCCGAATCGCTTTGGGGCACGGTGGCGGTCCACCTCCCGACATTCAAGACCCACGGACAGGTCGGCTTCGCCGGCGCGCTGGAGAACGCGTGGGCGACGTGGCTGCCATCGGGCGGCGGCCTAGCGGCGGCGTACCCGCACGAGGTGATCGTCGATCTTCTGCTGCTGCAGCGAGCGACCCATACGGGCATCTGTGCGGTGATGGACGGCACGATTGTCGGCGACGGCGCCGGGCCGCGTACCGTCGAGCCGCGCGAAGGCAACGTCCTGCTCGCCTCAACCGATCCGGTTGCGCTCGACGCGGTTGCGGTGCAGCTTGCGGGGTCCAACCCCTTCACCGTCCGCTATCTCGCGCTGGCGCACGCCGCCGGGTTGGGCTGCGCCGACCTGGACGCGATCGAGATCGTGGGAGACGACGTGGCGGGCCTAGACCTGCGCCTGCACGCGCGCCGGCCGCCGGCGGCGCTGGCGCGCACGCTACTCGAGCAGATGAACCTCGCGGCGGTCGAACGGTGGCTCTTCCGGCGCCGGGCGTGGCTGCCGCTGGCATCGACGTTGTACTACGACCACCTCTGGTACCGCAGCGTCGGCCGCACCCGCCTGGCGGCGTTCCGCCGCTCACCGTGGGGCGCGCTGTTTGCCAGCTACCAGGCGGCGTGACTGCCTAAACCAAATGCAAAGTGCAAAGTGCAAAGTGAAGGGACCTGCGGGTTCCACCTTAGCTTTCGTATAGGGACACGGCCAATGCCAACCATCCGACCTGTTCGCCGGCCTGATGTGGTGCCCGTGTGGTGCCAGGGGCCGTGGATCCCCCGATCCGCAAATCCTATGGCTCGCTCTTACGGTATGCCGACAGCATGTGGTATAGGCACATGGCAGTAGAACAGGCGGCTACCAACCGTGTGACAGCGGCGCATAGCGCCAGACGCGGGCGCGGGCGTATGCCGGACTCGACGCCGGTCACGACGATGCCTTCGAAACGTATATGTCGAGGTTCGCGCTTCGTGCGCTACGCTTACCCGCTCCGCTTCAGCCTTCCCGTTCGCTTGGCGTAACGTTCGGCGACGACAAACGCGGCAATGCTGGCGGGGACGAGGACGAGGCCCATCGCCGCCAGGATGGCCAGCTGGCCCCAGACCTGGGCTAGGCCGGCGCCTTCGAGCACGGACGCGCGCACGCCACGGAGGACGTAGGTGATCGGGGAGAAGGGCGAGAAGATCCGCAGCCAGATCGGAAGCACGTCGGTTGGGTAGTAGACGCCCGAGACGAGCAGCAGGCTGGAGTTCATGACGAACGTCATCTGCGCGCCGCGCTCGGTGAACAACAGCGGCAGGATGGCGACGAAGATCGCCAGGCCGATGACGCTGACGCTGCCGAGCGCGACGACCGCCGCCGTCGTGACGAAGTTCGCGCCGGAGAGGTCGACGCCGAAGATCAGCACGACGATGACGAAGACGACCGCTGCCCGCAGCGCGCCGTGCGTCACGGCGTAGACGCAGCTCCCTATGAGGTGGATGAAGCGCGAGACCGGGGCCATCAGCGTGTACTCGATCGTCCCTTCCCACCGCTCCCAGGTGATCGTCTCGGCGATGTTGCTGAAGATGTCGGAGAGGTAGCTCCAGAGGGTCGTGCCGATCAACAAGTAGAGCAGTAGAAAGCGGGTATCGAGTGGCTGACCGGTGATGCGTTCGGTCGCGGCGGCGATGAAGAGCACCGCCAGACCGTTCACCAGCGCGTAGACGAACCAGACGACTTCCCAGCCCAGGTAGCGCCGCGTGAGGTTCCAGTTGCGTTCGAAAAAGGCGTAGCCGGCGTTGAACTCGCGCCAGAGCAGAGCCATCATGTGGGTTCTCCTGGTGTCTTTGAATGCGGTGCGAGACGAAGGACGAAGGACGAAGAGGCTGTCGACGTACTACCTCCTTCGTCCTTCGTCGTTCGTCGTTCGTCCTTCGTCTGGCGCCGGTAGGTACCGGCCTCTGCACTAACCGCCCTGCGCCTCGCCGACGACCTCGCCGGTGACTTCGTCGACGGCGAGGCCGGTGTGGTGCATGAACACGTCTTCGAGCGACGGCGGCGCCGCCGGCGCGGCTGCCTGGCGACGCTGAAGGTCGAGTTTGAGCGCCGGCGGCGTGTCGAGCGCGACGATTCGGCCGTGGCTGAGAATGGCGATCCGGTCGCAGAGCCGGTCGGCCTCGTCCATGTCGTGCGTTGTCAGCACGACCGTGGTGCCGTGTTGCTCGCGCAACTCGCGTACGAACGTCTGGACGTCGCGCTTGGAGCGGGGATCAAGCCCGGTGGTCGGCTCGTCAAGCAGGAGCAGCGCCGGCGCACTCAGGAAAGCGCGGGCGATGGCGACCTTCTGCTGCATGCCGCGCGACATGTCCTCCATCGGCGCGAACGCCGACCGGCGCGAGATGCCGAGGCGCTCGAGGATCTCGAGCGCCTGCCGGCGCGCTCGGCTGATCTCGAGCCCGTAGAGCCGCGCGGCGTAATCGAGGTTCTCCATGGGGCTGAGCTTTTTGAAGAAGGCGGCGTCGACGCTCACGCGGTTGATCAGGCGCTTTACGGCCGCCTCATCGCGCACGACGTCGAGGCCGAAGACGTGCACCGAGCCGCGATCGGGAATGAGCAGCGTCGAAAGCAGACGGATGAGCGTCGACTTGCCCGAGCCGTTGGCCCCGAGCACGCCGAACACCTCGCGCCGCGCGACGTCGAACGTCACGTCGTCGACCGCGAGCACCGCCACGCCCGGCTTCTCCACCGCAATAGGCTGGGGAGTTGCCGAAGCCGTCTTCTCGGAGGAGACGCGCCAACGGCGCCGCCACCAGAGCCAGGGCCGCGGGCGGCCGAACCCTTTCGACACCCCGCGCACGCTCACTGCCGGGATCGGATGCGATCGCGGCGTGCCTGAGCCGTCGACCATGGGAATTGCGATCGAGATGGCGGTGGCCGGCGCCGCCGCCGTGGCGGGGGCCACTTCAGAGTGCGTTTCGAGCAGCGATTCAGGTTGGGCAGAACGGTTCACAAGACAATACCTCACAAGCGAATGAGAAAAGGAAAGACACGACGCGAAGGTGGGCTGCGCCGCGTTCGCCGGTGAGGGAGAGCGTGCCTGAGCCGCTGCTTAACGAGCGCTCGGACCTACCGGGGACCACGGCGCAGCGAGGCCGCGCGGCCGCCGCCGCGGGATTGCGCCGGTGCAGATGGTGCGCACTAGCGTGCGCCCCCCCGGTAGAAAATCATCGTAGGCGTATTGTACGCGCGTGCCGCGAGCGCCGTCAAACGGGAGTCGCGCTTACTCGAACTCGCGGGGTTCTACCGGCGGTCGGCGGCGCGGTGGCCCGCCACTGGCTGTCCGTCTGTACAGCGCTGACCTTGCTTACCACGACGGCGGCGGCGGTGGCCTCGGCGGGAAGCACCTTCACTGCCGAACGACCCGACGGCAAGCTCAGGATGAGCGGAGCCCACGAGAATAATCCGGGCTATCGGCGCCGCCTTTGCCCTCGACCACAACTACCACCGCCAGTCGATGAGCCCGTGGCCTCCCTGCTGATGAATCGTCGTCAGTCCGCTGCCGTCGGCGTCGAGCACGTACACGCCGCCGCCGGCGAGCATGGCCAGCTTCTTGCCATCGGGCGACCACTCGGCCGCGGGGTTGTCTTCGCCGAGCACCGTCAGCCGTTTGAGGCCGGCGCCGTCGACGCCGACGACAAAGAGGTCCATCGGCAGGCCGTGCGCCCGAACGCGCGACGGCCGCAGCGACGCGGCGGCGAGGGCCGGCGTGCGCGCCTGCGCGACGGCCGAACTCCCGCCCTCTGAGCGGCGCTCGGGGGTGGCACGTGGCGTCACAGGCGTCACTGTCGGCACCGGTGGCATCGGCGCGGCGGTGGAGAACACCACCTGATTGCCGTCCGGCGAGAACCGCGGCGCGCCAAGCACGTCGAACCTGCCCTTGGGAACGACCGGCCTGGCGTTCTTGCCGCCGGCATCGGCCACGATCAACGCCTGACCATCTCGCTCGAGCGTGACGTAGGCGAGGCGCTTACCGTCGGGCGCGATCGCCGGCAGCATCGCGTTCGTCGCCAGCGTCTGGCGCTGCCCGCCGCCGAGCGGCACGCGTGCCACCTCCGTCACCTGATCGCTGACGACGTTGCTCTCCATCACAATCTCGGTGTAGGTGACGTACAGCGCCTGACCATCGGGCGACCACACAGGGCTCTCATAGCCGACGCCCGGCGCCCCGTGCGAGATCAGCACGTTCGCGTTGGCACCATCCGCGTTCATCACGTAAACGTCGGTGACCGGCAGAGGCACGAGGCCACCGGGGCCACGCACCGCCGGCATCGGCGGCGTAAGGCTGTAGGCGATGCGCTTGCCATCCGGCGACCACGCCGGGTCGCGCGCCAGCGCGCCGCCGGCGACCTTGGTCAGCTGGCGCCGCATCTTCCCATCGATGCCGATTGCGTAGATGTTGCCCTCACTGCCGTACACGAGCGGCAATGCCCGGTTGTCTCCTGCCGTCGTTGCGCCCCCCTGTGCAGCGGGTCCAACGGGGCCGGCGCACGCAGCAAGCGAAGCTACGCCCAGTGTCGTGAGACCATCGAAAAGCGCAGACAGGCCGCGCCGGCGGCGCAGCATGCGCCCCGCAGTCGCGTGCCAATGATCGACCTCGACGATGTCGCGTTGGCTCATCCCTCGGAACATACCACGCCCGAGGCAGCAGCCACCCAGGCATAGCACCGATGCACTCGGACAATAGCCCAAAGATAGGCCGAGGCTAGTCCATTTGTAGTGCCGTCTCGCTGGTACAACATTGGCATGACTCGAGTTGACTTGGCAGATTGCTTTCTTGGTGGTGAGCCGCGTCGATGGGTGCGGACGATCGTAGCGCTACTCGCCGCTGTTGCGCTGCTGCCCATGGCCGCACCTTCCGCGGCGCTCGCGCACGAGCGGCGGCCGGTGGGACCCTACACCTTCGTCGTCGGCTTCATCAGCGAGCCGGCGCTGCTGGGGGAGCCGAACGGCATCAGCCTGAGCATCACGAAGACCGCCGATGGCTCGCCGGCGGAGGGCGCCCATCAGACGCTTAGGGCGCAGGTCGCCTTCGGCGGTGGCCAGCCCAAGGAGTTCCCACTGCGGGCGCGCTTCGGCATGCCGGGTGCCTACACTGCCGATCTGATCCCCACCAAGGCCGGCTCTTACATCTTCACCTTCACCGGCACGATCGACGGCACCCCGGTGAACGAGAAGTTCGAGTCCGGCCCCGGCCGCTTCAACGACGTGCAGGACACGGCGACGCTCCAATTCCCTGAGGCCGTACCCGCCGCGGCGCAGATGGCTAGCTCCGTCAAGGCGGCGCAAGACCAGGCACAGGCTGCCCAGGCACGCGCTGACGATGCCGAGGCACAGGTCGGCCAGGCACGACTGTTGGGCATCGTCGGTATCGTCGCCGGACTGCTGGGGGTGGCAGTCGGGGCCAGCGCACTCGTCGTCGCGCGGCGGCCGGCGGGCACGGCGCCACGCCCCACCCTCGCCGAACACTCCGTGGTGCGCGGCTGATCCGGGATAATCTCTGGGAGATGAACCGGTTGGACCGCCTGCGGGTGCTGCGATGGCTGACTGTGCTCGTGCCGGCGGTCTGCGCCGGGCTCTATGAAACGATCCGGCATTCGCTGGTGGCCACCGAGATTCCCACGGCGCTCGGTACGGCCATTGCCGTTGCCGTCGTGCTCGCCGTCTCGTACATCTTTGCGCGCGTGGCATTTGGGATGATCCGCCAAATGGAAGCCCGGTTGCTGCAGCGCAACCGGGAGCTCGAAGCGCTCACGCGGGAGGTCGAGCGGCTCGCGGTGCTGGAGGAGCGTGAGCGGCTATCGCGGGAGATGCATGACGGCATCGCCCAGGTGCTGGCGTACTTGCTTGTCCGGCTGGACACGATCGAGTCGCTCGTCGAGCGCGGACGCACGAAAGCGGCCGTCGAGGAGGTCGAGCGGCTGCGCACTTCGGGGCAGGAGGCGTACGCCGAGGTGCGCGAGGCGATCGCCGGACTGCGCACACGCCCCGAGCCGGGCCCCAATGGCCTGGCTGCCGCCCTGCGGGACTACACCGCTCAGTTCACCGATCGTACCGGCATCGCGGCGACGTTCGAGGCATCCGAGATCGATCCGACAGCCGGCGGATTGCCACCCACGGTGGAGTTCCAGCTCATACGCATCGCGCAGGAGGCGCTGGCAAACGTGCGCAAGCACGCCGGTGCAGGGCACGTCGACGTCCGCTTCTGGCACGAGACCGATGGCTGGCACCTCGCGGTGCGTGATGATGGCGCGGGGTTCGATCCGGCCGCGCCGCGCGCAGCGCAGCGCCAGCATTTCGGACTGGAGATCATGCGCGAGCGCGCGGCGAGCCTGGGGGGCGCGGTGAGTGTCACCAGCAGCCCAGGGAGCGGGGCGACGGTGCACGTGTGCGTACCGTGCCGCGCCGCGGGCGAGACAGAGCGCGACGTCGCGCACAAGGCACCAAACAATGGACGTGCAGCGGCTCTTGCTCGTTGACGATCATGCGCTATTCCGCGAGGGAATGGCCGGCCTGTTCGCGTATGAAGACGACTTCGAAGTGGTAGGCGAAGCGGCCGATGGCGAGGCCGCGCTGGCGGCGGCACGCGAGCTGATGCCCGATCTCGTGCTCATGGACATTGACATGCCACATTGCGACGGCATCGAGGCCACGCGCCGCCTCAAGCAGGAGATGCCGTACGTCCGGGTAGTGATGCTCACCGTGCATGACGACGACGACAAGCTCTTTGAGGCAATCAAGGCCGGCGCGCAGGGTTACCTGGTCAAGGGCATCCGGTCGAGCGAGATGCTGGAGCTGCTCCGGGGCATGTCGCACGGCGAGGCGCCAATCTCGCGCGCCATGGCGGCGCGCATCCTCGAAGAGTTCGCCCGAACTGCCGGCAGCGCTCGCAGCGCCGTTGGTGAGGGAGCGGTCGATATGCCGGCGCCCGAGACGGCGCTGACGCTGCGCGAGCAGGAGGTGCTCGAGCTCGTCGCGCGGCGGTATACCAACAAGGAGATCGCCGCGCGGTTGGTCATCTCCGAATACACGGTCAAGAACCACTTGCGGAACATCCTCTCCAAGCTCCACCTGCGCAGCCGTGCGCAAGCGGCGCGCTATGCGCTCGGCCGCGGATTGGTCGCACCCGCTGGGCAGGGCAGCAGCCATCGGGGTGGCGTGCGCGCGTGAGCCAGGAACATCGTGCGAGTCATCGTGGAGACCGTCGCGTAGTCGGTACCGTCGTCTCCCCACCCGGACCGCCGGGGGCTTCAGCCCCCGGCGTTGGTGGCAAGCGTACTATCCGGCCCACGGTCCCGATTCCGGCACCGTTTCGCATCGTGCTCGTGCTCGTCATCGCCGCCGTGCTCATGGCGGCGGCGGCACCCGCGACACCGGCTCAGGCGCACGCCAACTTGGTGCGCGCCGAGCCGCCCGCCAACAGCGTGTTGCCGGAAGCGCCGCCCACGGTGCAACTCTGGTTTTCTGAAGAGCCGGAGCCGCGGTTCTCGGAGGTCGCCGTCTACACCAGCACGCAGGAGCGCGTGCCGGTGGCGGCGATCGAGGTCGCGCCTGAGGACCGCAGGTCACTCGTGGTCAAGCTCGGCGCGCTGCCTCCCGGCAGCTACACCGTCGCGTGGAAGGCGCTTTCGTCGGTCGACGGGCACACCACCGCGGGCGCGTTTGCCTTCGCCGTCGGCGTCGGTCAAACGGTCGCGGCGCCGGCCGGCGTCGCCGCTGCCCAGGGACGGACATCACAGGCCGGTCCGGTAGACGTCACGCTCCGCTGGGTGACGTACCTCGCCATGTCGGCCCTGATGGGAGCGCTGGCGTTTCGCCCGCTGGTGCTCGATCGCGCGCCGGCCGGGCCCTTGGGCGGTACTTTCGGCGAGGCCGTGGCGGCACTCACCGCCGCAGCACTCGATCGGCGGCTGCTGTTGCTGGCGTGGAGCGCGCTCGGGCTCACGGCGGCGAGCACGCTGGCAGCCGCCGTCGTGCAGGCCGGGCGCGCGGCCGGCATACCGCTCGCGGGCGCACTGAGTCTCGCAGCGGACGCGCCGCTACCGGCGCTGCTCCTGGCGACGCGCTACGGACAGGTGTGGTTCGGTCGGCTACTGCTGCTGTCGCTTCTGGTGTTCGTCCTGGCACGACTGAGCGGGAGCCGGCTAGACCAAGTGCAAAGGGCAAAG
>JACQGX010000132.1 GCA_016199265.1 Chloroflexota bacterium | reverse complement strand
TCAAGGTCCTCCACCATGGCCCGACGCCCATCCTACCACAGCACGGCGCGGGCGCCACCTGCCGCGCAAGTGCCCCGGCCTTCCACACTCAGCCGCCCGCTTGCCCCGCATTATTGGGAAGGTACCGAGCGGCGCTACGTTGGTGTACTCCGGCCGGTCGAGCAGGATGCCGGCCGGGTAGTAGTTGATGAAGGCAACCGGGATGACGAAAGTGAGCAGGAAGCGGATTCCGACGCCGTAGATCGACAGCGGAAAGCTGACCAGGTCGCGCAGCGAGAGCAGCGCATCGGCAATGTTCCGTCCCCGCACCGTCCAGAAAGTCACCGACGAGGCTACGAGAAAGAGCGCCGCCTGCAGGAACGAGGCGCCGAGCAGCACGACACCCAAGCGCACCACGACTCCCAGGCTCCAGTGGAGATCGAGCTGGCCGGCGGCGAAAGAGAGGACGAGAAAGCCAAGGATCGTCTGCGAGACGTAGGTCGGGCTGTAGAAGTAGCCCGAGAGCCAGACCAGCGGGTGAACGGGCTTGAGCAGCACCGTATCGAGTTCGCCGCTGACGACGTACTGCTCGATGTTCCGCGCGATGTGGAAGACGAACGAGGCGGCGATGGTGTAGGAGATCACGTTGATGCTGTGGAGGAGGAGCACTTCCGGCAGCGTCCAACCGGCGATCGTCTTGAATCGCTCGAGGAGCAGCCAGATGACGGCGTACTCGCTGATGTAGCCGACGAGCTTGGCGGCGAGAAACGAGTAGTACGCCGCCGGGTACATTAGGCGCGCCTTGTAGCGCAGTCCGACCAACGTCGTGAACACACGCAAGGCATGCCGTACCCCGTCCGTATGGCGCGGCACCGGTACGGCGGCCACGTCTTTGGCGGCCTGCTCTTGCGCGTCGAGTAGTACGGCCTGAGGCACGTCCGCCTAGCCTCCTTGAATGACCAGCCGGGTAATCGCGCGTTGCCACCACAGCCACGCCAGCGCCCAAAGCACGGCGGCTCAGGCGCACCCAATCGCAATGAGTGCCGTGGCCTCCGCCGCCGGCATCTTGCCCAGGTAGAGCGCCACCGGCGTGTAGCCCATCACGTGGAAGGGCAGCGCACTGCCCACCGCCCGCAGCCAGTCCGGGAGGAACCAGTACGGGATGGCGGCACCGGAGAGGACGTGGATCACGCCGAACACGACCCACTCAAAGTGCTCGGTCGTCCAGACCCAGAAGCCCAGAATGCCCAACAGATAAGCGATGGCGTAGGAGATGACCAGGGCGACCCCAACGGTGCCGGCGGCCGCGACCAAGCCAGAGAGGCTTCCCGGCGGCTGCAAGCCCCAGATGAAGTGCGCCAGCACCACGACAGGCAGCGTGTGGCTCAGCAACCCGCCCGCCGTCTGCCCGAGCGAACGGCCGAGCACCATGAAGGGAAACCCGGTGGGCCGGAGCAGATCGTTGACGATGTGACCCGTGCGCAGACGGCTCTCCATGTCCCGCGCCACGCCGGCACCGACCACGGCGGACACGACCCGGGCTGCGACCAAGTAGGTCACCATGTCGGAGGCGGTGATCGGCGTGCCGGCAGCACTGTCACTCGCCGTCGCGCCCAACGTTGCCGCTCGTTCGCCCTCCGGGCCAAGCAGCGCCCGCCAGATCGCCACCTGAATCCACAGGAACAGCAACCCGTGGAAAATCCCGAACAGCCACTCCACGCGGTACGTTACGTGCTGGCGAAAGATCATCGCCGCCAGGCGAAGAAACGTCCGCACACTCGTCGCGGTTAGCCTGAGTTGCTCGTTCAGTAGTTCGGTGGTCATCGCCAACGCCGTGAGTCACACTTGCCAGATCACGGTTCGCTAATGTCGCGAGTATATGGTGCTGGCGGAGCAGTTCGTCCTACTGCGACGCTCCGCCGTACCCTTCCTCGTACGGCTGCAGCACCACCCACCCTTCGCCGTCAAACTTGAGCTGGATCGACTCGCCGCTGCCCCGTCCCAAGAACGTCCGCATCGACAGATCCGTCCTGATCTCTGGATTGAGCGAGCCCGACCACGCAACCGTTGCGTTGGGGTCGCTGAACACCGGCTGCCCAGGGGTAACGCGCAGCGTCAGCGGCTCGTAGTGAGTACCGATGGCGATGAGCCCGGTGCCGCTCAACCGGACGTTGAACAGGCCGCCCACCAGCATCCCCGCCACGCGCCGCATCATGGTAATGTCCCACGCTACGCTCTCTTCGAACGCTAACAAGTCGTTCCCATTCACGAAGATCGTGTCGTTCTGTAGATTCAGGATCTGAATCTTTTTCCCTGAGTCGGCCAGGTAGACGCGCCCCTGACCTTCCATCTTCATCAGCGCGGTGCCTTCGCCGGAGACCATCTTCTTCAGCATTCGGCCGACGCCGTGCTCGAAGACCCCCTCCCGCGTGAACCGTACGCCTCCCACATAGGCGATCATCGAGCCCGCCTTCGCCCATACCCGTCCGTTGAGATTGACCTCCAGCAGGTATGAGTTCTCCAGCTCAAACTTCCCTCGCGCCGCCTCATCCTGCGCCGTCGCCTCGACGAACTCCGCCACCGAATACCGTCCCATGATGTCCTCCTGATTGCTTCTACTGCCGGCAGGTCCCGCTGTCAGTCAGCGCATGCTGCGCCCGGTCTGCGCCGCCCGCGCATACAACTCCGGCCGTAGGTGATCGGTCAGATGCCCTCGGCCTTTTCGTCGCACCTCGTCCACTTGCTGCAGGTCAATGGTGTGCACCAGTATCTCATCCTGTGGCGCGCTCCGCTCTGCCACATTCCCGCGTGGATCGAGCACCAACGCACCCTTGACGTGGGCGAAGACGATGAAGAGGCCGTTCTCGTAGGCGCGCGTGCGCATCATCGTCTCGTTGAGCTCGTTGAACATGCCCCACGACGGGTTGAGCACCAAGCGTGCCCCCTGGCGCATCAGCGCGCGCGGCACCTCTGGGAACTGGCGGTCGTAGCAGATCATCACACCGACTGGGCCCCATGGCGTGGAGAAGACCGGTAACTCCTCGCCCGGCGCGTAGAAGCGCCAGTCGCCGCCACTCTGTACGTGCGTCTTGCGGTATCGGCCGGCGTACGCACCCGACGGATCGATCAGGAAGGCGGAGTTGTAGACGGCCTCTCCCTCGCGTTCGGCGAAGCAGGCCAACAGCCAGATTCCCAGCCGCTGGGCCAGCGCCCGGAAGCGCCGCGCGTACGGCCCGTCGACTGACTCGGCCAGCTCCAGGAAGCGCTCGCGCGTCATCCCCGGCTCGTTGACGACGTACCCCTCGAGGAAACCTTCCGGCAGCACGACCAGATCGGCACCTTGCTCGGCACATCTGGCGACCATACGTTCCGCCAGCGCCGTATTCGCGTCTTTGTCGCACCGCGCCGGCTCCACCGACACGGCCCCGATACGCACCATCGTGTCCTCCCAACGTTCCGTTGGGGATGAGCATAGCAGTGCGGCAGGTGCATCAGGTGCCGGCCAAAGCGCGAGCTCGCCTGGGAGCGACGCGCTGACCGGCCGGCAAGTGGGCCTCTTCGTCGTGCGCTTGCTATGCGACGCTCGCCGTTAGACGCCGGCCGTCAACTAGCGGCCGGAGCGGCTGCCTTCAGCCAGGTAGTCACTTGGCTGCGCAGACTTCGCTCGACTGACTGGTTGATGACACACGTCGCGCCGGCGCAGTTGACGCACTCGGGGCCGGGGAGCGCCGCCAGCCGCTGCTGGCCCCGCCGGACGTTCTCGCGCAGGGTGGCATCGCGTACGCTGCCCAGCGGCGGGGGCCGCCGTACCGCGTGCGCGCCGCACCAGTGCTGCGACCCATCGGGCAGGACGTACGCCTGGGTGGGTGCAACGTAGCAGCGTTCGGTCAGCGCGCCCTGCCAGTAGACGCCACGGGCCGCCGCCTGGCAGTACTGGTCGAGCGACATCCGGTGGTCGGCTCGCCGGTACGGGTTAGCGAACGGCACGTGTGCGGCCAGCGTCCGGCGCTCTGATTCTGCTACGCCAATGGCCGCCTGATACTCTGCCCAGACGTGCTCCGCCTCCGGCCACGTCTCGGTGTAGAACCGCTTCCATTCGTCCGCCGTCGGGCGTATGGCCGCGTTGTCGCTGCCTCCCACGGGAATAAGATGGAAGGCGAAGTCCGCGAATGCGGGGTCGGCAGTGATTCGCCGGCCCGCGCTCGCCGCCGGTATCTTGCGCACGTCTAGCAGGAAGCGCAGCAGATCCGGCAGTTGGAAGAGGTTGAGCCGCGTCAGGACACAGTTGATGTGGATCACTGGATGGTCGGCGCCGAGCGCCTCGCGGGCGATCTGGAGGTTGAACAGGCCGCGCCACACGGCCTCCACCCGCTCCGGACCGCCAAACAGCGTCGCCTGCACGTCGGGATCGGCGCTGTCCAGCGAGACGTGCACCTTGGCCAGGCCGGTTTTCACCAGTTGCAGCGCCACGCGCGGGGTGATCAGCGCGGCGTTGGTGTTGACATTCACCGCGCAGCCCAGGCGGGTGGCAAAGGCCACCAGACCGTCGTCGCCCCAGACCTCCTGGCCCAGCAGGAGGGGCTCGCCGCCCGTGATGTACACGTACGGCGGCACCGGCCTGGCAGCCTCGGCCAGGAGCGCCTTCCACTGCTCTAGATCCAGGCGGCGTGGGAGCATCACCTGGTTGCAGTAGAGGCACCGCCGCGGGTCGAACGAGCACTGGATGGTGAGTACCAGGCCCAGGAAGAAGATGGGCCACGGCTCACTCCCGTCCCAATCGGTCGCGTCGGCCAGCGCGGTCTGCCAATCGCCCAAGGCGTGCACCAGCGCTCGTTCGTCTCGTACGCCGGACCGAATCAGCGCCTGGACGCGTCCGGCGTTTCGCGCCTTCAGAAACTCCGCGGCGCCGCGCATTTGGCCTGGCGCCGCCCGCGGAACGGCCATCACGGCCTTCCACCGCTGCAGGGTCTCCGGGTCGGCGAGAAACGCCCTCCACTGCGGCGAGCGTGCGAGCGACTCCAGCCTCGCTCTGTGGGCCGGTTGGTAGCGCGCGAAGTCCATAGGCTTCACCTCCTCGGCGGCCCGCAATACAGCCGCCACCCCACTACGGCTGCCCCTATGCCGTACTCTGAGACAGTCCGGTGCTGGCGGCATCCGGGGAAAACCCTGACTTCTGATGGGCGCGGAGAAGCTAAAGCAAGTGCAAAGTGCAAAATGCAAAATGCAAAGTGAGGAAACCTGCGGGTCCCACCTTGGCTTTGGTTTAGGGGGCCTCTGCGGACGCGGTTGCCTCGACTGCCGGCAGTTCGAAGCATTGGCGGATCGACGCTAGCTCGGCCGCGGCGATGGCGACGCTATCCATCTCAGGGCGAGGCAACGCGTGGCACTCCACCGAGCACCACCCGTCGTAGCCGGCTTCGCGCAGCGCGCTCGCGACCTGCCGGAAGTCGACTTCGCCCTCGCCGGTGAGCAGGTCGAAGCTGCCGCCGTAGCGCAGCGCCGGCTCGCTGGCAAGGTGCGCCGGTGTCGGCAAGCCCAAGTGCGCATCCTTGAGCTGCACGTGCATGATCCGGCCGGCCAACGGGCGTACCGTCTCGTGCGCGTACGGCAAACGTGCCAGGTACACGTTACCCGGATCGTAGATCACACCTGCATTCGGGCGGTCGATCAGGTCGAGCAGACGTATGACGCGGCCGGTGTCGACGCCAATGGTCTGGTGCATCTCGACGGCGACACGCATCCCTCGTTCGGCCGCACGGTCGGCGGCCTGCCGGATGTACTGCGCGGCGCGCTCGAGGTGCTCTTCGGTCACCGGCCCGAGCAGCCGCCGTCCCATGTCGTCCGGCCAGATGCGCAGCAGCGTGCAGCCGAACTGCTCGGCGATGCGGACGTACTGCTGAAAGATCCCGATCTGGCGCTCGCACTCGGCGTCCGGCAGATCGGCAAACCCGCCGGCGTACGTTGAGAGACAGACGGTCTTCAGGCCCGCATCTCTGGTGCGCGCGCCGAGCGCGGCGGCCTGCTTGCTGGAGGTCTCCGGTGGGAGATGCTGGGGCAAACAGAACCACTCGACGCCGGCGAACCCTAGCGTGGAGGCAACGTCGATCACATCCTCGGGCGAGCGGTCCTGCAGCACCTTGGAGGCGAGACTGATCTTCATCGCTCCATTATCCGTCCTGGAGTCGCCCTGGTGCCTCCGACCGTGGGTGCAGGCATATGGCCAGAGGCGTAGAGGTCGTGTAGGGGCGTATCGACATACGCCCGGCCGCCGCCCCTG
>JACQGX010000031.1 GCA_016199265.1 Chloroflexota bacterium | reverse complement strand
GGGCCACCGCGGCCGGGATCACCCGCTGGCCGAGAGTACCGGCACCGGCGACGAGGTGCCGGTATGCTCGAGCGTAATCTCCTGGCCTTCCATCGCGGCGTCGATCCGCACCGGCGAGTAGAGCTGCGCCGCGCGCTCGCGGGCGGCCGCGACCAGCGCGTCGAGCCGCTCGTCCGTCCGGGTCGGATCGTGATGGAAAAGGAGCAGGTGCTTCGCCCGCGCGGCGTGCGCCACGTCCACCACATAGCTCAGCGGGCTATGTCCCCAGCCCACCTTCGCCGGGTACTCGTCGTCGGCGTACTGCGCGTCGTGGATCAGCACGTCGGCCTCGTGCGCCAGGTGCACCGCCGCCTTCTCCGGCGTCAGGTCCTGCGGGCCGCCCGGGGGCTCGGAATCGGTCACGTAGGCAAGCACGCGCCCGCCGATCTCCAGCCGGTACCCCACCGTCGGTCCCGTGTGGTGCAGCTCGGCCACCGTGACTCGCATCGCCCCGATCTGGTGCGAACCAGGCCCGACGTGCTGGAACCGCAGGGTCGCGCCCAGCTTGTCGATGCTCACCGGAAAATATCGGTACAGCATCTGCCCGGCCAGCGCCTCGGCCAGCCCGTCATCGGTGCCCGTCCCGCCGTAGACCGTCACCTGGTTGCCCGGAATGAACGCCGGCGCGAAGAAGGGGAACCCCTGGATGTGGTCCCAGTGCGTGTGCGTGAGGAGCAGGTGCGCCCTGATCGGCAGCCGCTTCTGCCGCAGCAGCTCGAGGCCGAGCTGCCGGATGCCGGAGCCCGCATCGAGAATGTACAGCTCCGCCCCGTCCGTCTCGACGGTGACACACGACGTGTTGCCGCCGTAGCGCACCGTCTCCAGCCCGGGCGTCGGGATCGAGCCCCGCACGCCCCAGAACCGCAGGCGTACCGGACCGCCGGCCCCGCCGACGGCAACGCCATCACCAAGTACCATCGCCACCATGCTCCTCGAATAACTGAATTGCCGAACCGGCCAGTACCTCTAAACCAAGTGCAAAGTGAAAAGTGCAAAATGCAAAGCTCGTCCTGAGCGCAGTCGAAGGATGAGAATGCCTGCGGGTTCCACCTTGGCTGTGGTCTAGTACCCGGAAACTTGAGTCCGCCGCGTTGCGCCCGACGTCCCAACCAGCCTGACCGGTGGCGCACTGCCGGGGGCCCTAGCCGACCAGCGCCTCCTGCAGCAGCCTGTCGGCCTGCTCGAGCGAGCCGTTGCTCGGTCGAAAGATGGCGTCATCCATGATGCCATAGATGCGGACCGGCTGTTTACGTCCCTTCACCTGAATTTCACCGTAGGATACACATGGCACGTGGTCTTTGACCGCCTCGTATACCGTATCGCTCATTAGAATCTTCGCCGGGAAGTTCTTCGTCTCTCCTTCAAGACGCGCGGAGACGTTGACGGCATCGCCGATCACCGTAAAGTCCATGCGCTCCATCGAGCCGATGTTGCCCGAGCACGCGTGTCCGCTGCAGACCCCAATGCCAATCTCTATCTCTATCTCCCCCCGCGCGCGCCGTTCCGCGTTGAACACGCGCAGCTTGCGACGCATCTCCATCGCGGACAGCACGCAGCGCAGCGGATCGTCGTCGTGGGCTACCGGCGCACCAAACACCGCCATGAGCGCGTCACCGATGAACTTGTCCACCGTCCCTTCGTATTCGAAGACCGCTTCCACCATCCGGGAGAAGTAGTCGTTGAGCAGCGAGACGATTTCCTCTGCCGTCGAGTTCTCCGTCAGTGTCGTGTAGCTGCGGATGTCGGACATCAAGACCGTCACGGACTTGATCTGGCCGCCGAGGAGGTTGCCCTTCTGCGAGAGCACCTGTTCGGCGATCTCGCGCGAGACGTAGCGCGAAAGCGTCGACATCATCTTCTGTTCCTGCGTGATGTCGTCGACCACCAACACAAAGCCCATCGTGGTGCCTTTGCGATCGGTCAATGGCAGGAGATGGAGGTTGGTGTTGACCGACTCGTCTTCGCCCATCGTGAGCTTGACATCCCAGGCGGTGTATTCCTTCTGCTCGGCGATCGCCTCGTCGAGGTGGACGGTGACCACTTCGTTCGGCCCGCCCGGGCCGCCGCCGAGCACCTGTGAGAGCGGCAGGCCGACGTACGACGCGGCGCGACCGGTCATGATCTTCTGCACCAGCGCGTCACCCTGACCCGAGTCGCCCGGGGCAGCGCCTTGGAGCATCGCCAGTGTCTCGGCGTCGCCGGCCTCGGCCTCTTCGACGCTCACTTCGTCGTTAGCGCCCGCGAGATGGAAGATACGCAGCGCCGCCGGGTTGATCGTGAAAATGTGCCCGGACAGGTCCATCGTGATCACGCCGGTGGCCATGCTGCGCAGGATCGACTCGTTGTAGTTCTTCATGTAGATGACGTTTTCGAACAGCCGTGCGTTTTGGAGGGCGACGGCCGCCTGCGACGCCAGCGCGTCGAGCAGCTCCTCGTCGTCGTCGCTAAATGGCACGGCGTGCTCGCCGGTACGTCGCTGCGCGTCGAGCTTGTTGATGCACTGGAAGACGCCGATGATCCGGTTCTCTTCGTCGCGGATCGCGCGCACGATCATGCTCTTCGTGCGGTAGCCGGTCTGCTTGTCGAAGCTCTGGTTGAACCGAGGGTCGTCATAGGCTTCCGGGATGTTCAGGTTATCCCCGGTCGTCGCGACATGGCCGGCCAAACCCAGGTGCATCGGCATGCGCAGGACGAATCCGCCGACCCCCTGGGCGACCTTCGACCAGATCTCTTGCTTGACGTTGTCCACCAGCCACAGCGTCGAGCGGTCGCAACGCAGCGCCTGCGACGTCTTGGTCACGATCATGTCCAGCAGCGGCTCGAGCTCGAGCTGCGACGTGAGGGCGCGCATCACGTCGAGCAGCAACGCCGTGCGCTGCACGCGTTTCTGGTTCTCTTCCCACAGAAACGCCCCGTTCAGCGCGACCGCGGCTTGTTCGTTGAGCAGCGATAGGAGCTGCTCGTCCTCTTTGTCGAACCACACGCCGTCGACCGCGGGCACACCGCGCGCGTCGAGCTTATTGACCGCCTGGGTCACGCCGATGATCCGGCCCGCGGCGTTGCGCACCGGCCCGACCAGCATCGTCCGGCAGTCCGAGCCAGTCTCGACGGCGCTCTGGCCGTCGGGGCCGGCATCGAACCGAGGCTCGCCGGCACAGTCGCGCACATTGAGTGTATCGCCGGTGACGGCAGCGTGCCCCGCGAAGCCACGGTCGATCGGGAACCGGAGCTCTTGGAGGCCGTCGCCGCGTGTCACCTTCGACCAGATCTGCCTCCGGCTGTGATCGACGAGGTAGACGGCGCTGCGCTCGGCGCGCAGTACGTCGCAGATGGCCCTCGCAATCACCGGCACGAGACGGTCGACCTCGTGCTCGCGGGAAAGACGTGCCGCGGTTTCGAAGAGCAGCCTCAACCGGTCCAGGCGAATCAGCTCAGAGCGTGCGGCACGCTGCGGCGCCGCGCCGTCCCGGTCGTTGGATGGAAGGAGAACAGAGCTTGCAGTCATGCTACAAGCTGCGCTCTAGATCGACTGGTAGACGGAACCCGCGGCGTTCCCGCCCGATAGTGGGACGACGCTCTCGACCGCGGCGGCCGACTGCGCGAGTGTCGCCGCCCGGGAACGCAGCTCCTCGAGCAATGCGCTCAGCGATCGCTCGATCTCGCCCAACGCTGGATCTCCCGACGGCAACTCACCGGGTGGGGCAACCAGATGCAGCGCCTGCTCGACCCGCGCACGCTGCGTCTCCAGCCACTCCCGCTCCGACGCCAAGACGTGCCCCACGACCGCGACCAGGCCGTCGATGGCCGCGTGGCTTGCCATTACATCGGGCACGATCGCTGCTTCGGCCGGAACGCGCTGACCCATAGACGCGTGGGCGACGACGCCGGCACCGTTCATCGTTCTGCTCTCCTGCTGCGCCGCACTGGGCGCCGAAGTCAATGTTCCCATCAGCGCTCAGCATACGCGGCACACATGAAGACGGCGTGCGCTCTATCGACGGAAATCCTGAGGCAATTCTGAGAGTTTGCTATGCCATTGATGAAGATTTGATGAGGCCGATGGCCCGTGACACCGGTTCGCTCGACGGTTGGCCCTATAATCACCATCAAGTTGCGCCGCGCCGGCGCGACCTCTCGAAACGACCAAGCACAGCGACAACGTGGCACGGGTGAAGACGCACGATGTTAGGGGTGCGCGTACTGATTGTGGACGACGATCCAAGCGTGCTCGGGGCGCTTCGCCGGAGTTTGTCGACTGAGGGTTATGAGGTCGATACGGCCGACACCGGCGTCGCCGCGCTCGCGCTCGCGCGCGAGCGCACACCCGACGTCGTGATCCTCGACGTCATGTTGCCGGGCATGACCGGTTACGAGGTCTGCCAGCGGCTGCGCGCCTTCCTCATCTCGCCCATACTGATGCTCACCGCGCGCGATACGGTGCCGGACAAGGTAGCGAGGCTCGAGAGCGGCGCCGACGACTACCTTGTCAAGCCGTTCGCGCTTGACGAGCTGATCGCACGTTTGCGCGCGCTCCTGCGCCGGCGGATGGAGGTAAGCGACCGCGGCGGGGTGCTGGTGTTCGCCGAGCTGCGCCTCGATCCCGGCCTGCGCCAGGTGTGGCGTGACGGCGAGCCGATCGAGCTGACTGCGCGGGAGTTCGACCTGCTCGAGTTCTTCATGCGGCACCCGCGCATGGTGCACACGCGCAACCGGATTCTCGAGCGCGTCTGGAAACAGTCCTATCTCGGCGGCTCGAACATCGTCGACGTGCAGGTGCGCAGCCTGCGCGCGAAGCTTGAATCCGGTGGTAGGCCGCGTCTGCTGCAAACCTATCGAGGTGTAGGTTACGCGCTCCGTGAAGACTAGAACCGTCCTCCGGCGCGATCGCCGGCGCAACGGCGAGGTCGATCTCTCGGAGGGACTGATCGCCTCTGCCGGTGGACTCGCCGGCTCTGGCGACATCGGCACCGCCGATTTCGCCGCCGACGTTCCGGCAGCGCGCGGACGCCGGCGCTACTATCTCGCCGGCGTCGCGGTAACGGTGATCGCGGCGTACACCGCGTTCGTGCTCGTCAACACCGCCATCGTCGGGTTCAACACCCACGTGCCGTTCCTGCCGTGGCTGTACCTCCAGGATGGGCTCGACATCGTCGCCGCCGCCGTGCTCGTCCTCACCGCCGTGGTCGCGCTCGATCGTCTGCTCGAGCGTGACCAGCAGCGGCTCGTGGCCACGCTCGACGCGCTAGCGCGCGTCGCGTCGCTTGCCCGCCGCGTGGGGGTGGCCGAAGAATTCCGGCAGCACGTACGCTCGATCGAGCAGCAGAGCCACGAGCAGGTTGCCGACCTGGCGACGACGTTTGGCGAGATGCTGTCACGCCTGGAACAGGCGGTCGAGATGCAGCGGCGCTTTCTCGCCGACACCTCGCACGAGCTCCGCAACCCGCTGACATCACTCTCGATGAACCTGGCCCTCCTGCAGCGGGACGATCTTCCGCCGCTGGTGCGGCAGGAAGCAGCGCGCGACGCGCATAGGGAGGCCGGACGCATGCAGCGGCTGGTCACCGATCTGCTGCTGCTGGCGCGCGGCGACGTCGCCGAGATGCTCCAGCTCGAAGTCGTCAGCCTCGACGAGCTGGTGGAGTCGGTGGCGAACGACGCTTCAAAGGCGGGCAGACCCGCCGTGACCCTCGGCGCCGTCGAGCCCGCCATTGCCCTCGGCGACAGCGGGCGCCTTCGCCAGGCCATCGGCAACGTGATTGAAAACGCCCAACGCTTCACGCCGGACTCGGGAACGATTCGCCTCGATGTGCGGCGGCTGACCGGCCTCGACCGCGGTGGCCGTGAGTGGGCGGTCATCACGTGTACCGATACCGGTACAGGAATCGCGCCCGAGCACGTGCCCCACGTCTTCGAGCGTTTTTACCAGGCCGACCCGTCCCGCTCGGGCGGCGGGTCCGGCCTGGGCCTGGCCATCGTCAAGCACCTGGTCGAAGCGCACTCCGGCCGCGTCGAGCTCGCCAGCCAACTCGGCAAGGGCACTACGGTCTCGATGTACCTGCCTCTGGCGCAGCCGGACAAGTAGGCGGCGCTCCCGACGCGCCGCGCGCGTGGCCACCCAGGCCTGCCTGCGCTCCCTTGCGCCGCAAGTGACTGTCCTGGGACTCTGCACCGCCGCAAACGCCTTCATGAAGGTCCCATGAGGCGCATAGCTGCGCCTCATGGAGCTCATCGGATTTCTCTCCCTTCGGTTCATCAGTTAAGGAGCGTAAGCGATTTATGCTCTTTTGCAGCACAAACGTGCAGCGGGTGCGGCGGGCGCATGTCGCAGGCGCTGGGATGGAACGGCGGGCGGGGCATTCGTGATCGCACGTACCGAAGAGTCGCCGGCGTGGGACGGTTTAGCCGGCACAGGAGGGTGCACTCGCGGTGGCGTCGCAACGGAAGCGGATGAGAAAAAAGACGAAAGATTAGGACGAGGAGATCCCTCCCATGGACCCGATGGCAGCGAATGGTTGGACGATCCGCACCCACGTCGATGCGGTCGGCCGGACGCTCTACTCGCTCTACATCGGCGATCAACTCGTCGTCGAGGCAGTGCCGAGCCCAGACGAAGCCGTGCGTGCGGCCCGCTATCTGGTCATGAAAGCGCAAAGTGAGCGCCGCCTCACGAAAGGAGCAGCGTAGGTAAATGGCAGCAGAAGCGACAGCGGCAGAGGACATTCGTGCCGCCGCGGTGCAGTACAAGATCAAGGTCACCCCCAAGCTGGTCCTCTCCATCTTGGGACCATTTCTCTACGACAAGATCAGAGAGCAGGTTGTCGCCGTCGCGCCCATTTCCCTATTCCTGTTCCTCTTCCAGTTGATCGTGCTCCGCCAGCCGATTGTCGGGGCGATCGGCATCGCCACCGGCCTCGGCATCGTCATTCTCGGCCTGATGTTCTTCATGGAAGGGCTGCGCCTGGGATTGATGCCGCTGGGCGAGAACCTCGGCGCCACGCTCCCGCGCAAGGCCAAGATGTGGCTCATCTTGGCCTTCGCCTTCATCGTCGGGCTGGGTGCCACCTACGCCGAACCGGCGATCAGCACCCTCAAGGCCGCCGGCGCCAACGTCAAGCCCGAAGAAGCTCCCCTCCTCTACGAGATGCTCAATCGCAGCTCCGGCGCGCTGGTGTTGATGGTCGGCGTGGGAGTGGGCATCGCCACGATCCTCGGCGTCTACCGCTTCGCTCGCGGCTGGAGCCTGAAGACACTCCTCTATCCGGCACTCGCCGTCGGTCTCGGCCTCACGGTCGTGGCACAGGTCAATCCGCAGACGCGCAGCCTCATCGCGCTCGCGTGGGACACGGGTGCGGTAACGACCGGACCGGTGACGGTGCCGCTCGTGCTGGCACTCGGCCTTGGTGTGTCGGCCGTGCTCGGCAAATCAGATACGGGTATGAGTGGCTTCGGGATCGTGACGCTCGCGTCGCTCTGGCCGATCATCATGGTGCTTGCCCTCTCGCTCTTTGTCTTCTACACGGGCGGCGTGATGGACCCGGCAGCCGCCGCACAGTTCGCCGCCGACGCAGGCACCGATAGCGCTGCCGGAACGGGTCTGCTCGAGCTCATGGCAGTTTCGATGCAGGGCGCCTTACAGGCAGTAATCCCCCTCGCGGTGTTCCTCCTGATTGTCCAGAGATTTGTGCTCAAGGAGCGCATCCGAAGCATCGACCAGATCGCGCTTGGTCTGGTGCTGTGCATCGGCGGCCTGGGGCTCTTCAATCTCGGTCTGGGAGTCGGCCTGGTACCGCTGGGTGGACAGGTCGGCGGCAACGTGCCAGTCGCCTTTCAGCCGCCGGAGGCGCTCTACGGCGAAGTCGGCGGCCGGGTTGTCGCCATCGTGTTCGCCTTTGTTCTGGGTTACGGGGCGACGATGGCCGAACCGGCGCTCAATGCGCTCGGCATGACCGTCGAAGAGGTGACCGCCGGCGCCTTCAAAAAGTCGCTGCTCATCCAGGCAGTCGCCGTCGGCGTCGCCTTGGGACTGGCCACCGGCATCGCCAAGGTCATGTTCAGCATCCCCATCACCTATCTGGTGATTCCACCCTACCTCGTGCTGTGCATCGTCACGTGGCTGAGCGATGAGAAGTACATCAACATCGGCTGGGACAGCGCCGGTGTCACCACCGGCCCAATTACGGTGCCACTCGTGCTGGCGATGGGGCTGGGCATCGGCACGTCGGTCGGCGTGTCCGACGGCTTCGGCATGCTGGCGATGGCCTCCATCGGACCAATTCTCACTGTCCTCGTGCTGGGGCTGATCGTCTCCCGCACGGGCACGAAGGCCCCGGCCTCCACGAACAAGCACGACGTCGACGATGACGACCTGAGCTGGCTCGACGAAGAGCTGGCGGCATGGCGCGCCCGCACCACGTCCGGGCCGGCTGAGGCGGCCGCATCGCCCGCGGGCGAGCCGGCGGCACGAGTGCCGGCGCGGGCCTGAGTGTTGACGTAATCCGGAGATCCCCGGTCGAACAGACCACCAACGAACAGATCGCCAAGGGAAAGAGCTTAGATGGCTACCCAACACACCGTTACACCCGTCGATACCGGGCCCCGCTTGATCGTCGGAGTCGTCGAACGCGGCGGTGCCGACCGAGCCGTAAGCGCCGCCATTCGCGCCGGCGCCCAGGCCGCGACGGTCTTCATCGGTCGCGGCACCGACTCGGAGCAGCACGTCGGCGCCTCTGGCCTCGCCGTGCGCTCAGAGAAGGAGGTGATCGTGACCGTCGTCGGCGCCCCTATCGCGAACGACGTCGTCCAGGCCATCGCGCAGTCGTCGACGTCGAGCACCGATAACGCCGACTACGTCGCGAAGATGCCCGTCGCCCGGGTCGTCGGCCTGCTCGAAGCGGTGGCGATGGCCAAGGATGAACCGTGACCGCCGGCCCATCGTCGGAGCAGCAACGCGCAGGAGTACTACAGAGGAGCAAGCGGAGCACAAAGCAAATGGCATCTACAAAGAGCGTGGCAGCAAACGCGGATCAGAGTCAGAAGATGATCATGGCCATCATGCAGCGCGGCAAGGCGGATAAACCCATCCGCGCGGCGCTCAAGGCTGGCGCACAGAGCGCGGTAGCGTTCTTTGGTCGCGGTCTGGGCATCCGCGAACGGCTAGGCCTGCTCGGCCTGGCCGTGCAGCCGGAAAAGGAGATCGTGATGGTCGTCGTGCCGGACACTCTCCTCGACATCGTCGTGCGCGCGATGGTCCGCGCGGGCAACCTCGACCAGCCGGGCGTCGGCTTCCTCTTCGTCATGCCGGTCGAGGATGTGGTCGGTATCCAAGCCTCGCCCGAATCCCTCCAGCAATCTGCGTAATCTAGGAAGGATGGCACGAATCCAGCAATGACACTGATGGAAGCGATGACGTCGAACGCACTTGATACCGCGATTACCGTGTTGATCGTGCTGCTCGGGCTCTGGGGCATCACAGGCGGACTGCTCGCCGCGCTGTCCGCCCTGGCCCGGACGCCGCACGGCACGCGTAGACCGCACAGTTCGCGCACGAGCCACGCGGCCGCGGACGGCTCTCTGCTGTCCTGGATGGCCTTGCCCACGTTCCAGACCTACGGCGTGCCATCCGACGAGGAGCTCGAGCAGCGCGTACGCCTACTGGCCGCCCAGCACCGGTTGCCGCCGGGCTGGTCAGAGGTCGATGCGCTGCGACTGGTCAAGATCAGGGCGCGGCGCGCCCGTCTACTGCATGCCGAGCATGGCCCTCAAGTGGCTTGACGCGGCTTCACGCGCGTTCGCCAGCGCTTCAGCAACAGTGAGCCCCCGCCGGGACAGGCCCGGCGGGGGCTCACTTCGTCAGCGGACTGCGGTTGCGGTCATCCGCTCGAGCCGGCGCAGCCAGTCTGGGATCGTCACCTGCTCGGCGCGCTGCGTCTGGCTCGACATCGGCGCCCCTCGTCCGTGACTGCCGACGCGCCTCACCTGTGCGGACAGGCGAACGTCCACGGCCTTGATAATCGGAGGTCGATCGAATCCTCCATAGCTAGCCCTGACGCAAGTCGGCATCGTGCCCTAACCTCCCAATGCTCGGCGCGGCCCGTCCGCCGGCGGCCGCGCCGCCACGTTTCACTGCTGCGTTGGCTCAGCATACGCCGGCAAGATGAAATGGAGATGAAATGGTTGCGAAGACCGGACGAAAGTACTACGTCCCGGCCGTGCGGCATCAATGCATGCCGAGCGCGGTGAAAAGAAACGCGCTGAGGAAGCCGGCGATCGTCGATAACCCAACCGACGGCCCGCCGTGCTCGAACGCTTCCGGCATCATCGTGGCGGCCAGCATCGCCAGGATGCCGCCGCCCGCCAGCGCCTCGACAAACGTGATCGCCGTCGGCGCCGCCGACGCGAGGAAGACGTTGCCGAGCGCGGCGGCGATGGCGCTGCCGACGACCAGACCACCCCAAAGGGAAAAGATGCGCCGCGCGCTGAACCCCCCGTGGCGCATGCCGGCAGCGCTCGACATCGCCTCCGGCAGGTTGGACATGAAGACGGCGACCAGAAAGGTGGGGTTAAACGACGCCAGTGTCGTGAACCCGGCGCCGATGACAATCGATTCGGGTATACCGTCGAGCAGTGCGCCGAGGAAAATGCCGATTGGCGCGCCGCTGCTGCCTCCGTGCGCCTTCATCAGCGCTTCCTGTTCGTGCCGGTTCAGGCGCTGGATGCTCTGTACCGCGATGCGCTGCCACTGCTCTGGATCGGTCTGCGGCGCCTGCCGGATGTTCTGCAGCACGCGGTGATGGCTGAGCTCCGCGACGGCATGGCGCAGCGCGGGAGAGCCGGAGATGAGGTGATCGAAGTCGTCCTTGGCGATGCGCAGCAGCGTGGCGTCTTCGACGGCGACCGCGCTCGCCGAGCGCGGTTCGCCGCTCAGCAGCGCCATCTCGCCGAACGACTGCCCCGGCCCGAGCCTCGCCAACACCGCCGGCGCCTCCGGGGGTGCGGCGACTGTAGTGGCGGCGACCGGCACAACTCCGGATGCGGTTCCCGCCGCCGGCTCACTCGAGGGCCCCGCCGGCACCGGCCGGACGACAATCTCGACGTGGCCTTCGTCGATCAAGTACAGCGCGTTGCCTTGCTCCCCGCGCTCGAAGACCGCCGTACCGGCCGGCACCCGGACCGCGTGGACAAAGGGAAGCACTTCCTGCATCTCTTGCGGTGGCAGCGAGCGCAGGAGATCGACCTTCGACAGCCGGGTCAGAAGCGCGGCCGACTCTTCGCGCTTCTTCTCGAGGAAGTACTCCTTCGCCGTCGCCGGCTTGCGCAGCGCCCCGCCCCACCCCTCGATCAGGCGGTTGGCCAAAAAGTACACGAAGCCACCGACGACGAAGCCGCCGGCGACCCACAGCCAGCTCGCGATCGGCGGCAGGTGGTGCTCGCGGACGAGCCGTTCGGCCCCCTCAAACGCCAGCTCCACCACCAGCGCCTGGATCAGCGCGCCGCTGCCAAACGCCATCACCGCCGCGATCACTCGCTGTCCCGGCCGGGCGTACAACCCGAGCGCGGCGCCGACAAGCAGCGACAGCGTCGCGATCGTCGCCAACAGCGACGCCAGCGCGGCCCGGCCGAGCGAGGGGCCCGCTGCATCGGCAACGGACCCCTCGGCGGCCAGCGGAAGCAAGGCGCCGAGCGCCTGGCAGCAGACGACGCCAAGGCTCACGTTCATTTAGCGCATATCGTCGATCGAGCGGCCGCCGGCTCCGCCACCTGATCCAAGCAGGTCAGATGTGCGGTTCATCTTACTCAGAAACTTGAGTAGGAAATACTTCACTGAGCCGATATGGTTACTCCCCAGGCCCACCAGCCGGCGTGCCTCCACCGGATCGTCGTTCCGCTGCATCGCGTTGAAGGCCACGTCCAGCCACTCTCGCGCATGCAGCAGATGGGCGTGGGCGTGCGCCAGCTCCGGCGGCCCATCGCTCAACGCGCCCTGGCTTTGCCCGGCGGGCAGCAACGGGAAGTCCTCTAGCAGCGCTGCGCCATCCGACGCATGCGCCGGCAGCCCCGCCGTTGACGCCGCTGGCGCGACCCCGACCATGGCCGGCGCGGGTGTCGTGTTGGCCGCATGTGCCGCCTCCGCCGCACTCTCGCGCCGCTCGATTGCAGTTCCACTCATGAGACGCTCCTCGTACCGGATGTGACGTTTCTCCCTGTTACGCGACCTGCGTTACATTTGGTTCGTACACTGGGCGCATAGCGGGTTTGCAGCAGCGTAAAACGGCTGCATGAAGGGGTACTAAAGCCCGGATGAAGATTCGATGAAGGCCAGAGTCCTGGTAGTGGAGGACGACCCGCGGGTATTGAGCGCCGTGGCCCGCGGGCTCACGCTCGAAGGCTATTCCGTCGACGCGGCCGAGGATGGACCGGGTGGACTGGCGCTCGTCGCCGCCCGCCCACCCGACGTCGTCGTTCTCGACGTGATGCTGCCGGGTATGAATGGCCTCGAAGTCTGCGACCGGCTGCGCCGCACGTCGGGTGTGCCGATCCTGCTGCTGACCGCACGCGACGGCATCCAGGATCGCGTCGCCGGGCTCGACCGTGGCGCCGACGATTATCTTGTCAAGCCCTTCGCCTTCGACGAGTTGCTTGCCCGACTGCGGGCGTTGCTCCGCCGTGGCCGGCCGGCGCAATACGGCGAGATGCTGCGCTACGCCGACCTCGAGCTCGACCCCGCGACGCGCGAGGTCTGGCGAGATGGCGAGCCGCTCGCGCTCACCGCACGCGAGTTCGACCTGCTCGAGTTCTTCCTGCGGCACCCGCGCCAGGTGCTCAGCCGCAATCGAATCTTGGAGCAGGTCTGGGGCTACGACTACCTCGGCGGCTCGAACGTCATCGACGTCCACGTCCGCGCCCTGCGCGACAAGCTCGAAGGCACCGGGCAGCCGCGCCTGATCCAGACGATCCGCGGCGCCGGCTACGCGCTCCGCGAGTCGTGACCGGTAAACGAGCCGTGCGCGTCCGCACCAGCACTCCCATCACCGCCGGCAAGCGCAACATTCCCAAACACACGCGCTACGTCGGCGGCGTCGCCGCCGGCGTTGCAGCGCTCTACACCGCGTTCGTGCTCGTCAACACCGTCATCGTCGGGGCGACGTCGCTCGTGCCGCTGCCGTGGCTCGAGACGTGGCTCTACGTGCAGGACGCGCTCGACATTATCGCGGCCTCGACGCTGATCTTCACCGGGGCGGCGGTTCTCGACCGCCTGCTGGCACGCGATCAGGCGGTGCAATCGGCGACGCTCGATGGTATGGCGCGCGTCACTGGGCTGGCACGGCGCATCGCCGAGACGGGCGACTTCCGGGCCCGTGTGCCGGTCGACGGCCCCGCGGCATCGGACGTCAAAGGCAAACGCGCTACGGGCGCTACGGCGCCACCCGACGTCGCCGAGCTCGCCGCCACCTTCAACGCCATGCTCGAACGGTTGGAGGCCGCGTTCGAGGCCCAGCGACGGCTGCTCGCCGATACGTCACACGAGTTACGCAACCCGCTCACGGTGTTGCGCACCAACCTGGCCCTCGTGCAGCGTGAAGACGCCGATCCGCAGATGCGCACCGAAGCTGCCCGAGAGGCCGAGGAGGAAACTGCCCGGCTCGGCAAGCTCGTCGACGACCTGTTGCTGCTCGGCCGAGGGATGACGGGCGACTTTCTCGACCGCCGGCCGGTGCGGCTCGATCGCCTGCTCGCCGACGTTGCCGGCGAAGCGCGCGACGCGCGGACGGGGCACGCGCTCGAGCTCGATTGGTGCCCCGAGGTTACAGTACACGGCGACGCGGAGCGGTTGCGCCAGGTGCTGCGGAACATTGTCGGCAACGCCCTGCACCATACGCCGGCAGGAACGTCGATCCACCTCACGCTGCGACACACCCTAGATGGCGCCGAGCTCATCGTCGCCGATAACGGTCCCGGTATTCCAGCCGAGCACCTGCCGCGGGTCTTCGATCGGTTCTATCGCGTCGACACCGCCCGCTCGCGCGGGGCAGCCACGGTGAGGGCCGGCGAGGCGCACGGCGCCGGGCTCGGCCTGTCCATCGTCAAGCACCTCGTCGAAGCGCACGGCGGTACCGTCACGCTCGAGTCAGTCACCGGCCGCGGCACGACGGTTCGCCTCTTGCTCCCGGCGCTCCCGCCCTTCTCGAGCAACTGACCCCAGGCGGTGGCTCACGCCTGCTTCATGAAAACTTCATCACGCCTTCAGCACGTCTTCATGATGCGCCGGTATCGTGGGAGCACGAAAAGTCCCCCGGTAGGACAGTTTCTCGCGGAGGGAGTAGATGGATGGCGGCGAATTCGGGCCAGTCTGGCGTGATGGAAGTGGTCGTACTCGGCGGATTGACGCTGTTGCTGCTTGCCGGTGGCGGCGCGGTGGCGGCGTCGTTTGCGACCGCGCCGCTCGGAGGGCCGCGCGTCGTCGCGGGCAGCTTCAACCCCGGCGGGCCGGCCGACTATAGCGCGGGGGCCAGCCGTCCGATCGCTCCCGTTGGCTCGGGTGCAGGCTCGTCGACCACGGTGATTCGACAGCCCTAAAGCAAGTCCAAAGTCCAAAGTCCAAAGTCCAAAGAGGGTGGAGTCTGGGGGTCGACTTGGACTTTGGACCTGGGACTGTGGACTGAGTCTAGGCGCCGACGGCGAACGCGAGCAGCTTGACCAGACGGAGACAAGAGATGACCACATCGCACACTGCCGCCGCGTTCACCTCCGCGGCGGACGTCGAGTGCCTCCAGTGCGGCGCGGTGAGCCGCGCCGGCACGAGATTCTGCACCACCTGCGGCGCAGCCTTGCGTGCGCTCGCCTGCCAGACGTGCGCCGCAATCAATCCTTACCCGGCCGTGTTCTGTGCCGAGTGTGGCAACCCGCTCGACGTCGCCCTATCCAAAACGGGCAAGACGGCCGGTAGGAGGGCCTTCGACGCCACAACGGCGGAAACGGTGGAGGCGGCGGCGGGGGCGCAATGGGGCGTCTCCGCCGCCTCGCCAACCGACGAGGAGCTTGCCCCGTCCTTGCCGGGCTTTCTCGGCTGGGTCAAGCGCGCCTTCGGGACGCCGGGAACACCCGAATACCGGATCATGAACCTCGCGATGATGGTGCTGATCTACTTCTCCGTCGCCTCGATCATGCTCGAATCGGTTGCCGAGATCCACAATGCGTACGCGCCGCTGTTCGAGGCCGCCGAGTTGGTGATCGTCGTCGCCTTCACGCTGGAGTACGCCGCAAACATCTACGCCGCGCCCAACAAGCGCGCGTACATCCTCAGCTTCTGGGGAATCATCGATCTCCTCGCCATCATTCCGTCGTATCTGCACCTGCTGGACCTGCGGGTACTGCGGATCACCCGCTCGGTGCG